>NZ_MDSU01000003.1 GCF_002119425.1 Desulfurella amilsii | reverse complement strand
GTAGCTTGGAAACTTATAAAAGTCTTTATCAAAGTCGTATGGAGGATTTGGGTTTTTGGCTGTTTTGTGTGTTATTTTCTCAAGGTATGTAACCTGGGCTTTTATGTCTTGTATATCTTTAACGCTATTCCATTCTTTATAAACTGCATCTATGTAAAAACTCAATGCTTTGCGGTAAATCTCAAGCGTAGGCATCAAGCTTTGGTTTCTGTTGAGTATTTTGAGTTTAGCGGTTTTGACTATTTTCACTTGACACCTCCTTTAAACATAAGTATATTATACCTCAGATTATTTAGTTGTCAAGAGGTATTTTATGGATTTAGACTCAAACAGACACGCAGTATTTAAGCTAACATACCACTTAGTTGTAGTAACTAAATACAGGCATAAAGTAATTAACGGTGAAATCAATGAAAGACTTAAGGCTATCACAAAAGACATTTTTGAAAATAAATGGCATTGTAAGCTTATAGCTGTAGAAACTGAAACAGACCATATGCACATTGCTTTTGAAGGCTATCCGCACTTGCAGTTATCAAAGCTTGTAAATAACTTTAAAACTGTTTCGTCCAGATTAATAAGAAAAGAATTTGCAGATTACTTAAAGCAATTTTATTGGAAACCGTTTTTTTGGAGTCCATCATATTGTATTTTAAGCACGGGTGGCGCTCCTATAGACATAATAAAGCAATATATAGAAAACCAAGAAAAACCCATCTAACCTCTCCTAAACAGAGTTATAGGAGAGGAATGCGATGGTAAGTTGGTTCAACTATTACCGAAATTGCTATGCAATTTGGTTTGCCTGTGTTTGAGGTAATAGAATTTTTAGGAAAAATAGGTTTTTTTGGAGAATATAAAGATAAAATAGATAAAGAAATATTAGAAAGTGCTCTTAACAGTTACAATAAATCTGTTTAATTATCAAAAATGATTAATTTTCCTCTTGACTTTTTAGTATTTTGTATTATTATATAACTGTATGTATAACATTACTGAATTTGCAAAGCTTATAGGCGTTACAGTCCAGACATTGCGCAAATGGGATAAGCAGGGAAAGCTAAAACCCGCTTATCTTACAAAAGGCAAGCATAGAATGTATAGCGAAGAACAGCTCAATGAGATTTTGCAAAGACAAGGCAAAGCTGAACGCATCAATGTAGGATATGCAAGAGTAAGTTCAGAACATCAAAAAGATGATTTGACAAGACAGATTAACCTGCTTGAATTGTTTTTGGCAAAGCAGGGCAAAAAATTTAAAATAATATCGGATATAGGTAGCGGTATTAACTACCAGAAGAAAGGCTTAAAAGAACTCTTAAAGCTTATTGCCGCAAAACAGGTTGATACAGTTTATATACTCTATAAAGACAGGCTTGCAAGATTCGGCTTTGAACTCATAGAAGAGTTTGCAAAACTCAATGACACAAAAATAGAACCAATAAATATTGAAGAAGAAAAACCGCCCGAAGAAGAACTTGTTGAAGATATTTTAAATATCATACACGTATTTTCCTGCAAGCTTAATGGTAAACGCTCTCACATAAACAAGAAAATAGCCCAGAGGCTTTTAGATGAACGCTAATAAACTTCCGCTTAACAGCGAACTAAGGATATTCACCATACGAATAAAAAACAAAAAGTTTGTTAAGACTCTGACAGACTATATCTACAAATACCGCCATTTTGAAAACATACTGCTTATACTAATCAAAGAAAATTATGAACTGTTTTTGCAAGGCAAGACTGAAAACGACTTTAAATACCTAACCAGCAAGATAACACTCAGAAACGCTCTGCTTAATTACAACTCCAAAAATTCTAAAGACAGCAATTACTTAAACGAAAAATATAAAGACCACAAACTATGGCAAGCTTTAAAAGAGACTGTAAAAACCATAAAACAGCACAATTTTACTTACTGCATAGAAAGAGTAAAAGCAAATTACAAAACCTACTTTACAAACCTTAAAGCTTATAATAAAAACTCATCCGCTTATACAGGAATGCCAAAGCCTCCAAAAGCCAAAAAGCTTTCAAAGCTTTTAAACTACTCAATAGATTTAGACAAATACTGTTCTTTGTCTTTTAAAAAACTCAATCAAAACCTAATTGGCATTAACCTTGCCGACAAAATGCTCTATATCCATCACAGCAAAAGCGATATAGAAAGCATAGTTGGCAATCTTAAAAACATTAACAGCGCTAAATTGGTATTTGACCGCAGTCAGATTTCTCTGCAGGTATCCTACATCAAGAAAATCAAACCCTTAAAGCTTTTAAAGCCTGTAAAAGAAGCAGGACTTGATATAGGCTTAAACAACCTTGCATCGCTTTTTGTAAACGATGAAACCACTCCATCTCTCATAGTGGACGGCAAACCATACAAGCATTACAATACAAAATTCAACAGGCTTTTGGGTAAACTGCAGGAATCTTTAAAAGACCATGTATTAGAATGGTCTATTTCTAAAACAGGCACTAAATATCCTGCAAAATACGATAAAAAAGGCTATCAGATACTGAAGTTTATTTCTTACTTGCACTCTAAGCGCAACCGCTTTTTCTTTGATAAGTTTCACAAGGTATCAAAACGCATATTAGAGTATTGCCAAATGCATGATGTAACAGACCTTTACATCTCAAAAAACCTTGCGCAGCTTAAAAACAATGGTGATTGCAACTTAAGAAAAGCCCAAAAGCAGAATTTCATACAGATACCGTTTATAAAGCTGCTTAAAGATATAGAATACAAAGCTAAATATTACGGCATCAATGTCCATATAATAGACGAAGCCTATTCATCTAAAACAAGCTCAGTATCGGGCAATGTAGTCTATATTCAAAAACAGGCTCAAGCATTAGGGCATGATACTATAAAACAGCTTGCCAAAACAGATTTAGCTAATGCTTTCTCTGGAAAGCGTGCTAAAAGGGGACTATTTATAGACACAACTATAAAAAAGGTATTCAACGCAGACTTAAACGGCGCAGTTAATCACATCAAGATAGCCAAAGACATTAACACAAGCTACTTAAAGCGCAAACTCTTTAAGCTATGCAACCCAATAAAACTAAAAAGCGACTGCGATTTTTGCAGACTGATGCAAAATAGCGTGTCGGGTAAGGCAATAGGCACTGACCTATTGCAGCGTCAGGTGAGCAATGCTCACGGCTCTAAATACGGTAAACTGAATTCTGGTAGCAGTTATGGTAATAGCTTATATCAGAGTTTAATAGGTTTAGAGTGACGGAAAGAATGGAACTAACCGAATTAGAAAAAAAAGAAAAAGAGATGAAAACTAAATTGCGTGAGCTGGAAAAAAGAAAGAAAGAAATTTTACTTAAACAGCAACTTAATAATTGCAAAAATTTAAAAGAACTATGCACTAAGTTTATCTTGGGTGAGATTGATGAAGATAGTTTTAAAGAAGCTGTAAAAAAGATTACCGATAAAGACAGCTTTAAAAAAGCAAGTGAACCTGTTACATAAAAAAAACAATTTTATTTTTTTTTACTTGACTTTTAAAAAAAAGTCAAGTATTATTTTGTAAAATAACATTTCGGAGGTGTCTTTTGGAAGAGAAAAAAAGCTTATCTAAAAGCGATGTGGTAGATGAACTCGCACAAAAAACTCAATTTAAAAAAGCGGATGCAGAAAAATTTTTAAGTGGTTTTATTGAGCTGGTTGAAAAAGAACTTAAACAAGGCAAAGAAGTAAACATTACAGGCTTTGGAAAATTCTATGTATCAAAAAGAGCGGCAAGAGAAGGCATAAATCCGCAAACCAAAGAAAAGATAAAATTGCCTGAAAGTAAATTGCCTATGTTTAAAGCAGGCACAAAACTAAAAGAAGCTGTTAACGGTTAAGTTTGACATTATCTAAGCCCTACCTACCCCCTTTTATATTTGCCATCATCACACAAGACACGATGATGGCGGTCTTTTTTTAAAAACTGTTAAAATTAGTTTTGTCTATTTTTAAAAAACAATTTCTTGATTTTTACTAAATAATTACTTATACTTTTAAAGATTTAAAAAATAAGGAGGTTATGATGGCAAAAAGTGAAAAAAAAGAAAAAGATAAGCAAAAAATAAAACAAACAGCTAAACCAGAAACCAAAACAAAAGCAGCTGCAACTACTAAAACACAAGCAACTAAAACACAGACAACGCAAAAACCAGAAACAAAAAAAGTGGAAGTAAAAAAACCAGAAACCAGCAAAAAGCCTGCACCTGTAAAAGCAAAGGCAGAAACTGCTAAAACAGAAACAAAGACAGAAGTAAAACAGACAAAGAAGCCAGAACCTGCAAAAGAGACAGCAAAAGAAATAAAAGAAACCGTAAAGGAAATGGTAATTAAAAAAGAACAGGCAAAGGCAAAACCATCTAAAACTGCTGATGAAACGCAAATAGAGGTTTTAAGTAAGCTTGATTTTATTAAAAGTTATGCCGAAAGGTTAAAAATAAGCGAAAAAGAAGCGCATATAATCGTTGATAACTTCTTGGATTTAGTGAAAGATACGCTTAAAGAAGGCAAGTTTATTAACCTTATAGGCTTTGGCAAATTTGCTTTTAAAATAAAAGGAGAAAGAATAGGCAGAAATCCTCTTACAGGTAAACAAGTAAAATTAAAACCAAGTAGAATGCCTACTTTTAAAGCAGGAAGAGAACTTAAAGAAGCCATCAAGCAACCATTAAAGTAGTCAACGCTGACAAAGCAGAACGATTAAGGATATAAGGGCATAAACGATAAGAATAAAAAGAGAGAAAAGAGTGTTAAAATAAGAGAGATAAAAGTGATTAGCGTGGAAACGATAAAGGGATTTAAGGAAATTAGGGCAGGAAAAACAAGAGAGATAAAATGAAATAAGGGCAAAGGAATGAGAGAGAAAAAGCGAAACAGGGGGGGCAAAGCCTGCTGGTTTTGCAAATACGATTGATTGCATTATTTGCTTATGGAAAAAGCATTATTTTTTATTAAAGACGCACCTGTAAAGCAATACCTAAAAGCTATTTTTGAAAACAAGTTTGAAATTGATGAGAGTTTTAGCATAAAACAACTGCTTGATGGTAATTTAATTTTAAATTACCAAGCAATAGTTATCGGAGAAAGTTTTGGTATTTTAACAAAAACAAAACTATGTGAGTTAATTTTAGATTTTGCCAAAGCAAATAACCACAAAATTTTAATCATTTTAATAAAATCTACCAGAGAAAAAATAAAAATAAACAGCAAAGATGTTTTTATTATTAATATACCGCACATACACGAAACGCTTTTAGAAATATTAAATAAAAAACACCTTAAAGAGAAAAAACAGACAAAAATAAAGCTTTATGAGTTTTTCCGTTCTGTAAAAGACAATCAAAAAATAACAATTTCAGCCTCCGATAAACAATTAGAGTGTTTAAGCGCAGGTAATAAATTTGTAATTTTAAAAAACGATTTTAGTGATTTTTTAGAAATTTTTTTAAATCCAAATATCAATATCAGTTGTCAAGACTTTAATACAAATGATTTTGCAATGCGTATTTCACAAGAAAACTACACTCAAATAACCATAAAACATTTTATAAGAAACAGTTTACAGAATATATTAGACGAAAATCATCTTTATAAGCTTTTACCAAAAAATAAAACAAAGATTTTTTTAAAGGCAAATTTATTTACTTTAAAAGAACTGCTTCCAAGTGATAGTCAAATAAATATTAACTGGTTGCATAGGCAAGCCCAGCTTACGATTGATGATATATTGAATATGCATAATTCTGTTAAAACATTGAGAGATATTGTGATAATGTATTTTGCAAATGCAATAGATTTAACAGATAATCAAGATAAAAGCAATAAATTTGATTTAAATATATCCTCTAGTCTTATACAAAAAATGGCAAGCAAAATTCAAAATATGTGAATAATTATTTTATATATTTTTTTACATTTTCTTGACTTTTTAAAAATTAAAACATATAATTTTATAGGAGATTTTTAAAGAAAAAAAGGAGTAATTTATGTCTGATGCCGAAAATGCCAAAAAAAATCAAATAATGGAACTTTTTAATTTTGCTTTCTTGCGAAAAGATTTTAAATCAAATATTGATGATTTAGTAATGATACATAACTTTATAGACTTGTTTATACTGATGAAACTCAATAGTATTTACAAATCTATGGACTACACTAATTTTTTATTTTTCCTTGAAAGCCAATTATTAATATCCCACGAACACGCATTGATTTTAATTGAAAATGTAAAAAACCTTGATGTCAATGAACTTAATATTTTAGACTCATACAGTCAGATAAAAGGCTTAATAAACCTTTTTGGAGAAAACTTAATAAAAAGCAGAGTAGAGTTTTTACCTAAAACCGATGAAATAGACAAACTCCGTGCAGTAAATAACAAACTTATTCAGCTTCTTATGAATTCAAAAATAGATATTGAAACTGTTTACAATGAAGTCAACCAAGCTTTGGCAGATAAAGAGGCAAAACAAGCTTTAAACGAACAAGCTCCCGGTGATGAGAGTAACGAGAGTAATGAGAGTGAGATTGGAGAAAATGAGATAGATGATAGCAAGGTCAGCCAAAAAAATGAGAATGAGAATAAAGAGAGAAAAAAAGGCAGACCAAGAAAAACGCAACCCGATAGGAGTGAAAAGTGAAACTTAGCGAAAAAGACGCAAACCTTATACTAAAAGATACATTCCCGATAGCATATTTATTTTTACAGAAATTTCCGAATACCACAAACAACGAAATCTATAAATTAAGCGGATTAGGCAATAACAGCATAATTAAAAACACATACTTGAAACGCTTAAAATTAGTCAGAAGTATACTTCAATTAAGCTTTTTTAAAGAACAGAAAACAGAAAAAGACACGCTAACCAGAAAAGACGAGGAACAGATTATAGCGCTTTATCTGCTTTTAAAAAATACAATAATGATTGCGGATATTTTAAATATACCGCACGAATTAGTAAAAATTTGCATAGAAAGAGAACTTGATAACTACTCAATTAAATACTGCGATAAATGCAATCTTAATTATTTATCAAGAAAAATCAGCATTGAAACAAAAACCGTTAAAGAATATTTTGAAACACCTTGCCCTCATTGCTTTAAGATGACAACAAAATATCCTAATGAAACCGAACCCATAGATATAAGTGATTATAAATATATGATACTAGATAAAAATACTTTAGAAACCGCATTAGATTACTTTGTAAAATTTAAAATGACAATTAATGTTTATAAAAGGGCAAAAGAAAAAGGCACATTCAGTAAAAGCAAAGCACCTACAATGCAGTATCTTTATGATGGCATTCTTTGGCTTTTCGGTAAAACAAATAAAAACTTCCCGCATACTTTTACAAGCGTATGCTCTGTTATCAAAGAAAGTCCAGACAAAATGCGTGATGATATACTGAAATTATTGTTTGTGGCAGAACAGGAAATTAAAAGCAGTTTAATAAAGCAGAAAATAGAAAATTTAAAAGTAGCAGAGAATATTATAGACTTTATAGAAATAGCTTCTTACTATGCTTTTATAGGTGCGGAAACCGACGAATTTAAAGAATATTTTAAAGAAAGATATATACAATGCAGTATACCATTTTTGTATAATTTTACTTTAACTTAAGTAAATTTTTTTAAATGCTTCTTCTATCGCATCTAAAGCGCTTTTTATTGCTTTTTCGTCGTCAAGCGGTATTGTTTTAACATTTACAGTGTTTGAGAAAAAATCATTTTTTAGTTGCATATCTTCATAGATTACCAAATTGTCATCTTCAAAAGAAACATAACTGAAATAGAAAAAGCTTTTATCATCTTCTCGTAGCTTTATTTTGCCTTTTTCCAGTCTTAAATCGTTGATCCGTCGACTTACATCTACCATTTTCTGTCAAAAACTTACTCAAGTAGACCCCGACGCTTCTGTGCTTTGGTTTGCCCAAAGCACAGACTTACCCGACACACTATTCTGCATGTTTTTTAGGAACTTGCAGAATTCGTAGTCGCTTTTTATTTTTATTGGGTTGCAAAGCTTAAATAAGCTGTTTTTTAGCCACTCAAAGCTTTTTGCTGCTGCAATCTTAATGTGGTTTACTGCCCCGTTAATATCAGCATTGAATATTTTAGATATTACTGTGTCTAAAAACAGCCCTCTCTCAACACGCTTTCCATTGAAAGCATTAGTTGATTTGGGCTTATTCAGCTGTATGCTGATTATGTCATCTGATATACAGCTTGATTTAGAAGAATACGCTTCATCTATCCAGTAAACATTTATACCCACCTCCTGTGCTTTATATTCAATGTTTTTTAAAAGCTTTATAAAAGGTATTTGGATGAAACCCTGCTTTACTGATTTGCTTAATTTACATTCCCCATTGTTTTTAAGTTCTGCAAGGTTTTTAGATAAGCAAAGGTCTGTTACATTGTTGAGATGCAAAAACTCCACAATGCGTTTTGAAATTTTGTGGAATTGATCATAAAAGTATTTGTTTCTTTTGAAGTATAAGAACGATATGAATTTATTTATGTCTTTGCCTCTTTGAGTATACTTTAATGGATACTTTGTATTTGTTTTAGAAGTTCCCCACTCCAATACCTCTTGAGACTTTGATTCATTGAGTTTTGATAATATCCTGTTGAACTTTGCATTATAGTGTTTAAATGG
>NZ_MDSU01000002.1 GCF_002119425.1 Desulfurella amilsii | reverse complement strand
TTTTGAGGGTAGTTCTCATTTAATAACCTTTCAGCCACTTTTTTATTTATATGGCTTTTTTTACCGTTTAGCTTACAAGAAAAAACATGAATTATATTTAAAATATCCTCCACTAACTCCTCTTCGTCAGTTTTATCTTCTGTTTGATTAACTATTTCAATATTTGTGCTGTGAAGTTTTGCAAATTCTTCTATAAGTTCAAAGCCAAATCTAACAAGTCTGTCTTTATATAGCACATAAATTTTATCTATTTGGTTTAATGATATTAACTTTATTAATTCCTTTAGCCCTGCTTTTGAGTAATTTATACCGCTGCCTATATCAGAGATTATTTTAAATGGTTTACCTTGTTTTGCTAAAAACAGCTCTAATAGATCAATCTGTCTTTTTAAGTCATCTTCTTGCTTTTTTGAACTTACTCTTGCATAACCTATATTAATACGTAATGTATCTGGTTTCTTCTGCAGTATACTCTGTAGTTGAGCATCACTGTATCTTCTTTCTCCATGTTGTGTTTTGAACTCTGGTTTCAATATTTCTTTTTTATCCCATGCTCTTAAAGTCGGTATTGATATACCTGTAAGCTTTGAAAACTGACCAATCTTATACATACTTATATTATACACCAAAATATGTATTTGTCAAGTGGTTTTTTATATAAAATATGATAAAATATTTAACAGTTAGATTGCCTCTTATGTGTGTTTTTTTAAAAATATCTAATAACACAAATTTAGTGAAAAACAAGTATAATTTATTTCTTTTAATAATTGACAAAATCTAAAAAAGAATTAAACTTATAATTCAAGGGCAATGTGGTTTTTTTATTTAAAACTTAACTTTTTAAAAAGGAGTTTGTTATGGGATTGCTTAAAAAAGTTTTAATAGCTTTCTTGCTGATTTTTATAGGTATAGGCACTTTAAATTATTCGTATGCGGATTCGCAGGGATTTACCACTTACACTATGACGATAACCGAAATAGAAGGATTATCGCACAGTTTTACCGCTCAAATCAACAAGTATGTCAATAGTCAAGTGGTAGCTACCTATGATGTTACGCAATCCGTAATGCCTATTTATTCAAATCCGATAGGCAGTCAATACGGAACGCAGTTTGCAAGCAATGCCGATTTAGCTAATACGGCAAACACTGTATTTCCGCAGAATGACTTCAATCAGCTTATAGCAAACGCAGGCAGTATGATACAACAGTATGGAGTAAACACTGTTACAGTTAACTGTGTTTATTCGGCTAATGTTTACGACCAAGTTACTGGTAAATATGTAAATAAGTGGGCTGTAAATTCAGCGCTTTGGTCTCCTAACATAGAAAACTTTTCAGGTTTTGACCCTGCTAATATACAATCCAAAGCAAGTGGCTGGATAGTTACTAATCCAAATCCTTATGTAGCAATGGTTACTTACTTTACGCATAATGTAGATATAGGAATACAGCAGTTGCCTAATTACTCGTCAACAATTGCACCTGTTTTAAATCAGTATTTAGGTAATTTACTGGTTCAGATTTACCAGCTTACACCGACAGGCTTAGGCAGTGTAGTAGCTACACCGTTAAATACTCAAGTATCAGCGCAAACTGCTTACAATGTAGGCTTTGAAGTTAATGAAGTTAATACGACAGCTACTTATGTTCCGCAGGTTTTAGTTACTAATTTGATAAACTATGTAAATAATCAATATTTAGCACCATACAGCCCTGTAAATGTAATTGTAAAATACATTGATAACTGGAGCGCAACAACAGACTCAAACGGCAATTTGCAGTTTAATATGGCTTATTCTTTAAGGCAGTTAAATGGAAGTTGTCAGGCAAATTACAGCTATGGAAGCGGTTGTTCGGGACAATGCGGTTGGTGGGGCTGTTCGGGTTTATGTTTTGGCGGAGGCGGTGCAAGTCCCTTAGGATATAGCGGTTGGGGTTCTTTATCAGGCGGGCCAAGTGATTTAATATGCTATAAACATTGTTATACGGATTATTTTTTAAGCTATGGTTATTTATCGGCTGGGGTTCATGATGTAAGCTCTCCATACACAAACTTTTTTAACTTATATTCAATGGGAAGCTTTTCGCAATATGTTCAGGCGGCTGGCGATGGACAGTGGACAAATGGTTTTTCATATAATCAAGGCTGGATTAGCGTTTATGGCGGAAGCTGGGTGCAAGCATTAATTCTTAATGCTACAAACTGCAATGCTACCTACTACAACAATATTAACTTTTATTTGCAGGGTGTAACCGCACAGGAAACAGATTGGCTTGTGCCAGAGCCTTTTCAGACAGTTCAATCAAGCGACGGTAATTATTACGCTATGCAGGAAATATCAGCGGAGTCAGTTAATCCTACTGCGTTGAATTCAGGTAATTTAAATTCAGGCAAACAGTATGCGGTAAATGTAAACTCTATTAATCCAAATAATACCAATTTTAATAATATCATTATAGACCCTTTCACTAATCAGCTTTGCGACTATACAATTTCAAGCGGGACAGATAGTTTGGGATATGGGGCTTGCAGTTTTAATACATCGCTGATTAGTTCAATAGTTCCTGTTACAAATAATTTGACTTACAACGGACAAGGCTGTGCACCGGGATTAACCTACTCAAATGGTTATTGTGTAATGCCTGCGATAACTGTGTGGGCTTATACAAAAGCAAGATATAACTATGTTCAATGTGTTACTTACGGTAGCACTCAATGTTATGGTGGTGATTGTTATTATGATTATTTTGGAATTTACTATTCCGGTTTAATTAGTTATCAAACATGTCCTACACCATTTAGTTACAGTAATGGCTATTGTTATGCACCTGCCACTACTACTGGTTGGCAGGGGTATGGTATTTCTTTATATACATATAATCCACCTTATAAGGTTTATAATGTTTCTACATCACCATTGCCACCAACTCAAACAACTCAAAGTTGGCAGTATGATCCTTCAATATGTATCAATAGTGGGGGATAATAATTAATCATTTTTCCCTTGACTATTGCGTGGTTTTTTATTACACTATTTATAAAGCTTGCTTTTGGAAATTTAAAAAAGCAAGCTTTATAAAAAAAATTATTTTTTTGGAGGTTTATAGTGGCAAAAAAAAGTTTTATGGAACGGACAACAGAGAAAATACAAGAGGAATTGGCAAGCGGTATTCCATTAAAAACGGTTTTACGGCATCATAAGATGGGATTAATAACGGTAAACAATGGAGTTAATTACAGGAGGTTGATGGTTTTAGCGAAAAGTCTGGATTTTTTGGAGTTAATCGGACAGCTTTATATCAAAGACCCTAAATTGCTTATGAACCAAGCAATGAAGAAATACTTTGATAATCTGCGTGTGGTAGATGAAAACCTTACTAAACTGTCTGATTTATATTACAGTGATGAGTTTAAGGAAATCAGGGAGTCGTTGTTTGAGAAAACAAATAAAAACGAAAATGTTAAAGAAGTAGAGGAGGACAGCGTAAATGCAACAGAGGTTTCAGGAAATGAAGAAGTTGGAATTGGAAACGCAAGCAAAGAAAATTAAAAACCAGCAAGGTTTTACACTTGTTGAGTTATTGATTGTTTTAGCGGTTATTGCGGTTTTGGCAGTCTTGTTGCTGTCTGCTATACCATCTTTCTTGGATAAACAGCACGCAACACAGGATTTGAAAGTTGCCAATGAAATTGTCGGCGCAGTAGGTAAGTTTCAAAACGACTGCGGAACAGAACCTACAATAATCGGAGGGTTATATCAGTCAACATATGCTACCGCATCTTATACCGAAAACGGCAGTGATTGCACAGCACAAGGGTTGTGGCACGGACCATATTTAAACAGCGGAGCAGGCACAATAGCCACAGATGGAACTTATATTGAAGGTGCTTTTGGTTCGTCAGACCAAATAAAAATTAATATAGCACAGCCTACGGTAAACGGCGCATCTGGAGTTACACAGCAGGATTATGTATCATTTAGCGGCTTTAATCAGTCAACAGCTCAATATATGAGTCAAAAAGTAAATGGTAATCCCAACTTCGGACAAGCTGGTTCGCAATTTTATGCAACTTGTTCTAATAAAAACAATTGCACTGGTTATTTAGTATTCAATAATTACAATTAATATGAGAAAAAATGTATTGCAAGGCACTCGCAAAGAGTGCCTTTTTAGTTGTAAGGGTTTTACATTAGTAGAACTTCTAATAGTATTAACTGTAATAGCCATTCTTGCTATTCTTTTATTGCCTAAAATATCTGATTTGGTTACAAAACAGAAATCAAACGAACTTGCTACTCAGGTTATGAGTATAGGACAAGCAGAGGAAAGCTATTATAAAGATTGCGGAACATATCCAAACGATAACGCAATCAATGCTTTATGGAATAAAAATATAGCATCAAGCGCAACTAATAATCAAGACAACATTTCAGCGTCAAACTGCTGGGTTCAGCCTTATATGCAGGCTTTGCCACCGAATTTAACAGCAAGCCCGCAAAATTATTGGCAATCACCTTTTGGTAGTGCAAGCAAATGCACTGTAAACACAAACGCAGGAGATTATTTAAATGACGGGGCTAATAATGACATAGTGGTAACCTGCACTAATATACCAAGTCAGGCAGTAACCTTTTTACAGCAGAAATTCAACTCAGATTCAAACAGTAACACAGGATTAATGAAATCAACCTGCAATGGAGTAATATGCACGATAAATTTTGTAGTGGTAGAAAATTAAATCAAAGCGGTTTTGTTATAACAACAGCCGTATTGATTTTTTTCTCTATTTTAATCGTAGTTTCTGCAATGGTATATTATATTTACTACAAAAGGGCAGATATTTATTTGCAGTCAAAACAGCAGGAACAATTTTCATATATTCAAGATAATTTAAATTCTTTTTATTATCAAAATGATTACCAGATAGAACAAAACGCTGGCAATGTCCTGCAAACCAATCAAGGCACTTTTTCCAGCTGGCAACAGCTTGCAGGATACTTAGGACTGCCTTTAACTGATGTCTATCAGAATAATTATATTATGTATGTAAGCAGTAGGCTTACAGACAGCACAACAGGCAATTATTACCATTTGGTTTATATAGTTTCTCTTGGTTCATCGCATAAATTGCAGTCAACATTCAATCAAAGCACGGGCGTTTTAACCTTAGGCGGGACAAATACCGCAATAAAAATAGATGGAAAAAGCATTAATAATCAAATATACCTTGAAAATTCAAAGCAGTTAAGCAATCTTGCAAGAAAAATACAAGGCTTTGTCAAAGCTTTATATACAGCAAGCAATAAGCAAGGCTGGAATTATTTTTATAACAGTCAAGACAGCACTTGCCAAAATTTAGGGCTTACTCAGTATGGTGCGGGAATTTTCGGCTGTTATCAGGGGACACCCATAGGACAGACAAACTTACCGTCACAGATGAATATCGGTTCAAATGAATACACAAATACGCTTGGAGTTCAGTTTGTTTTTGATAATGCGTCAAGCAATGTGAGTGCCGTAGCGCAGACAGGACAATCAAGCACAGTTTATACGGCAAGGGTTGGCATACCACAGCCGAACAGCGTAATAAAATGGATAGTATTTAGTTATCAATAAAGGAGTGTGTATGAAGGAACTTGATGAATTTACAAGAAATCTCGGTAGAGAAGACCAAAAAATCGCAGAAATAGAAAAACTTTTTGATGTTGTTTTAGAAAATATAGACAAAGAAAGTGTATCGGATATTTACTTTCAAGAGGGTTTGCCGCCTATTATGAGAGTAAAAAACGGAGACTTGGTATATATAGAACACGATATAATAAACAAAGAAACTATACAGCTTATTTTATCTCAAATCTTAAATCAAGCAGTTTACGGTAAAGAATATTCTACTGTTAAATCAGGAAAGCGTGAAGTTGATTTAATGGTAACAATCAGGTTAAAAAGGTTTAGGGCAAATATCACAAGCTTCCACTCTAATGAGAAAATAGGAATTTTTTTAAGATATATCAAAGAAGATATACCTGATTTAACAACTCTTGGAATACCGAATATAAACTCTATTCTGGAAAGAATAAGAAATATTTCAGGAGGGCTTATATTAGTATGCGGACCAACAGGTTCAGGTAAATCCACTACGCTTGCAAGCATAATAGAATATATCAATCAAAACTACAATAAACACATAATAACGCTTGAAGATCCGATTGAGTATTTATTTAAGTCAAAGCGTTCAATAATAACACAAAAACAAGTATATGCAGATACAGAGAGTTTTGCGCATGGATTAAGAGAAGCGTTGAGAGAAGACCCTGATATTATTGTAGTTGGAGAAATGAGGGACGCAGAAACAATAACAACAGCACTTCAAGCATCAGAAACAGGACATACTGTATTTGCTACACTGCATACAAGTTCTACGGCACAGACGATTGAAAGGGTTGTTAACGCATTTCAAGAAGCGAAACAGCAGGAGATAAGAGTGGCTATGGCATTTGCCTTGAAAGTGATTATAGTGCAAAGACTTATTCCTACAATTAAAAAATCAAGAACGCTTGCCTGTGAAATTGCTTTTAATGATAAAAACTTAGAAAACAATATTTTAAGAAACCAAATCAATCAAATAGAAAATACTGTTTATATGGGAAAACAAAGCGGTATGCTACTTTTAAATCATCATCTTATGCAGTTGATAAAAGACGGCGTTGTTTCGCAGAAAGTAGCTTTGGCTTATTCATACAAATCAGAAGAACTTAAAAACGAAATTAGAAAGGTTTATGGAGAAATTGAAGAATGAAAAACCAAGAGGGTTTTACAATAGTTGAGTTGCTGATTGTATTAGCAGTATTGACAATCCTCATAGCCTTATCAATAGGTGGAATAGGCAAGCTTGAAAATTTATACAAGAGAGTTCAAACGCAGAATTATTTAAACTCAATGGAAAAAGGCATGGAAGCTTGTTACAGCGAAAGGGCTTGGATAATAGACAATGCAAATTACTTAGGACAGGCTTCTTTAAATGTGGATACAGGCGCAAACGGTGCTATTGATACGATAAACAATCAAACACCTACTATATCAGCTGGAACTCCAAACCAAGCTTGGCTTGATATTGCAAGAACATTTTTTACTATCCCTTACGGCAACGCTTTAAGGGACGCTTGGGGCAATCCTTACTATATTTTTGTGTCTTATCCGCAGGGAAACCAAAACGGCATTATGTATAGAACAATAGCAATAGTAAGTTTGGGTTCATCTCATAAATTACAATCAACATTCAATCCTAATAATGGAAGCTTAACTCTTGGAGGCACAAATATAGGCGTTACGATTTCAGGCGCAAATATAGAAACTCAGAAATATCAAGCAACATTGGCTTTGCTTAACAAATACGCAAATTATTTAAGTCAAACTTTTGCTACTCTGTTTCAGGCAGACCCAAGCAAAAATATAACTATTGATCACTTTGTCGCAACAGACCAGAATGGCAATACTTCATCTTATACAGACTCAAATTCAGGTATTGCAAACTCCTGCTATGTTTCATCGTCAAACTGTCTTGAAACTGTGGTTCAAGCAAATATTGCCCTGTCCACTTCAATCAACGACCAGACAAATGCTTGGTATTATCCTTCTGCATCGCAAACAAGCTTAACACAAATGCAGATATATATTGATAACTGGAGTAGTAATGTAAGACAGCCGAATAACGAAATGCCACCATATACAGCTCACGCAATAGCATATACCCCGTGGGGCTATCAGTTGATTATTACAGCGGTAGGAGGAACAGATTAGTGAGAAAAGTATTTAAATTTTCTGCCGAAATGGTAGATGGAACAATTGTAAATGATTACATAAAAACAGACAGCGTAATGACAGCTAAAAGACTCATCAGCGAATTAGGCTATAAAATAAGATATATTGAAATTGACCATTTAAGAACGTTGACAAATATTTATGAGAAAAAAATACCTTTAAGAAACCTAAAAGAAATTGTCGCTATTTTTTACAATACTATTAAGCAAGGTATTAATCCAGAAATAATAGTTGAAACTATACCAGAAATGTTTACAGGCTATACCAAACAGCAGACGCTTAGAATTAAAAAGCTTATTACCACACAAGGTTTGTCTTTATCAAAAGTGTTTGAGCTTATTGGAATGAATACATTTATTGTAAAAGCTATTGAAAGTGCAGAAAAAGAAAGCGGTAACTTAGAAGAGGTTTTAGGGAAAGTTGTTTTTCTTTTAGATGTGTTGGCAAAAGGAGAAAGCGAACTTGCAAAAGCCTTAATTAACCCTAAAATCATTTTAACCATAATAACATTGATTATTTATATAGTTTACGGTTTTGCTATGAAAAAAGCTTTGGGCTTTTTTGAAAACCATCTTACATACGGGATAACTACAAAAATTGTTATAGCAATTACTAATCTTATTAATATCAATGTTTATGTAAGCGGTTTTGTTGTCGCTTTAATTATTTTAGGCATCTGGAAGCTTTTTACAGTTAAAACAATATTTGCCGTAGCGTCTTTTCCTAATTACTTAAAATACAAATTCCCAAGATGGAAAGATTATGGTATAAGCAGAGCGTTAATCAACGGATTAAGTTTTATTTTAAAGCCGTTTATGGCTTTACAGGAAAACTATGAAATAATGAAAATATGTTATTTTATTGATTTGCTTTACTCGGCAGGAGTAAAGCCAGATGTTATTATACAATACTTAACGGAAATAGTAGATTCAAAATATATGAAACAGATGCTTTTATCAACCCTGCCCTATATTAGAATGGGACAACCTTTTTATGAGGCTTTTAAATTTGTAGGTTTTAAACCTGATTTTATAGGTTTTTTAAAAGCAGGAGCAGAAACTACACAGCTTGAATACTATATGGTAAGCTTTGCAGAAAACAAGAAAATGCTTTTTGAGCGTTCAATTTTTGCGTTATCTACTGTATTGCCTTTAATAATGCTTGTTTTTGCAAGCGGTTTTATAATTTTCACTTTTGCAGGTATTTATTTGCCAATGTTTAATTTAAAGTAAAAAGGAGTTTGCAAGATGGATTTGTTAAAAAAATACTTTATTGTTTTAGATGATGATTTAGATATAGAAGATATTATATTTTATCCTGTTTTTGAAATTAGGCAATGTGCTGTCTGCAAACAAATTTTTCTAATGCCCGCAGGAAGCGGTTTTGAATTTCATATAACAAAAGACCACTACGGCACTTTGGAATTTTTAAACCGCATATCTTTAAATGAAATAAAAGAATACAAAATAGATAACTATTATCCAGAAGAATTAAAAAATATAATTTTAAAAAAAATAATGCAATAATATGTTTTTATTTTTTTTTATTGACTTTTTAATTTAAATACCTATAATAATATTAAGAATTTTATTAGGAGGTATCGGTTATGCTTGCCTATTTAGGTTACTTAAATATCTTACTGCAAGACAGAAAAATTAAAATCTTAGTAACAGTCTTATTAATCGGTTTGTGTTTTTTAGTTTTAACAGACCATTCTTTTGCAAGCACAGTAGCGTCAACTACCGGCAATGGTGCCATAGAGCAGGCAGGAAATACGCTTTCAAACTTGCTTTACAATGTTTTAGGTAAAGTTTTGTTTGTTGTGTTTGTATTCGGCGGTATTGTTATGCTTTGGAAATCAGCGGCGACGGCATTTATTATGTGGGGTATGGCAATCTTGTTAGCATTTGCAACAGGTTTGTCAAATGAAGTTTGGAGTATGTTCCATCAATAAGAGGTGTTTATGAGAAATGTTCCTAAAATAATTGACGAACCTTTAAAGGTTTTTATCTTTGACAAAGAAGACGGTATTGTCGGAGCGGGCATTATAGGACTGTTGATTTTTTTTGTAAACAACCTGCTTTTACTGTTAATTATAACCCTGCTTGGAATGGTAGCGGTTAACAGATATAAAAACAATAAACCAAAAGGCATAATCTTTCAAACGCTTTATAAAAATCTAAATATAACTTTTGGAATGCCAATAAAATATTTAGGTAACAAGGCGGTTTTAGTTAAGTGAAGAAATATTGGGAATTTTGGAAGGACGATGAAAAATTAAGAATTTTTACATTGCGCATAGCGGTTTTGGAGACATTAGCATTAGCGTTGATGGTTATTTTATTTGGTTATATGCTTGGAAAGTATTTTCTATCTCCAAAACCTGTCTATGTCGTAACTTCTGGCTACAACGGTGTTGTAATACCATCACAGTATCAAGGTGAAGTTATTTATAACTTTACACAAAACTATTTAAGCCTTTTATACTCTTTTACTCCTGCTAATTTTGACGATAGAGTAAAAGAGGCCGAAAATTTGGCTTTGCCTGCTATGTATCAATCTATTGAACGCTACGCAAGAAATATAAAACAAACATTTACATCTCAAAACTATGCAAGTTCAATATCGTTTACCGCAAAAGATGTTGCGGTAAAAATAATAGACAAAAATACATTTTTAATAAAAGTAAATAAAGCAAATGTAAGCAATTACTATGATTCGGTTGCCAATGCGCAGAAAGTCAGTTTTGATATTACTATTGTTAAAGGCAATCCGAGTTTAGAAAACCCTTTTGGCTTGTATGTATCAGATGTTAAAATAATTCAAGAAAAAGAAAACAATGGAGGTTGATTTTGAAAACAAAACATTTTTTAATGGCTACTGCTATGCTTTTGTTACCAAGTATAGTAAATGCAAATACTATTAAGTCTATTGCGTGTATAGACAATACTTGTGCGATAGAAGCAACCCAAGCTATAAAATATAAAATCTCAACGCAAAAAGATAAAAACTCTAAAATTATTATTCTGGACATTCTAAATACAGACAGCAAAAGCGGTAAAGTGCCAAACAGTTTGACTATGTCAGGAAAGGAAATCTATCTTGCAAAAACTGCTTTGCATTCAAGTGAGCATTTTTTTAGAATAGCATTTATAGCTAATCCTGATGTAAAATATTCTGTATCGCAGTCAGGCAATTACTTATCTATATTATTTAATTCACAAGCACAAGAACAAGCAAGCACACAGCCACAGCAAGCTATGCCTGCTGTAAACAGCACTCCTCCGCCGTCAAGCGCACTTGTAAAACCGCTTGCAGATTCCAATGGTAATGTTGAAACAATAGAATATACACCCAACCAAATTATAAATGTAGGTTTAATGAATGAAAGAACTACGGAAATTGACTTGCCTGCACATATTTCAAAACTAATAACAGGCATAAGCACAGATAAGATTTCTGCGGAAGTTTCAGACAATAAGCTTTTCTTGAAACCGCTTGCAGATAATATTGGAGGAGATTTATATATCAACTGCACCAACGGCAATATTTATCATTTTTTTTTGCAGTCTGCATCTCAAGCCCCTTTGACTTTAATTGTTAACGACATACAGAAAAAAAATATAAATACTTCGTCAGCAATGCAGGAAGAAAGCGACAGCATATCAAATTTCCTTATTGAAGTAAGAAATCACAGCGATGATTTAGATGTTGCGGTTATTAAAAACCCAACAGTATCGTATTTAACAAAAGATATAACATTAACGCTTATAAAAAGCTATCAAGGACAAATATATACAGCATATGAAGGCATAATTAAAAACATATCACCTGTAAGAATAAGAGTTCCCTATGAAAAGATATATTTTAAAAATTTACTCGGCATAGCTGTTGATGATATGTATTTAAACCCAAGCCAAGAAAGTAAGATATGGTTTATCACATCATACAAAGGGAGGCTTGAATAGATGGAAGAGAATAAAAACCAAGAAAGCAATATAAGCGGTGGTGTTATCAATAAAGGAACGAAAGACGAAAAACAAACAAACTCAAAAAATCCTTTAAATAACTTACCGCCTAATTTCAAAAACAAAATATTTATACTTATGGCTGTAGTCTTAGTATTCCTTTTTTTTACGATAAAAGGAATACTAAGCAATAACTCAAAGAAAGTTCATCAAAAAACAAACTCTACAAACTCAACGCTTCAACTTAACAATTCTGTTTTATTACAGAAACAATTAGACCAGAAAATAAGCCAAATTGCAAACGCTACTGCAAACAATACTCAAAGCATACAGCAATTAAAAGATATAGTAAAACAACAGCAGTCACAGCAGGCACAGCTACCTGCACCGCCGTCTTTGCCGTCAAATCCAAATCCTATTCAGCAGTCGGCACCACCATCTTTGCCACCGCAAAATAATAATGTCAGTATGCCTGCGCCTACACCACCGCCTCCGCCGCCAGCAAGAATACAATCAATTAATGTCAATGCTACACAAAGCAATACAACTGCAAATCAGCAGTCAAAAAATGATGACAATTATGTAACTTTGCCAGATGGATCAATAGTGTCTGTTACATTAGTAAGCGGTATTTATGCCCCTATTACATCAGGGCAGGAATTGCCAACCTTGCTTAATGTTAATGAAATGTTTTACGGGCCAAATCATACAAGAATACCATTGAAATCCTGTAAAGTTTTAGCCAAAGCACAAGGCAATCAAGCCAGCGAAAGGGCTTTTGTAAATGCTTATGAGTTGTCCTGTGTTTTGCCTAATGGAAAATCAGAAAACTTTAAAATCAGCGGTTATTTATCGGCACAGAAAGACAGTGCATACGGCATAAAAGGCAAAGTAATATCTGTTACAGGCAAATACTTAACAGGAAGCTTTTTATCAGGAGTTTTACAGGGCTTTGGAAGTGCTATGTCAATGGCTAACCAAAACTCATCTTTAACTACATCAGGCACAGTAGAAACATCGGTTAACGGAGGACAGGTAGGAAAATACAGCGGTTATGCAGGGCTTGCAGGAGGAGCAAACGCATTATCGCAGTATTATGCAAATAAATTAAATAATCTTGTAGATATGATTTATGTTCCAGCAGGAACAAAAGCGTATCTTGTTGTAGAAAAAGGAGCAGTTATAACAGGCTATAAACTGAATAATATAAATCAATACGGATTTAGAGGAGTGGATTGATGAAAAAAACAATTATGGCTTTATGCAGTTTAATATTTTTAGCAAGCTGTGCTACATCAAACGAATTAAAACCGAAAGAGAATATGACAAGTGCGTATAATAATGATTCGCAGACAGAAATTAATATAAAGACAAACATACCGCAGGAAAGCGTAAGCCAAGTTCCTGTTATTGAGCCTCCTGTAATTCAGCCTATGTGGATACCGCCGCATACTACACAGGATAAAAGAGTGTTTATTACAGGACACTGGATATTTGTCCAAATCAATAACCCTACTTGGTATATCAATTCTACAAAAAACCCTATTAATTTAGGTCTTGAAGTGGAGAAAACACAATGATTTTTTCTAAAAAGAAAAAGTCTGAAATACCTTTAATAGAACTTCCAGAAGACAACAAATTAAGAATACAAACCTATTTGCCATATCTTTTTTATTTTGAAGATGATGGATACTTTTTAAATAAAGACGGTTCAATATCAATGTTGTTTGAAGTAACGCCTCCAAACGCTATCTATGATAAATTTTTAGATAGAGTTTTCAGCGGACTTGCAACAGTATTCAACCACTATTACCCTGATATGATTTTACAGCCTTTTTTAATCTCTACAAGGGGAGCAGATATAAAAGACCCTGTAATAAATATGTATTTAAAAAAAGAAACAAAACAGGATTTGCCGAGTGTTGTAAAAAAAGCTGTTAATGAAAAAATAGATTTATTTAAATCAAACGATATATGTGAAATAAACGGACTTAAATATTCGGCAAAGACATTTAAGAGGATATTTGCAGTAACGCTTGTTACAAAAAGACCACAGCAGGATAAAGGCATTATGGAAACGCTTTTCGGCAACGCAGAAAATAATTTGCATATATATGATAAAGCTGGGAAACAAGATTTAAGAAAACTTAACAGAGCAATTGACTCTTTAATGGACTCATTCAGAATTATAGGTATCAAATCGGAAAGAATTAACGCAGACAAATTTTTAGACTATTTCTATCCTGTATTTAACCATCAGCCAAGAACAGTCAAAGGCTATGATAAGCTTTTGCCTTTAAGCGAACAGCTTATTAATACAAATATCACTATTGATAACGATAAGATTTATTTCGGCAATGAACCCTACGCAGTAGTAAGCGTCAATGCGATAGCAGGAACAGAAACCAACTTTTTCTTTATAGAGGACAACAACAACTTTACTCTTGCAGATATGCTTGATGACTTTTTATGCACTATAAATGTTTTTACAAACCCAAAAGAAAAAGAAATAATGGCACTTGAAATCAAAAAGAAATTTGCTTTTTCATTTACCAAAACAGGAGCAGATATAAAGTCAAATACTATAAAGGCTGAAATAATGCAGGTTTTGGAGGATATATACAAAAATAATATCTATCTCAATAATACTATGATTACTTTTTTGGTTAAATACAAAGATGTAGAAACTTTAATAACAAGATTGGAATTATATGGAATACAATGTATCCACGAAACTGACCCCGTAATATTTCCTGTGTTCTTAAATACATTGCCTTTCTTTTATAGAAAAGAGTATGACAGTGTTTTAAGACGCACAAGAAAACTTTACCCGCATCATACAGCCGATATCGTTTCTTTTTATCCAGAATTTCAAGGAACGCATAACGGAAGTCAGATGTATCTTGACCGCAGAGGCAATGTGCTTACTCTTGACTGCTTTAACAATGAGATTACACCAAACCCGCACGCAGTTGTTTTAGGTATAACAGGAGCAGGCAAATCGTTTTTTATGTGCGATTATATCTTGCAGGCTACAAGAGAAGATCCGTTTATATTGGTTATAGATAAAGGTAACTCTTATAAAAAGCTTTGCAACCTTTACAACGGACAATATATTACTTTAAGCATTTCAAACCCTATAACAATCAACCCTTTCTATAATTTTAATTTTAGCGATAAGGAACAGCTTGTATTTTTGTCAAATATATTGCGTTTTATGGCTACCGGTATGGAGTCAGATAAAGACTATTTAAGCAGAGAAAAAACAGGTATTCTTGAAGAAGCTATACTTGATTTATCAAAAATACAAGCAGAAGAAAACAGAGAAGTTATGATTTCTGATTTTATTGAGCTTTTACGCACGAAAGGAGATTTAGGGCAGGAAATAGCAAACAGGCTTGTGCCTTTTTCTAAGAAAGGACGATATGGAAGTTTCTTTGACGGACCGAATAAGTTTAATATAGAAAATCCTTTTACGGTTTTTGAGATAGGCGGAATAAACGATGATGAGCTTTTGACTGCTTGGTTTATGTCAGTTGCTTACTTTTATGCAAATATTATTCAAAATCCGAAATTAAGAGGTCGCAAAAAATACTTGATTATGGACGAAGTTTGGCGATTAATGGGAATTAAATCAACAAGTCAATTTTTTATTGAAATTGTTAAGACTTATAGAAAGCACGGAGCCCAGCTTGTAACAATTACGCAGGACTTTGAGGACTTTTTCAGTTCCAACGCAGGTATTGCGATATTCAACAACAGCGCAAATAAGTTTCTGCTTATGAACTCTCAAAACTCAATACAAAGAAACGCAAACAGCCTTATGCTTACACCTTATGAGCTTAATCAATATATAAGCGTCAAAAGAACCGCTAACTATTCAGAGTGTTTTGTTAAAATAGGGGACAATATAAGCGGAGTAATAAGGCTTACACCAAGCCGATACACTTATTGGCTATCTACTACAAACGATAAAGATAATGCAAAATTAGACAGATATTTAGAAAAATGCGATGGAAATTTAGGATTAGCGATAGAAACCCTAATAAAGGAGGAAAAAGAGTGAAAAAGGCATTAATTGTATCAGTAATAACCGCTTTAGCTGTGTCATCTTGCGCTACAAATCAACAGCAGGTTTACCAGAATGGAGTAGAACAAGGGAAAAAAGAAGTTACAAATAACCTTTCTAAAATGGATATTCATAAAGTCTATGTGCCCGCACAGGTAGTGGGCGGAGCCTACATACCAGCGCATTATACTTACAAATATGAGAAAACAGTTGTTGGAGTAAATGGAGAGGGAGGATTACAGCCTCAAACAGAAAATACCACTGCAACAGCAGTTGCAACAAATACCACTGCAACAGCAGTTGCAGGAAACAGCACTGCAATAGCAACAGCAGACAATGGCACATCTGCAATACCTGTATTACCTAATGAAAAAGTGGTTTCGGTAGTAAATACCCCAACACCACCGCCGCCTCCGCCAAACTTAGATAATATGTCAGATGCTTTGATAAAAATGATTGACAATGGTGATTTGTCTGATACCAAAACTATTTATGAAACACTCAAAAAAGCAAATATAAATACTCAAATAACTAATAAATCTCAATACTATACAGCTTTGGGTAAATATGAGCTTGTAAATCACGAATACAAGAAAGCTTATGATGATTTTGCACAAAGCTATATTGAAAATAAAGACGCAAATATTGATTCCAAAAATCAAACATTGTTTGATATGGCATTATGCGCACAAGCATTAGGCAATAAAACAGATGAAGTAAACGCTTATACTTACATAGGAGATAATTATATAACAGCAAACGATAAACTTGATGCTTTAAAATATTATTATAAAGCAAATTTAGTAGATCCGAGCAATACGGCAGTAAACATAAAAATAGCCAATATACTTAAAAATATGGGACAAGATGAACTCTCAAAAGCATTTTTAATGAAAGCTTATTTGCAAAAGGAGTTAAATGATGAACGAAAATGAAAAAGATAAAGATAAAGATTTGAAAGAAACTATTAGCGAAATTCAAAATAAAGTTAATCTTGAAAACGATGACGATGAACTCCTTGATAATGAAAACACTGCTGAAAATAAAGAAAACAAACAAGATGATGAACTTAAAAAGAAACAAATTAATCTTACGTCAGCAATGAGTTTTTTTAAAAAGAAGAAAAAAAATGACAATCAAGGCAATATCAGCAATGAGCTTAAAAAGAAGCCGTTAGGTAAAAAAGCTTATATTTCAATAATAGCAGTTTTGGCTGTTGTAGCAGTTTATGGTGGTTATACTTTTGAGCAAAAATTATCAGAGTCAAAAATACAAACTCCACATATTAATACTGTTGCAAAAAAACCTATTGCAAAACCCGCAACTGCAATTAATGCTACGGTTAATGCTACAAATGCAACCAACAGCACTAATGCCACAGCGTCAAATGCGGTAGCAAATCCGCTTTCTCCTAAAAGTATTCAGCAAAACGCAAGTGCTATCGTAAAAACCGTAAACAAGTCTTTTGATATATTCAGTTTAGAGCCGACACAAGAATACAAGTTAGACCAAATGAAAAATTACTATGAAAAATCGCTTGATATTTTAAAACTTCAAAAAGATATTTTAAAAACACAAGACGAAATGCAGTCTTTAAATAAGCCCGTAAAAGAAGCAAAAGAAGAAAAACCACAGCTTCCCGTTATAGCGCCTCCGCCTGTAAAATTACCTGCCCCGCCGTCAATGCCAAGCGGAACTGTGCCATTTCCAACTCAAGCGCAAGGCAGTATGCCTTTTAATGTTCCTCCGCCAAACTTTAACAACAACAATGGTTCGGCTTCAATGTCAAACTCAAATGTTTTAGGAAAAGTATCGGTTAATCTAATTTATGATTACAAGGATAAAAAAATAGCAGTGGTTCAATATCAAAACAGTATATTTAGAGCTGGTGTCGGTGATAATGTAGCACCCGGTTACCGTGTTACACGCATAGAGTCAAATGGTATTTATGTAAACGGCCCAGAAGGTGAAGCTTTTCTGCCTTTATCTTTTAAATCAGAAACAAAAAATTCAGTAGTTTTTACAAGCAACTCTCACACTAAAACAGGACAGCAGGCTGGCACAGAATCAAATCAAATGAATGGCAGTATGCCGTTTAATCCGCCTGCACCGGTATTCAATCCAAGCAATCCGAATACCCCGCCTGCATTTATAGGAGGCAATCATGAATAAAAAAATATCTTTTGCTTTGGCAACAAGCATTTTATTTTTTTCCGCTACCACAACAATTGCAAAAGCGGATTTAACAAAACAATTAAATTCTTTTATAGAGAAACAACAGCAGGAACAGCAGTATAACAATCAGCCGAAAGTTTCAATTAATGCAATCAACCAGCCTTTGGGTGTAGTTATGCAGAACTTTTCTGCTTTAACAGGATATTCTGTAACCTATTCAAATGATGTAGATTTAAATTCTCCTATAACCGTAAGCTTAACACAGGTATCTTTGCCTTTGGCATTAGAAACTATTTTAAATCAAGCAGATTATTTTTATAAAATTGACGATTTTAAAAAAATAATCACAGTAGAAGCTTTTAAAATGGAAGAGTTTAAGCTTCCTGCGTCTATTTTAGACAATTCAGACGCAAAATATGATTTTTCATCATCAGGACAAAGCGGTGGAACTAATAGCAACAATGGTGGAGGTTCATCTGGAGGTTCATCTGGAGGTTCATCTGGAGGTTCAACAGGCAACAGCGGTTCAATATCATCTACAAGCAATTTTACCTACAAAGCTACACAGACAGGCAAAGATATGCTGAATACTATGGTCTCGCAGGTAAAAGCCGTTTTATCAAAAAACGGAAGTGTAATGGTAGAGCCCACTACCGGCATTATGTATGTTAAAGATTATCCGAAGTATGTAGAACAAGCATCAAAGCTTATAAACAATTGGATAAATGCTTTTTCAAAACAAGTTTATATACAGGCTTATGTGGTTGATGTGCAATTAAATGACAGCAAGCAGTGGGGTATTAATTGGAGTGCATTAAATAATTTTAGAATAGGTGGATATAGCGGAAGTTCAAATATAATGCTTAATACAAATAATGCCAACGGAGCGCCTACGGCTAATTCTCCCGCATCAGCTACGCCAAGCGCATTAACTCCCACAACGCTTGGAGCATTAGCAAGCGGTGCTATAAGCAATATGGATCATACAAATGTATTTAATATTGCTTTACAGGCTTTGGCAACGCAGGGCAATACAAAAGTAGTATCAAGTCCGAGAATATTTCTCATTAATAATCAAGTAGGTAATATTCAGGCAGGAACAAGCTACCCGTATATTTCAAGCGTTCAAAACAACTATTACGGTGCAAGCACATCTGGCAACAGTCAGCTTTCTTATACCTTATCAAGTGTTTCAGACGGTGTGAGCTTAACTGTTATTCCGCACATTAATGCTGATAATACAATAGATTTAACAATAATGCCTGTTGTAACAAATATTGTAAGCTGGGAAAATATTAATATGGGAGGACAGGCAATCCAAGAGCCTGTTGTGGCTACAAGAAGCGAATATACAAGACTTACTGCTAAAAACGGACAGCTGATTATTTTAGGTGGAGCTACTACAAACACAGGCAGTGTAACCCATCAAAAAATTCCAATACTTGGGGACATTCCTATTGTAGGGTGGCTATTTAAAAGCATAAACAAAAACAAACAAAACGAAACAATGGTTATTCTGCTTAGAGCTACTGTAATTAATCCAAACGAGAAAAACAGCATAGTAACGCAAGGCAAAGATATAGATTTTGTAAAATCGGAGACAAAGGCTAATGATTAAGGAATATCTTTTTTTAATCAATGCCAATAAAGCTTTTTCTCTTACTTCTCAAAGGATTATTAACTTAGAGGATTTAAAGCATAAAAAAATCTATGCTTGTTTTTATTCTTCCAGCACACAGTATAGAGATTATACAAACCTTGAAAACAAGTATATTAAGACAGAAATTGAAACAGATTTCAAAGAACAGCAGAATAGAGATGTTTTGTATAAAGTCGTTTCAGTTAAAGATAAACAATATGTATATATTGATGACAGGGATTTTATTAGGACGCTTATAAGAGACTACAATACTTATGCTTTAACAAGAATAGAACAGATTTTCTACCAAGCAAACAAAGCCATTATTGAGTCAGACAAGACGGTTTTAATTGCAATTTACAATACTGTAAGTAAGGAATTGGTTTTCCAAATCTTTAAAAATGGAATTTTAATAACTAAAATTACAGGATATAAAGCAACAGGACGCTTGTATCCTGTTTTAAACCAAGAAACAGTAAAAGAATTGCTTGAAGTTATTTCCCAAGAGCATAATGTAAACATTGATGATTTTATTATTTACGGCTACAATAAGCCTTATAATGAACTAATTAAAGTAATTAACAGCATTAAATACAAAAACACATACAATATTGTCTTTGAAGATTCAAAAACAATATTACTTAAAAAAGCCATTCTTATGGCAATGTTTTTTACTTCTCTATATCCCGTCTTTTTTTTAGGAACATATATTAAAAATAATATTATAATAGGCTATCAAAAAGGACAAATTAATAAAGCAAAAGAAATAATAAGCCATCTGGAAAGCATAAAAAAAGACCTTTACATACAAAAAGGTAAAACCATTATTTTGGAAGATGAAATTGATTTTAAGAAAATAGCAGGCTATATTTATCCTATCAACTATACACAGCCTAAAACCATTGATTACAATACAGACAAGCAGGGGCTTAATATAAGCGTGCTTTATGACAATACTGTTTTGGCTTATGCAGTCCATCAAGTATTAGAGAAAAACAAGATTCAAAACACTTATTATATTACTCCAGATACTAAGCAGGCAAAAATTGACATTAAAATACCATTAAACAAAATTCAGCAGGGGTTGTAGTATGGAAAAAATTAGTGTTTATGCAAAAAATTTAATAGATTATTTATCGGAAATTTTCAGAAAAATTAATATTGCAATACTGTTTGTTATAGTAATTGCTATATTTGGAATTAATTACGGGCTTTCAAAAGTTCTTGCAAATCAAACCTTAATAATAAGCGAAAATGCCCAAAAAATAAATAGTCTGCGTTTAGAAATTGACAATAATACTCAAACAATAAAATCATTAGAGCCCTTAAAAACAAATGTTATTTACTTAACAGATAAAATAACAGCTATAAATACAGTTAAAACCATACTTCAACAGCACAACATAGATTATACTTTAAATGTCAATGTTCCAGAAAACGCTTCAACAGGAAAATATTTTCAGGGCTTAAATAACAATTCAAATTCTTTTTTAGAAACAAATAAAATAGTAAGCAAAGATACAAAAATGAGTGTTTTTCATTACATACCGGTCCAAATTACTATTAAAAACTATGTTAATTATGACAATTTAACAAGCGCAATAAATGAACTAATCAATAATAATTTGATTATTAATCAAATATCGTCAAAGTCAAAATATGCAAAACCGCAGGAGCTTATTTTAGGAGGCAGGCTTTATGTCTATGGTCAACTCACCCCCGCTAAGCCATAGGCTATATAAGATGAGTAATGCCAAGGAGGCAGTATGAGTGCTAAACCAGAAACCCCCCGTTCATCCACCGCCTTATCTGAAGATAAAGGCGGGGACTTCCGGGGGGAGGGGTTAAATAAAAAGACAATTGCTTTAAGCCTTATATTTGCATTAAGCGCATCAAGCGCATTTGCCTTAAATCCTACTTCTTTCTGCGAAAACTTCGCTAAAAATACGCTTAAATCGTTTAGCGTTGAAAAAGCAAAGGAGTATTTGTATCAGCACCCTAATGATTTTACAGCAAACTTTTGTTTCGGAGAGATTTACTCTTGGCAGAAAAGACCTTATACTACAGCGGAAAACAACATTAAACAAAATGCTTATCCGATAGGTTTTTATAACAAAGCGGCACAGCTTACCACAAATCCAGCTTACAAAGTAATGGCTTATTTAGAGATGGCTTATTATTATGCAAACAACAACGGTTATCCTGCAACAGCTGAATCAAAAGCATTGACACAACAGTATCTTAATTTGGCATTACAGAACGCTTTAAAGTCAAATGACAAAGAACTTATGCAGAACACTTTATTAAAACTTGTTTTTTACGGTGATCCATTAAAAATTGACGAATATATTCTTGCAGGGCAGAGATTTTTTACATCAGATAAAGATAAGCTTGTCTTTTATGATGCTTTGGCAAATAGGTTTGACAGCGTAAAAGACTACAAAAAAGCCCTTTATTACAGAGTGCAAGCTTTGGATTTAAAGTTTAAGATGAAAATGTTTTTTGACTTAACAGACATTTCCAACCTGCAATGCGATATATTTAAAGCAAATGACTACAACCTTACGCAGGAAGCCATCACTAAGCTTATTACAATAGCCGAATATTTACAAGCAAATGGCAACAAGGTAGAAAAATTCAACGGCTATCCATTTACCTACAACTACTATGCAGGTAATATTTATGATGATTTAGGCAACATACTTTCTAAACTTAACAGATACGACCAAGCCTTAAACCATTACAAGGTAGCTTACGCTTTATACATTAAAGCCAAAGAACCAGACAGAGCTAAACAGGAACTCTTAAAAATCAAAAAGACAGAGGATGCTATCAAAGCAAGCCAGAAAACCCCGCTTTAAAGTCAAATTATAATAAAAATCCGAATATTTTAATAATTAAAAATTTTTTTCTTGACTTTTCTAAAAATTGTGTCTATTTTAATAAATAGCTTTGCGTAGAAAAACGCAGAGCGTGGTTTCTTGGGTGAACTGAGAAACAAGGAGGTGTTGTTATGTTAAAAAAGATTTTTGTTATCGCAGGTAGTTTTATTGCAGGGTTGGCTTGCAATTTGGCTTTATTATTTAATCATTTAAGTATTGATATGACATCAATACTGTTTAGCGCTTTTTTCAGTTTTGCCATAGCTATCGCAATATATGGTAAAAATGCGATTCAAGATACGGGTGAATTTGGAATAAAGCTGATGGAAAATATTTTAGCCGCAGGCTTGATTGTTCCATACGGTTTTTTTATTTACTTAATGTTGCCGAAACTTTTAGGAAAAATTTCTCTTGCAGGAAATCCTGCATTCAGCCAGACAGGACTATATGCAACCGTGTTTTTAGCAATTGCAGTTTTAGCTGTGATTGTTGAATCAACCAAAAGAAAAATCCTAAATCTTTTGGTGTATTAATGATTTTGTATGTAGCGGAAAAGCCAAGCTTAGCCAGAGCAATTGCCGATGCTATCGGTATTGTAAAGAAAAATGCCGACAGCATTGACTGTTTTGGTGATGTTAAAGTTACTTGGTGCTTTGGACATTTATTGGAACTTGCAAAACCTGATGAATATATCAAAACCAAAAGCTGGGATTTGCAGTTTTTGCCTATCTTGCCTGATAAATGGATTAAGTATCCAAAACCTGATAGCAAAAAACAGCTTAACGCTGTTGTATCTCTAATTAAAAAAGCAAATAAAGTAGTCAATGCAGGAGACCCTGATAGAGAAGGACAGCTATTGGTTGATGAAATTATTGAATATGCAGGCTACAAAGGGCAAGTATTAAGACTTTGGCTACATGCATTAGACAAAGCAAGCATACAAAAAGCAATTAAGCAAATAAAAGACAATAAAGCCTATTATCCATTAAAATTATCTGCCGAATTGCGTTCCAGAGCTGATTGGCTAATCGGTATGAATTTTACAAGACTTTTTACCAAAAAGAATACCGCTGGTGCTACTATTTCAATAGGCAGAGTGAGAACCCCTACCCTTGCTTTAATCTATAAAAGGTATAAAGACATAAAGGAATTTAAACCGAAAGACTTTTATGTTTTAAAAAACAAGCCTTTTATAAACGACGCTTATTTAGACCTTACATTAATCACTAAAACGCTATCAAAAGGCATTGATGAAGAAAACAGGCTTGTTGATAAAAAATATGCAGAAAGCATAGCAAAAGAAACTACCAAAGCAAATGGTTTTATAGAAAATGTCAAAGAAGAGAAAAAGACAGAATATCCCCCTATGCCTTTTAATCTATCCAGACTGCAAAAGTTTATGAATGAAAAATACTCTTGGAAAGCAAAACAGACATTAGAAAACCTGCAAAACCTTTATGAATATAAACTTGTTACTTATCCAAGAACAGACTGCGAATACTTGCCAGAAGAGCAATTTAGCGATGGTAAAGCCATACTTGCTAAAATATCGCAGTTAGGCTTATTTGAAAAAGAGATAAAAATGTGTGATATTAATATAAAACACAAAGCTTGGAATAACTCAAAGCTGTCAGCTCACCACGCTGTTATCCCTACGCAGGACACAAGCTATTACAGTAAAGCAAACAGTGATGAAAAGCTTTTATACAGTGTAATTGCAAAAAGCTACCTAATGCTTTTCTTAAAGCCATACATATATTTACAGCAGACAATTACAGCAGATATTGCAGGCTATAAATGGCAAAGCATAAGCAAAAAAGCTATTCAAATGGGTTTTAAAAGCATATTTGAACCGCAGGCGCAAGTAGAAATGCCTGTTGTAAAAGAAAAACAGAAGTTTGTTTCATCTCAGACCGAAATAGAAACCAAACAGACTACTCCCCCACCCTGTTTTACAGATGGCACAATCATAGAAGCTATGAGCCATATACACAGGTTTATAGATGATGAAAAAGCCAAAGCGGTATTAAAAGAAACAGACGGACTTGGCACGGAAGCCACAAGGGCGCAGATTATAGAGGATTTAATCAGACTCAAATACATAAAACGCAACGGCAAATGCCTAGAACCTGTAATGCCGTTTGTGGAAAAAGTTTTGAATTACTTGCCAAACCAAGTAAAAGACCCTGTTTTAACTGCAAGATGGGAATCAATGCTTTCAGATGTAGCAGGCAACAGCAAGCAGGCAGGCGAAACATTCTTAAACGAACAAATCGGACTTGTAAAGAAAATCGTAGAACAAGTAAAAACATCTCCAAGTTTGGAATTAGGTTTAGAGAATCCTGCAAAACCTAAACCACTCCCGGCAAAAGAAATAATCCCTAAAAGCAAATTAAAAAAATGCCCTGAGTGCAGAGGAGACCTTGTAATAAGAAAAACAAAAAACGGCAATGAATATTTTAGATGTCAATCCTGCGGAAGCGCTTTTTGGAAACAAAAAGACGGAAGCGTAGGAAATAAATGGTAGGAGGTGTTATGTTAGAATACTATCTTTTGGCTTTTAAAAACTACATAAACTTTGAAGGCAAGGCAACAAGAAAAGAATTTTGGTATTTTCATTTAGTTAACTTTATTATCATAGCAACACTTTTATTATTGAGTTATTTAATTATCCCTTATTTAGTAGGTTTATATTGGCTTTATTCGCTGGCTATTGTTGTGCCAAATGTTAGTTTGTTTGTAAGACGCTTGCACGATATAGGCAAAAGCGGTTGGTATTGGCTTTTGTTGCTGATACCTGTTGCAAATATTGTTGTGTGGCTGATTGTGGGACTAACAGAAAGCAAAACTATGGAGGAAATAGTATGAGTTTAACACTAATAGATAAACAGAGAAGAGACAGAAACCGCTTTTATAAAGCAGGCGGCATTAAGCTTATTTATCAAATGATATCTGATATTGATGCTACAAAAGAAAATCCTGTTAAACTGCGTTTGTTGCGTAAAAAAGCTTTTGAAGTTGCAAGACAATGCAATATAAAAGTTAAATATCAGCAAGGTTTTGTTATTACGCTGTTAAAGCAGGCACACGGTAAAGGTTATATTCGTTCTTTACAGGAACCCTTTGATACTGCTAAAATGCTTTTTCCAAGAAAGAAAAAACATATAGCGAAATCAAAACAGATAACTTATTATATCACTCAAAAAGGCAAAGAACTTAAAGAAAGCAAAGAAAATACTATTATACCGATATTAAAAGTTTTTAATAAAGAGGAAGCAATATGATAACAATTTTCTTTAAAAAACTTAACCCTACTGCAATCTTACCTGATTATCAGACACAAGGATCATCAGGTATGGATTTGCGTTCAATAGAAACGCTTGATTTAGGCATAAACGAAATAAAGCTTGTATCAACAGGTCTTGCAGTAGAAATACCGCAGGGTTTTGAGGGTCAAATTAGACCACGAAGCGGACTTGCGCTAAAAGGTGTTACTGTTTTAAATACTCCCGGCACGATAGACTCAGATTATCGTGGAGAAATCAAAATTATTCTTGCAAACTTCGGCAAAGAATATTTTCACATACAAAAAGGCGACAGAATAGCACAGCTTGTAATTGTGCCTGTTGTAAAAGTATATGTAGCAGAAACTAAAGAATTTAATTATACAGAAAGAGGTAGTAATGGTTTTGGAAGCACAGGCGTTAAATAAAGAAATCGTTTTTATAGATATAGACAATACTTTATGGAATTTTGCGGGCGCTTTATATCAAAAACTTATAAAAAACAAGTATTTTGTCCCTGCCATAGAGTTTTGGGATTGGCATTTTTATAAAAACTATATATCAGATAAAGAATTTAAGCGTATTGTCAATGAAATACATTTAGAACAGGAAAAATACGAACCCTTTGAATATTCTATGCTTTTCTTAAAAGAACTTAGAAAAATGGGTTTTTATATTACCATTGTAACAGATAGAATAAATGATTCAAGATATACTACCGAAAGATGGCTGGTTAAAAACCATCTTGATTTTGATAAGCTCATTATTGCGCAAAATAAAAAGGAATTTATCAATAATAGAGTGTTTCTTGTTGTAGATGACAGTCCTGTTATGTTATCGGTTGCTTTACGCAAGAAAGTATTATACACAGGTTTGGAATACAGCTGGAACAAAACTTTAAAACAGTATGTTCCGCTTTGGAATAACTTAAAATCTCTAAAAGAGTATGTTGAATTGGCTATTAGCGGAAACCCAAAAAAGGAGGTGTATTTATGAAACTGCTTTTGAAGGAATTAGAAAACTTAAAGGCAAAAGAGTTTATTTGCAGTTACTCTGGAAAAAACGGATATATAGAGATACAGACAGACGATGTGAATGATGTTAGCAATATGATAAGAGAATTCAACAAAGATAATTACATTTCAGGCGATCCAGCTGATAATGAGTATTTAAGGATTGTTGTTAAAAGCAAAGACAAAGGTAATTTTATCGTTAAATATTTCAGAAACGGAACTTATGTTTTTAATTTTTACCAAGAAAGGCTCAAGAGGGCTTTTTAAATATGAGTGAATTTAATGCTGATATAATCGCAAAAATTTTCAATACCGTCAGTATAGTGCCCAAAAAAAGCAACTCTGATTTTTTAAGCAACTTATACTTATGGATACAAAACGATAAACTGTCTTTAACTGCCACAAACGAAGCATTTCAGGAAACCATTGAATATACATTGGCACAGCCTTTGGAAAAAGAAATTAAGTGCTACATCAAGCCTGATGTAGCCAAGCTTTTTAAAAGCTTTAAAGACCAAGTGGAAATTGACTTTAAAGACCGTTTAATGATAGTTAAAAACAATACATTTACCGCTACGCTTAAACCTACAAGCGTTGAAGAATATGATTTTTTTATTAAAAACAAACAGCCTGATACCATATTTGCTTTACCTTTTAAAGACGCAAAGCAATTTTTAAATACAGTATTTGCTTCGTTAAAAGAAGACGGCAGTATGGCTACAAGAGAATTTACAGGCGTGCTTATAGAATGCAAAGACAATCAAATTAATGCGGTAGCTACAAACCGAATGATGCTTGACAATAAAGTGTTTAATCAAGAAACAAAAGATTTTTACGGTATTATAGAGGCAAACGCAGTAAGACAGCTTCTTAAAATAAATGCAGAACAAGACGCTGTATTAACTTTTAATACCTATTACAACGATAACAATGAACCCTTATATGCAGAATTTATTATTAACGATACCGATTTTACAATTAAAATAGCGTCTAAAATTATACAAGGCAGATTTCCTGATTATAAACAGATAAGCATAAGAAAAGAAGCCACAAAAGCCACAATACCGTTGCAGGAGTTTAAAGTTGCGGTAGATAGAATATATCAAGTTGCAAAAACAGAAACAAACCCGCATATAACCTTAACAATAAACCAAAACTTAATGGAAATTCTTTATGCCAACGACGAGGGCGAAGAAAGTATTGATACGATACCTTTAATATATTGCGATGCAAAAGATGAAGTTAAACTGCAATGCTTGCTTTTATCGCTTTATCCTTTTCTAATCAACACTTATAATTCAGATAACATAGATTTGTATTGGAAAGATGTGGTAAAACCTTATGAAATTGTAAATGAAAATGAAATGTTTGTATTTGTGCCTGTGAGATAAAGATGACAGCACAAGCGCACCATTTACTTAAACCTGCGGTAGATAGTATTCATTATTTGAATACTATCTATTTGACAGATTGGCAAACTACTATAATTAGCTTTATCCTGTCGTTTTTTATCGTGGATTACTTTTATAAATTCAGGCGGTAAGCTATGTTTAATTTTAATGCAAACACAATTATTGCAGAAACGATTGGCTATTTAATTGTTAGTGTGATAATCAAGATTGCTTTAATGGACGAAGAATATACTTCAATTAGGCGCATACTGCTTATAGGATATCTGATATTTTCAAGTTTATTTATTTCTCTTACTGTATTTATTATTGTCAGCGTGGCAATTGTAATTCTAACATTTGGAATAAAAAGACTATTGGAATATTAAGGAGATTTTATGAAAAAAACTTTAAGCGAAACTATAAAAGAAAATCTTAAAAAGGATTACCGTTACAATAATTATTATGTTGCTGTCAGCGGTAATGAAGAATTTGAGATTAAAGTTTGGGAAGAGAATAAAGATTATTATATCTCTTATATTAAGCATAAGTATTTTGATGTGCTGTTTGAAAGATATAAGGATAAATCAGTAAATATGCTTACGGCGAAGTATTTTAAATACAAGCATTTAAGTGAAAACGATACTATGAAATATATAAAAATGCTTGTTATTGTATATATTTTGCAACATCAAGGCATTAACTACAAAGAAATATTTTTATTGAAAGAGGATTTTGTAGATAGTTTTGTAGAAATATTGTTTCACTCTAAATATCATTCTAAAAAAATAAATATTGAAGAAACCAAAATTCGCTATATAGAATTAAAGAACCCAAGAGAAGCTTTTTTCTATAATGCAGTTAATTATATAGAAAAAAAAGATAACTATTATTTTAAAAAATGTCTTTTTTTTGCTAATAATAATTATGTAGACTCAAGAAGACTTATAAAAATAGAAATAGAAAGAAAAAGAGAAAAAGAAAGAGAAAGTATGTCTCTAAATTTCCCACAGGAAATAAAAAAAACTAAAATGAACAAAGGAATAGATATAAGTAAAATTATTATTTGAGAAAAATATGCAAGTTGAAAACAAAATTATATTAAATAAAACAATAGAAATAGTTGACAATGAGATAAACAAAATTGAATTTTTAAAAAAAGGCGCAAGGGGTGACTCAGATTATGCCTTGTTAAGCAACTGCGAAGGGGCTTTTGTGGCTTATACTTCAATTAGAGCATATTTGCTCAACAATACTGATAATGTTTTGTATGCACTTGAAGAAATACTTTTAAAAAGAATACCAGAAATGATTAAATATCAAAAAGAAAACGGTGATTTTTCTAATGGATACTTTACAATGGGCTATGTGTCGGCTTTAAGGACTTTAATATTTAAAATTAAAAAACTATATGAACAATTTAGGAGTAAAAATGAAACAGGTTACAATCTACACTACGCATAATTGCGCTTACTGCAATGCGGTTAAAATGTATTTAAAACAAAAAGGCGTTAAATATACAGAATTTGATATTTCAAGAGATTTAAAAAAACAGCTGGAAGTAGCAAAACTAACAGGACAGTCAAGCATTCCTGTGGTTATTATTGGCAATAAGGTAATCACAGGCTTTGACATTCAACAGCTGAATAAATTGCTTGGCTTGCAAGATTTTACAGGCAAAAAAAATAGAAAAATACTTTAAGGAGGTTTTTGTGGAAACAAAAAACAGACAAAATAAATTAGTGTCTAAAGAAATAAATCTTGCAGGTAAATATTTTCATAGTTTTTTACAAGATATAGAAACAGGTAAAAAAATAGTGCAATGGCAAGGGTATATTTATGGGCCTATTAAAGATTGCGGTGTTGGCGGTTATTATCTTGCTACGCTATTTGAATGGCTATCAGGCTATCCAAGCGATACTATTATTTTACATATAAGTGATTTAATAAATGGTAATTTTTCTTTCTATGACAGTGCAGAAGATATGAATGATGCTTATAAACATAGATTTAAACTAGCAATTATAGAAAAAGCTAATCGTGATGCAGACCAATAAAACTTGGCTGAAAATTTTAGCTATGATAGCGATGATTTTTGACCATTTTTCTATCTGGTTAATCAATCATTATCATATCAATGCATATGACGCTATTTATTGGAGAATGTTTGGGCGGATAAGCATTCCGATATTTGCTTTTCTAATTGCCTATAATTTTGTCTACAACAGCAGACACCACGAACAATTTCTATTTAGAGTAACCATATTTGCTTTATTAAGCGAACCGTTTTATATTGCGTATTTTGAAACTTTTGGAAATGCTTTTATACCTTTGGCTTTTGGGCTTGCCATGATTTACTTCATAGATAAAAACAAGCTTAATGAGTTTGCTTTAACTTGTGCTATGGCTTTTTACCTTGCTTTTTTTGTGTTTTTTGATGTAGAAATAATAGCCTGCGCTTTTTTAATAGTGGCTTTTTATTTCTATTTTAAGCTAAACAACAAAATATTCTTAGCTTTAACTTTTCCATTAATGCTTTATTTAAATACAATAGACATTAGAATAATCCTAATGGTGTTTGTAAGCTATTTTCTAATCTTTTTAAGCCTTAAAAAAGACATTTTACCTAATTTAAAGATAAATAAATGGATAGGCTATTGGTTTTATCCAGCGCATTTATTTATTTTAAGGGTTTTGCTGGGCGTTGCGTAAAATTTGTAAATACTTTTATCCTAAAATAAGTATTTTCGGATAAAACTCTTAAATGCATAAAACTCATCATTTTTTAAAACCTTATTCCAAAGCCATTTTAAAAAATACCTATTTTAAACTTTATACTTGACTATCTTATACTTTTGTGCTATTATGTAATAAGTTTTAGGACAAAAGTGTCCAAAAGGAGGTGAAGCATTCAAAAAACAGAAAACATTTTGAATGAATGCATTGAAAGCATTCAAAATGAAAATTATAATGAGGCTGTTAATTTAGCTGAAAAAGCTTTGGAAATTAAAAAAGACAGTTTGACGCATTATTATGCAGGTGTTGCTTACTACTACGCAGATAATATAGCTTTAAGCCTGCTTCATTTACAGCTTGCCAAAGAAAAAGCCTCTAAAAACCAAAAAAAGATGGCAAACATACAAATTATGCTCGGCGTTGTTTACAAAGATTTAGGTGTTATTGAGAAAGCAACAGATTATCTTAATCAGGCAATACTTAATCCGCAGATACAAAAAAATCAAAAATCATTCGCTTATATAAAACTTACAGAGATATACAAGGATTTTGATATAGATAAAGCTATAGATTGCGGACTTATAGCTTTAAACTGTGCTACTTTTAAAGAACAAAAGCTTGAAGTTTACAATATGCTTGGCGAATGCTATAAGATAATCAATGATATTTCAAAATCTATAAGCTGTCTGGAAAAAGCTAAACCACTTATTAAAGACCAAACCGATTTGGAATACTTAAAGTTAGACCTTGCAGACCTTTACCTGCAGAATAAAGACTATGATAAAGCCCGCAGGCTTTATTCAAGTCTTATAAAATCAAATGATAATCAAATAAAATGCAATGCTTACAAGGGACTTGGGCTTATTAATCAAACTAAAAATAAAACAGATGCTTTGGCAAATTTTAAAAAGGCATTGGATTACTGCGAAGAAAATGATAACAACGAAATACTTAATTTAATAAATCAGTCAAGAAAATTGACTATTGTATAGGAGGTGTGCTTATGGAAATCTTTTCTGGTTTTTTTATATTTATTATAGCTTTTATTTTGTTTATATGGTTTTCTGGTGTTGCATCGCTTAAAGCCAAACAAAAAAAGGCTATACAGAAAAAAAACAGCATTATAAAGGATTTAGAAAAAATTAGAGATGAAATTATTACAGTATCGTCATCAGAAATCCCGGGTAAGAAAATTACAAAAGTCATAGGCGTAGTAAGCGGTGTTTCAGAAACACAGGCATCAACAAAAGAAGAGTTTGATTTGGCAGAAAAAGAAGCTTTACAGGATATGATACTTAATGCCAAAAATATGGGCGCAAATGCAATCACAGATGTAAAGTCAACCACAGGCAATTACGAACAGCAGGGCAGTCAATGGCAGGTTTCGCAAGTAATTTACATTGGCACTGCGGTAATTGTAGAGTAGGAATGCGGTATGGAAAGAGTTGACGGCAATTTAATGCCAAACGAACAAGTCCTATATAAAACCAGAAAGCATTGGGTTTGCGTTATGAAAAGCTTAATTGTAACATTAGCTATATCTTTGCCTTTTATATTGCCTTTTGTTTTCAATGTGCCTGTTGACAAAATAGCAGGGCTAACTGTTGCATTTACGCTTGCATCTATTATAGGACTTGTTTTTATGCTGGTTTATGCCTGTATTTTTACAAAAGTGCTTGTAACCAACAAAAGAATAATAGGCGTCATAGATATGTTTGTAAAAAAATTTCATTTTGAAATTTTGTTATCTCAAATTACAAGCACAGAAATAAAACAGAATTTTTTAGGCAAACTGTTTAATTATGGTTCGGTTACTGTTTATACAAGCAACGGTAAAGACTCTTTTACAGTAATAAAACCTTTTGAGTTTCAAAACAGAATAGAAAACAGAGGG
>NZ_MDSU01000001.1 GCF_002119425.1 Desulfurella amilsii | reverse complement strand
GTGTATCTGATTGGGTTTGGTTCATAACGCTTACTACTTTTGAAGTTTTTTCCTGTATGGATTTTATGATTGCTGCCACTTCGTCTGTAGCTTTTTGTGTTTTTTCTGCAAGCTTTCTTATCTCATCTGCAACTACTGCAAAGCCTCTGCCGTGCTCACCTGCACGGGCCGCTTCAATGGCAGCGTTCAATGCAAGGAGGTTTATCTGATCTGTTATATCGTTTATTATCTTTAGAATGTCTCCTACTTTCTTTGAAGCTTCTCCAAGGTCATTTACATCAAGACTTGCTTTTGAGATAGAATTGGATAGCTCTCGGATTGCTTCTACATTGAGCTGGATTTCTTTTACCATCTTGTCTGTAATCTCTTTTGCTTCATCGGAAGATACTCTTATGTCTTCTGTAGAGCGGGCTATGCCAGATAGGGCGTTTGCTGTATCTTCTGTTGCATGTGATATCTCTTTTGTGTTTGATGAGACCTGCTCACTGGATGCAGAGATTTGAGCTGCAGATGATGCAAGTGAGTTTGTGGAAGATTGAACCTCTGTGGCTTTTGATAGTACCTCTTGCACTATACCTTTAAGCGTAGAGATAAATTTGTTTAAGTGGTCTGTGAGCTCACCAAACTCATCATTTGACTGCTTGGGCAGTACAATAGTTAAATCACCTCCGCCTTTGGCAAGTGTGGAGACAGTGGAGTTTATATGCTTTAGGGGGATGAAAATCCTTTTATAAAGTATTACCCAGACAATGGATACAATAATTATTGTCAATATCATGGCTACAGCAACAAGTGCCACAGTAGCAATTATTAATTTTTGCATAGCGCTTTTTTCATTGTTGTAGTTATAATTTTCTTGATCGATGATTTTTTGAAGTAACAAATACGCATCTTTCCATGCAATAATTTTTTGCTGCATTAAAGCATTTATAGTATCTTCTCCTAAATTATTTGATACTGTTTCAATTATTTTTTTTTCAAGTTCGCTATCTGATTTTAAGTAGCTTTGGAGTTTTAATAATTCTTTTTTTTGGCTCTCGTTTGAGATGCTTAGTACTTCGTTAAAAGCTTTATTCATATTTTCTTGCGCTTGATTAAAATTTTTCTTGGCTTTCTCGTTTTGAGGGTAAATCAAAATGCTGTTTAATGAGCCGTTTTTCTGCAAGCTCGAAACTAAAATCTCATTTAAATTGTAAACAAGCTTTTGCGAAACATCAGTTTGTTTAATAGAATTGTTTAGATTATAACCTAAGTAAGATACAATAGCCAAAAGCACTATAGCACTTAAAAGATAAAACCCATTTGAAAATGTCAATAGTCTTTTTACACTCATTTTAGCCTCCTAAATATTCTCCACAGCTAGACCAATTCTTATTCCACCCCAATGTTTGCCTTCAATAAACACAGGCACGCCTACATCAGCCATTACCTCTCCTGTATCTCTTGGATATACCTGAATAATTAAACTATCCGTATTTCTTGCAACGGCCAAACCCACTGGATCGTTAAATATTCTCATAGAACGATTCCCTACAAGGTCTTTTTCGTAATTACCCGTTAATGGTTTGTCGTAGATTGAATTGTGTATTAAGTAGCCATTATTATCCGTTAGCAAAAAAAACCTAAAATTTGGGTCCATGCTTAAATAATTATCTTCAATGGGCTGTATGTATTGTTTGAAAAAGTCTGTGAATTGTGTGCGGTATTTTTGGGGGTTTGTATTGGGAATAGTCACATAGTTTCTATCCCACAACTCAGCAGAAGAAATCAAACCCTTTTTAATCGAATCTTCAAGAAACTCTTTCATTTCCTTTGCACCTTGATTTGCTAAATCAACAACTTTCTCAAGGTAATTTCCCACTTTGACTTTTTTGAGGATATCAGCGGCTTGCAATGACATTTTGCTTAAATCTAAACTCTTAACACTAATAGCATCCAAGCTAGTGGATATTTCTTTAACAGAATTTGCTAAATAGCCCACCGTTTGTGCTACTTCTTCTTGCGAGCTTGACTGTTCTTCTATAGAGGCCGTAATTGTGTTAATCATATTGTTTGCCTGGTTGATTTTTCCTGCTAAAGTCTCAAATGATTGGAGCATCTCTTTTACAGACTGTATATTAAGCTCAACTGCCTCATGTATTACTTTGTTACCATCTGCTAAGCGATTAAAATCATCGGCTACTGAATTAATAGTCTTTTCTATCTCTTTTGATTGTTTTTGTGTTTGCTCTGCAAGCTTTCTAATCTCATCTGCAACTACAGCAAAGCCTCTGCCGTGCTCACCTGCACGGGCCGCTTCAATGGCTGCATTCAAAGCAAGAAGGTTTGTTTGGTTTGCTATGTCGTTAATAATATTTACTATAGATAAAATATCATCTATTTGAGCATGCAAACTCTCCATAGACTGCTTGTTTTCGTTTAACACTTCAATTGAATTTTGAGATGCATTGCTTATGTTTTGCGTTGTTTTAATTGTTTGTTCACTTATAACATTTACTTCTTCCATAAATCTGACAAAATTTTCCATGTTATGCGATATGTCGCCTATGGCTTTTGTAGAATCGTTCATAGTTTTGTTTATTGCTTCTAGGTTGTCTTTAGTTTCATTCATATGGTGTGTTATATTTTTAAGCTCAAAGTTGAATTTAGCGTTAAAAACGGAAGTTTTTGTTGCATTAAGTATAAGTTCATTGAAAACATTTCTTGAAAAGCCAATCATATCGTTTAGAAAAATCTTAACTGCCTCAATAAAGCCAGGTAAATCATATTGTTTTGTTAAGTCATGCCTTTGGATTTCTAACAGTTTAGTGTATTCTTTGTTTGTTTTTACAATAGGGCCGATGACAATTTTATAGTAATACCAAAAATTAACCAAAACAAACAGTGTTGTAGCAGCACTAAACGTATACATAAAATATTGATTTACAAATGTTCTAAAAAATAAATACCCAATCGCTCCACCCGCAAAATACAATAAAAATGTTACAATAGTAAAAATAACAAGTCTATTAATCATAAAACGCCCCCTTTACATTTTATTATCTCAAAGAATTCTTCTTTTGGCAGTGGCTTGTAAAACAAGTAGCCCTGGAAATAATCGCAGTCCATATTTTTTAGTATCTCAAATTGCTCCATCGATTCTACACCTTCTGCTATTGTTTTCAAATTTAAGCTGTGTGCTAGGTAGATAATAGATTTAGTTATGTTTTTTGTTTGAGTATTTGAAAGTCCTCTAACAAACGAAATATCGATCTTTAGAAACTCAACATTTAGTTTTGTAAGATAAGATAAAGATGAGTATCCCGTCCCAAAATCGTCTATCGCAAAATGAACACTACTTTGCCTTAATTCGTCAATAAGCCTTCTTATATAGTTAAAATCATTGAAGAATGACCTCTCAATAATTTCAATTCTTAAAAACGGCTCATTAATACCGAAATACTTTAAATTAGAAACAAGACTTTGTGCTAAATGTTTTTGCATCAGACTTTGGATCGAAAGGTTAACTGATATAGGCACTAAATGTTTACAGTAAGACTTTATAGTTTTAAAATCGCCTAAAACTTGGTTTAAAACCATACTTTCTACATCAACAATCAAAGAAGTATCTTCTAATATCGATAAAAACTTGCCGGGCAACAAAATTTTACCATTTTTGTTCCACCTTAAAAGAGCTTCTGCCCCAACAATGTTTTTATCTTTATCAACATATGGCTGATAAAACGGTATAAATTTTTTATTCAACACCGCAAGTTCTAATTCTGCTTTTAGTTTTAATTTTTGTGAAGACTTTGTCTCTATATCTTTTCTAAAGAATCCTGCTTGATTTTCGCCTTTTTGCCGTGCATCTACAAGCGCCACTTGAGCTTTATTTAATAAATCCTTTGCGTTTTTAGAATCATTAGGAAAAAAGCTGAGGCCTATATTAAATGAGAGTAATATTTTATGACTTTCGACCATATATGGTTTTGATAGCTCGTTTAAAAGCTTTACTGTTATTACTAAAACATCTTCTGGTGTTTTTAAATCTTTTATTAAAATACCAAATCTATCAGACTCAAGCTTTGCAATTACATTGCTGAGTCTAATATTTTGTTTTAAGCGCAAGGCAATCTCTTGTAGTATTTTATTGCCCATTTCATAGCCAAAGGCATGGTTTATGTTTTTAAACTGTATGGGATTTATCACCATAATTGAGCTTATTTGGCTATGTTCCAAAACTTTTTGGAAAAAAAGCTCACAAGTATAAATAAAAGTATTAAGGTTTATAAACCCTGTTGCCTCATCAAAGTGCATTAATTTATAAAGTTTGTCTTTTAGCTCTTCTTTTTGTGAAACTTCTTTTGCAATTAATATATAATGTGTAATTCTGCCACTATCCACAAAAGAATAAATGCTTGTGTAAAATTCTTTTGAACCTTCTTTAAGGTCGTATTTTAGTAATCCCAAAAAAGCCTCACCTTTTTTTAAAGTATTGTAAAAACTGCTTTTTATAATTTTAAATTGCTCTTTATCAAATAAATATGCAATTTCTTTGCCAATCAAAACCTTAAAAGCATCGCTTGAGAGATAATTACCTTCGTTTACAAAAATTATCCTAAAATTACTATCACAAATAACTACAAGTTCATTACTTTGGTTAAGTGCTGAAAATGTTAGCAAAGAAAATCTGTCTTTTTCGATTTTATTTAGCGCAAATATTAAATCTTCTTGAATTTCATTGAGCAAGTGCAAAAATTTATCATCAAAAGTATCTGGCAGCGTATCCACGATTAAAATAATGTAGCTCACTTTAGCATTTTTTAGGATAGGTATTGCGCATGTTGATCGAACATTAAACTTTGAAAAAAAATCTCCTTCGCAGTTTAACGTTTGACTAACATTTTGTATTAAGCTAATTTTTTTTGAAAAATAGGCTTTCGACACAGAGCAGTTACAAACATTTTGCGGCTTAACTTCCAAATCAAAATCTATACTGCTCTCATCTATGTAATTTTTTGCCCTCTTATAAATAGCTTTGAATTTTTTATTCTTTACAACACCAAGTACGCACGCACTATACGAAACTTTATCCACCAACACATCGCAAACCGCTTTTAGTAAATCATTCTCATTATTTTGTCTAATAGTTAGCTGATTTATTTGACTTAGTGCAAAAAATAGTTTTTCGTATGATTTTTCTTTGGATTTATCAAATACCAATATTAACCCTGATGGTTTTCCTTCAAAATCCACAGTGTATGCAAAAATTGAAACAGGTATTTTTATCCCATGTTTATTGCAAAAAAAATACTCTTTTAGCTCTATTGCAAATAACTCACCACTTAAGCGCTTTAGCACAATATCTTTAATATGGTTTAGAGTATCAAAATCAACTTTTAAAAAATCAAAAAAACTTTTGTTTAATAATCCTTCATGCTCATATCCTAAGAGTTTTTCAAGCGTTTTGTTTGCATAAACAATTTTACCGTTTTCTTGATATACAAACACACCAAATATGTCAGAACTACCAAAAACGTTTAAGTAATTATTGATCTTTTTATACCTTCTTAATAAATTTTTGAGCAACCAATACCGATATTATTATTTCTTTATATTAAAATTTTTTTAATTTGTAAAGGAAATTATGCATAAATTAAATTATAATATGTAATTGAAATTAAATATCAATTTAAAAATATAAAACTCATCAAATATTGACGCCAGACAAATATTAAAATATACTGTTGTTTGATAAATGTTGGGTGTTTTTGTTTGAATCTTTGCGAGTATTAAGCATATGAATAGACTCATACATGGAGGCAATATATATAGCTTTGCTAGAAAACTCCATTTAAAACCAAGCGATATTATTGACTTTTCCTCAAATATAAATTTTGTAACACCAAAGGTAAAGTTAAATATTGACGTCTGTCCATACCCTGACCCAAACTACTCAAGGCTTAAAAAAGCCATCGCAAAAAAATTTAATATTAGCGCAAGCTTAATTCAGCTGTTTAACGGCGCAAGCGATGCTATATTTAATATTTTGCAACGCTACAAAAATGCAGTTTTATACGCACCAATTTACCTAGAATATAAAAGAGCGCAACGCATCCACATGATAAATAGGTTTGAAAATATTTACGAATTACCAAAAAAAGATGCACTTGTGGTATTTGCAAACCCAGCTACACCTGATGGAACATATTATAACTTAGATGACTTGTTTGAAATCTGGTATAAACAAAACAACACAGTCTTAATTGATGAGTCTTTTTTGGATTTTTGCAGTAAGAAAAGCGCTATCGACTACATTGCTCAATACGATAAATTGATTATCTTAAAGTCTTTTAGTAAGTTTTATGCGTGTGCAGGCGTAAGGGTTGGCTGCACAATTAGTAAAATAAAATTTGACACACCAATTTGGAATATCTCATCATTTGACGAAAATTACATTTTGCAAGCGTTAAATGACTCAAAATTCTCATTAAAATCAACTCAAGTCAATGAAAAAAACAAAAAGATGCTATGTGAAATTTTGAAAGAAAGCAATCTATTTACAACAATATTTGAAAGCTGTGCAAACTTTTACCTTGCAAAGCTAAAAAACCTCACAGCTTTTAGCTTACAAAGAAAACTATCCGAGTTTGGGATTTTAATTAGAAATTGCTCTAACTTTGACTTTTTAGATGAATCTTTTGTGCGTTTTGCAGTAAAATCAAAAAAAGACTTAAAAATACTCAAAAAGACTCTAAAATGAACGATATTGCAGTATTTGGCTCATCATCAAGTGCAGGAAAATCTACAATTACAATGCTTTTGCTAAATATTTTAAAACAGCACAATATAAATGCCCTACCCTTTAAAGCACAAAATTTCTCAAACAACTCAACCGTAGCCGATGACAATACAGAAATTGCCTTTGCTCAGTACTTTCAGGCTAAATCAGTTAATCTAAAAACAAGCCGCTATTTGAACCCTTTATTAATAAAATCTGGCAAAAATTCTCATTTGCATATTATAGAAAACGGCAATTTTTTTGGCGAATTATCACCAATCGAATACTACAATACAATTGATACATTTAAAAAAACGGTTGAGAATAGTTACATTAGATTAAAACAAGAGGGCATAGTTGTATCAGAAGGCGCAGGAAGCCCAACAGAGTTGAATTTTTTGGATAGAGATTTAGCAAATACTTTTATTGCGCTAAACTTTAAACCTAAAATTGTATTTGTTGCAGATATTGAGCGTGGTGGTGTTTTTGCAAGTATATTTGGCACAAAAGAATTGTTAAAAAAAATTGGATTAGAGATTTCTGGTGTCATCATAAATAAATTTAGAGGCGATATAAAATTGTTTAATGATGGCATAAAAATAATAGAAAAAGAGTTTAATATACCTATTTTTGGTGTGTTGCCTTATTTAGAGCTCAATGTAGGTTTTGAAGATAATTTAAATACAAATAACTATATCCAGCACAAAAAACCCATTATAAAAGCCGGCGTGTATAATTTTAGATATATGAGTAACTACTATGATATTGAACCGTTAATTTTAGATAGAAATGTAGAGGTTTCTTTTTTTAATAATTTAAATCAAGCAGATTTATTTGATGTTGTAGTGTTACCTGGCTCAAGACAAACAGTTTTAGATTTATTGCTTATCAAAAAGCAAGACTACAAAATTTTGAAAAAGACAAAAATTATTGCCTTATGTGGCGGGTACCAGATGCTGTTTGAAAACATTTATGACAGTATAGAGTCAGACATAAAACACACAAAAGGCTTAGGTTTAATAAAAGGCAATGTTAGATTTGAGCCAAACAAAATACTAAAACGCTCTAAATATAAAATTGGAAGTTTTGAAGTAAATGGTTTTGAGATGCACTACGGCAAAACAGATAAACTTTATTTTGAAGATGAAAATATTTTTGGCACATTTGTGCACGAAGCTTTATACAACGATGATTTAAGAACATGCCTGCTAAAAAAAATTAACCCACAATACTCCCCCTACAACTACAAAAAAGCCTACAAGAAGCACCTTGCGCAATTTGTAGAAAACGCTAAAATGAACTTTTATGTGGATAAACTTTTTAAACTCCTATAGTGCCTTAGCGCTGTGTGCGTTTGTTTTAGAAAACATATTTGGCTCTATTAAATTTAAGTTTCACCCTGTTTACTTATTAGGCAAATACATTAGATTTTTTGAAAATCATTTTTATAAGGATAGTGTTTTTGCGGGATTTATCTTGTCTGTTTTAACTATTATCGTATCTGTAGTCGTTGTAGTTTTAATAAAATTATTATTGCCTGCACCTTATTGGCTTATATTTGAGGTTATCTTTGCAAGTGTTTTGTTAGCAAATAGGCTTTTGTACAATGAAGTAAAAAATGTCGTACTATCAGAAAATCCAAAACAGAAATTAAAGTACTTAGTAACTAGAGATGTCGATCGCTTGAGCGACTCAGATGTATACAAAGCCTGTATCGAAACATATGCAGAAAATTTAAATGATGCAGTCATTGCGCCGCTGTTTTATTTACTTTTATTTGGCATTTGGGGTATTGTGGTTTACAAAGCTGTTAATACGCTTGATTCTATGGTAGGCTATAGAAACTCTCGCTATGAAAAGTTTGGTAAAATAAGCGCGCGCCTTGATGATGTGTTAAATTTCATACCCGCAAGACTAACAGCTATATTGGTTTTGCTCTTAAATAATAAGTTAAAATATATAAAACATATAAATTCTCTCGCAAGGCACTATCCAAGCTTTAATGCAGTCTACCCTATTGGGGCTTTTGCGTATTCACTGGAAATATGCCTTGGGGGCCCAAGCGTTTATTTTGGCAAAACAGTATTTAAGCCTACGTTGGGCTATAACAAATGCACACTGGATAAAAGCGATGTATTCTACGCGCTAAACCAAAAAACAAAAATCGACATAGCTATTTTTTTGGTGATCTTGATTTCTTTTATTTTGGAAAATTGGAGGCTTTTGATTAAATGAAGGCGTTGTTTATTGGAGCCAACAAAAGCGGTAAATCACGTTTGGCTTTGGAATATACACTAAAATTAGCTTCAAAAAAGCCGTATTTTATTGCAACAGGTATACCAACAGATGAAGAAATGAAAAAGAAAATTGAGATTCACAAAAAAGACCGCCAAAATAGATTTATTACAATAGAAGAACCCCTTGAGATCTATAGAACAATAAAACCCATAGAAGCATACAAGCTTGTTGACTGTTTAAGTTTTTGGGTTAGCAATATGCTTCTTAATAGCAAAGAAGATGAAATATTGACTGAAGCAGAAAAAATATCACAAATAGAAAACTCGATTTTTGTTATAAATGAAGTAGGCGCAGGTGTTATACCAGCAAATGAACTTGCAAGAAAATTTGCCCACTACAATGGCCTGGTATCACAAATCGTAGCAAAAAACAGCGATGAAGTGTACTTTTGCACAGCGGGTCTAAGCTTAAAAGTAAAATGAAAAAACTTTTAGTCGGTTTTGCTATAGCCTGGAATATGCTAACTGCTATACCTATTTTTAGAACTCACACTTTTAAAGAAGGCTATATGGGGTTTTCGTGTGTAAGCTATGGTATTGTGGGGTTTATATTAGGATCAATTATTTATTGCATAAACTTACTATTTCAAAATCAAAGCCCGCAAGTGTTAATAAAAATTTTGCTATTTGGGTTTTATACACTATCTTATGGGGCACTTCATTTAGACGGTCTATTCGATAGTCTTGATGCAATTTTTTTAAAAGCACCGAGAGAAAAAGTTTTAAGCGTTTTAAAAGATCCACATTTGGGGGCATTTTCTGTAATTTTTGGCACATTGTTTTTAATCACAAAACTTAGTGCTTTTGCGTACCTAAATCATATGCTTTTTTTTATTTTAATTGCCGCATCGTCCCGCTACAGTGTAATTTTTTCTATAAAATTTTTTCCTTATATTTCCCACGGTATGGCTGAAAACGCAAAAAAAGAGCTAAAAATTTATCACTTAGCTATCGCAAGCTTACTAATGATAATACTTTGCACGTTTGTTTATAATTTGGCCGTTATATTTTTGGGTTTAAGTGTTTTTTTTAGTATGTTTTTAGGTTATTTATTAACAAAAAAGTTTGGCGGCTTAAATGGTGATATGTATGGGTTTCTAATTGAAGCTAATGAGCTTTTGATGCTTTTAGCCAGTATTTTCTTTGGTAAATATTTGTCTTGACACATTGCAATAAATTTCATAATTTAATGAGCAAAAGCGGGGCGTAGCGCAGTCTGGTAGCGCACCAGTTTCGGGTACTGGGTGTCGGAGGTTCAAATCCTCTCGCCCCGACCAAACAAAGCTTAAACCTATTTTGAATAAAAATCGCTCAAATGATTTGAAAACCCGCTTAGGTTTCCGCCCGCCAAATTTTTCTTAAAAGGAATTGAAAATTGTTTTGCTTTGATGTTTGGCTTAATGCCAAACGGCGGAAACGCTTCGCTTCGGCTCGGGCGTGGTGAAAATTCCTCCCCCAACCCCTTCCTTTTTGCCCGCCTGCTGGAAACTCGAGAGCGATTTTTTCGGACGGCGGCGGGGAAAGAAACACAAAAAGAAAAGAAGGTCACACTTGCCCTAGCACTCCGGTATGCGAGGAAAAAGGGGACAGGCTACTTTTATAGGTAAAAAATGGCAAGCAAGAATCAAAAAAGTATTTGGCTTGGAATCAACCATAAAGCGAAATGGAAGACCAAAAAAGAAATAGAAGATAGAATAAAGTAGCCTGTCCCCTTTTTCCTTTTAATGTAGTAACACTAGACCCCTTGTAAATTGGAGGTGAATAATGTCAAAAATGCTTGAAGACAATTTAAGGTGCCGAAGCCATTATATGGAGGTAAAACACAATATATTAAAATCAGACAAAAATAGCATAACAGACAATATAAACGATTTTATTAAGATAATTGATTATTGTGATAAAGAATATTGGAAATATCGGGAGGGCTGGAAAAGTAACGGTAACTACCAAGAGTCGCCAAGTAATTATCTGGTTAGTTATCCTGGGTTTGATAACTCAGTAAAAGGAATACTAAAACTTTTATGTGAAAAATATCCTTTAGAATGGATAGATCAATTGTTTGCTGAACTTTTTGCAACTTTTGAAAAAATTCAAGAAGGCAATGAAAATAATCTTTTTAAATTGTTTAATTATATGGGAGAATTGCAATATATAGAAAAATTACCAGACGAAAAGAGACAAAAGGACGTGCGTAACTTATGCAATTTAAGTAGGCATGTAGATAGCCTTGCAAGTGAAAAATTTTTGTTTTTAATATACTTGTTTATTTTATCAGTTCAAGAAATAAATACTAGTACCTGTATTGAAAAAATAATATCAAAAGCAAGGGATAATTTCACAAATAAAACAGAGGAGGAAAAATTTTTAGCTACCTGGATTATTACTGAAACGTTGATAGGTTCTAAAAAAATTGATTGGAAAGATAAAAGAAATTTCTTTTGGGAATGGAAAGAAAACCCGTATTTTAGCTTTTTTAACGAAACAACTTTTATAAATTTTGAACTTATTGATAACATTGCAAAAGGTGGTTTCGAAGGTGAATCTTTAGATAAAGATAATCCTTTTGCAAATCATTTTATATATAATTTTCTGCAGTTAGTCCATTCATTTGAAGGAAAAGCATGTGATGAAGAAAAAAATTTTTTTAGAGAAAAAATACTGAAAAACATAACTTTAAACTTACAAGAAAAAACCAAAGAACTCCTTAAGATTATTAATAATTCCTTTCATTTTAGTGAAATGTCTAATTGGCTAAATAAAAATAAAACAGAGAGTTATCGTTTTGTTTTTGCATCTTTTGCATCTGCTGATTATTTAAATAAACTCTTGCCTGGTGTTATTTTGTTAAAACAAGAAGAAAAAAGAATAATAGATGAAACAATTTATCTGTATTATTTTATTCTTTCCTTTGAAAACGATAGGTACAAATTAAAAACATCGAAAATATCAAAGTTTGAACAGCCTGATTTTATATTAGAAACAGAAAACGCCTATAAAATAGGTTTGGAGCTTACTAGATATGAAAAAGAGGAAGAATTTAGAGAAAGAACTAATGACGACAAGTTTAATCTACCATTTATCGATCCCACAAACGGTCCGTACCAGTTGATTGAACAATTGAAAGATAAAATTAACGAGAAAATATTAAAGTGTAAAGATTATAATAAAACAAAGCAAAATTTAAAGTTGGATGAACTATGGCTTTACCTTAATCCATCAATAATAAGTAGAACTGCCTTAAACTTACATGTACATGAAAATTTAGACAAAAATTTTTATAAAGAAATTGTAAATCAAATAAGAAACTCACTAAATAATCAGAAAGATAACTGTTTTGATAAAATTTATTGCTTATCGAATAATAAACCCATTCTATTATTTACAAGCTTTTAGACGTCTTTCATTTTTGCTTTTCCACCTAATTCAATAAGCGATTCTAAAATAGGTATGTCTGGGAAAAAGGGGACAGGCTACTTTTATAGGTACTATCAAAACCACGTAATTTGGCAGCATCTTCTATATCTTTTCTTATTATATCAAAAATTTTCTTCAATCTCTTCGAGTAAAATTTCAAAGGCTGTATCAACTTCATTTTTATCCATTAGGTATTCCTCCCGTTATTTTGATCTCTTCTTCTGTTAAGTTATAAAGCTGATAAACCAATTGGTCTATTTGACGCTCCAGGTGGCTTGTGTCTGAGGGTGGGTTTTGCTTTTTGGCGTCTAAAATTGTATCAACTAACGATTCTATTTGCTTTACTATTGGCTCGTTGGAGTGAGTGGTGGGAGGAATGGGGATTTCTAATATGTGTTGATTCAACCAACGTATTCCTGTTGAACCTAATTTAGTACAATACCATTTATCATAAATAACTTCATTTAATTTTGAATTGAAATATCCAAGAACATATTTTAATCTATTCCCGGTTAGCATATATCCAGTATTTGAAATAAAAAATTCTCCATTTGTATCATAAGCAAATTGAGCCCCTTGTGCTAACTCCTGCCACACCAGCTTTTCTTTCTCAAACTCAGGATAATAAGCTATTTGGTCTTGTGTTTCAAACCAATTGTTGCCTGTTTTCTTACGTGCGTCAAATCCTAATTCAGGGTATTTCTTTCCTGATTGTTCTAATTGTCGAATATCAAAGTAGCTGATGAAATATTCTTTAATTGCAGGATATTCATCAATATTAAGATGTAAAGCAGGGAATGTCCCTATCACCCACAGCCCTGCCCATTCGTAATGGTAACGTTTAATGTCTCTGCCACGCAGTATGGGTTTAATAATTGCTTCGGTGCGTTTTCTTTCTTCTTCATCTTTGCAATTCGCTAAAATTTCTTCTCGTTTCTTGCTATCAATTATAAGGGCTTCATTTAAACCGGTTTTAATCCCATAGTATATGTTTACGTCCCAATCTTTCAATGGTTTGCCTATGTGCTCTATTTTTTCTTTGAGTTTTTGCTCGGCATTATTACCTATGAACCACGCATCTTTACTTAATTTGCTTAAAATTAAGCCATTCTGATTTAGAGCTTTACTTATATCGTCTTTGTCTTCTTTTTTTAGACTTATAGCTTTAAGCAAGTTCTTATTTTCTGAGTTTTGAATTAAGAGTATATTAGTATCTACTGTAGCACTTTCAAAAACTCCAGGACCTAAATCTACGAGGATTTTTGGGTTGTATTTTATAAAAAAACCTCTTAATTTTTCACCATAACCTGCTCTCATCCATTTATTAGACGTAATAAAGCATAAATGGCCGCTATTTTTTAGAATCTTTATACCTTTTTCATAAAACAGTGTATAAATATCGCCCATCCTGTTAAATACTTCATACTTAAATCTTTCGTAGAGGTTTGCAAGTTCCCCGTGATTTTTTTGAAGTTGTATATAAGGCGGATTGCCCATTACAATGTCAAAACCCCCATTTCGCATAATCTTTGAAAAATACACATAATAATCAAACTCTTTTTGGCCTCCAGTAAGCTCATAAATTTCTTTGTCTATTTCTTGTTTTAAATGTTTTTTTTGCTCAAAATTGGTTACATTATGATAATCATCTGTTAACTTCTCTAAACGGTCAAAATCTCTAAATAAATCCACATTTATTTGGCCAAGAGAATCACCTGCTACAAGCTTATAATCTAAGTTTGGCAGTGGCTTTATTGAGTTTAAGTCTTCTTCGTCTACCACAAGCGATAGCCAAAATCTAAGCCTTGTAATTTCTATTGCACCGCTGTCTATATCCACACCATAAAGGCTATTTTGTATACAGTGGCTTTTGAAATCATAAGCTGTTTTTTTTGAATCTTTGAGGTATAAATCGAGTAAAAATTCTCTTGCTTTAACAATTTCGTGCATAAGTCCTATAGGAAAAGCACCTGATCCTACAGCTGGATCTACTATTTTTACATTTTCCAAAAGATTATCTATTATACTAGCATTTTCTTGTATAAAAGTTGAGATTTTTGGATTATACTTTGAGCTTTTTTGCTCACCTTTTTCAATTTTGTCTTGGTTTTCTAAGGCTTTTATATCATTTTCTTTAAATTTATCAGAATGAAAAATAAAATTTTCCAAATCTTCTTTTAAGCTTTCTAAATCTTGCGATTTATCTTTTAGATTTTCAAATAAATACTCAACTAAAACATTTTGAGCCATAAAATGCACTATTTCTCTTGGCGTATAATAAACTCCATACTTTTTGTTAAACCTGCTTTCATCACTTTTAACGGCCTTTTTGTATTCTTCAAAGTTATCTTCTCTTATGGCATTAAGATTTTCATAAATCTTACCTAACAGCTCTGGGTCTACGGCCACTTCTTTTTCAAGGGGTTCATCTTCTTTCACAGTAAAGTTAAATAGGTCAAAGACGTCCAATATGCCGTCTTTGTCTTGATTTGAGAATAATTCATTTGGTATTGGTATTAATAAATTAATATTTTTCCAATCATAATCCCTATATGGTTCAAACAAACCACCGTTTAAAAAAGGTATCCTATAACCTAAATATTCGTGATAAGAAGGATCTGTCTGATGAGAACGCTCGTTGTTTAGCGCATCGTAGAAAAGGTATTCTAAATAATCACTAAAAAAATTCTTATTTTCAGTTTTGGCTTTTTCAAAAAGGTTTCTCAAAAAATCCCTGCTTCCTGATCCCCATGATTTATCTTTTTCTACTCCAAGCCAGCCTTTTTTTTGCAAAAAATAAAGAAAAACAATCTGACCTAATAGCTTCTTTGCAAAATCAACTTTGCTAATGTTTTTGCTGGTAAACTCATTTTTTATTGATTGATTAATTTTTATAATATTTTCTATTTCATCTACAGTTTTTATAAATAATGCTTTGTAACTGTTAAAAAACTCATCAGTTACACGCTCTACATTAAATGCCTCTTCTATTTGAGCTAACGAAGGTTTTTTTTCTAAAATTAGCGGCAAAAACCGAGACTGTGCTGTGTGACTGCTCTCATTTTTTCCAACGATAAAAGAGTACCTTTTGGCAGGTGTTGAATCATCTTTAATTTTTCCACGCTCATCAAAACTATACTGCATTTTGACAAATGAAAATCTCCAGTTGTCGCTGCCTTTAGCTATAAAAGCCACAAGTGCCGCATCCCTTAGTTGGTTGCCTCTGCCACCATTTAAATACCGCCTGATAAAATTTCTTTGAGCTGATCTTGCGCGCTCAAGCGTAATCTCATTTTTTAGAGTCACAACTAACACATCAATAATCTCATCTTTTTTGTCTGTTTCGTATTGACCTATGCGTTTATAATCATTTACATAGCTTCTAAAGCTATCAGGTATATATTGTGCTGGAATAGAAAACTCTTTTGATCCATCAAAACCCTCTAATATATTTACAAATTTCTTAAACTTCTCTAAAACAAATTGATCTTCTAGCATATCTCGTATATCTTTTTTACCATATTCTTCACTCATTTAACCCCCTCTTAAAATACATTGATAAAATAACTTCAGTTTTATAAGATTCATTTTCAAAAGAATTTTGTGCGTAGTGATCCATAAGCAGCCTTTCTGGGACGGCGTGCTGAATACTACCTAAAAGTTTTAATGGATCTGATGCTTGTTTTTTAAGGATTTCTACAGATTTTATAATTGTGCTTAAAATACCTTTTGGTATTGCACCCTCTTCTAATTTCTTTTTAAGTTTTCTAACAAAATCCTCTTGGGTGTCTGTAAGAGAAGCCCTTTTTGAATTTATGAATTTTAAATATTTCATTACCTCTTTTGATTTATCTCTACCCATTTTTGAACTGTTTTCATCTTGAGTTTCTACAGCATTTGAAAATTTATCTTTATTTAAATTAAGTAGATCAAAAAAATCTTTTATAGGCATACTTGGTCTTTTCTCATCTACTGTGCTTTCTAAAAGCTTTGCTGTTTCAATAAAATCTATTTCATTGGATTCATTGTCTTTGGCGCAGTAAAACTTTTCTATCTTGCCTTTTCTTAAATACGTAACAAGGAAATCTTGTTGCTTGCAATATTTTACGCTTCTTGCTTTTTTAGGTAATTTTTTAATTTTTTCAAACAAAACTGTGTTGTTTTTTCTAATGTCTTGTATAAGGCTCAAATATTTAAGCTCGCTGTTTTCTGGGTCATCTTCGCCTGTAATTGTAGATTTGGATGTTAGCTTGCCAAAAAGCTCATGTGAACCAATAGGCTCATCTTCGGTTAATACTGCCGCATCATCACCAAGCAATGTCAAAAACGCATTGATTTTTGCTTGGGCTATCTCTTGCAATTGAATTTGATCGTTTGACTGTCTTGTAGGAAAGAAGTTAAACACATATAAATCGCTAAATTTTGTATCTATCCTGTTTATTCTGCCAGCGCGCTGCATCATCTTTGTAGGGTTCCACGGTATATCGTAGTTTATTATAATATTTGATCTGTGAAGATTTACGCCTTCAGATAAAATATCCGTTGAAACCAATATCCTATATTCGTCCTTTTTGTTTTTTACTTTGGCATCAAAGTTTTCTATAACGGTTTTTTTTATATCTTCGCTTGATGAGCTGCTAAAAACCAAAACTTTGTCATTTTGAGACTCTTCTATTTTATCTTTTAAATAACGGGCAGTCTCTTGTGATTCTGTAAATATAATAACCTTTTTATTCTTTAAAATTTTATTTGTTGCAAGCTCAGTAATAAGTTTTTTAATCTTTGGATCATTTTTTATGCCGTCCCACATTCTTTTTATTTGGCAAAGCGTTCTATAATCGTTTGCCAGTTTGTTTCCAAAATCCTCTACAAACTCTTCTTTTGAATACTTTTGTGCTTTATCTTGATCTATAAGACTTTGGATTGCTTCGTCGTTTTCTTCTTCTATGTACTCGAATATCTTATTTGAGTATTTTTTGCTCAAATATACATTGCCTTTAGAAAACTCTTTTATAAACTTTTTATAAGCTCCCACAAAGCGTTTGATTGTAAGTTTAAAAGCATAAAAAGAACTCTCGAGCCTTTTAATAAGCAACACCTTCATAAAAGTACCCATATTTTTCTGGCCAGACAGCTCAAGATGTGTAACTTGTTTTGGGTCTTTTAAATATAACAATGGTGTATATCTTGCATAGCTTATGTTTTGTGTCAAAAGCTTAATCGTGCTATCAAAGACGTTGTCCTCTTTTTCGTCTAATTCATAAAACAATGCTTGAGGGTCATTTACTTGAGGAAATCTAAGCTTGTTTTTTTCTAAATCCTCTTTAAAGTACTTTTCAATTTCGCTTCTTGTGCGCCTTATCATGATGTATTTTAAAACTTTTTCTCTAATCTGTCGGGCATTTTCTTCTACCATTTTTATGTACTCTTGAAAATTTTCTTTCTTGTTAATTTTATTAAGATTATCTTCCAACTTATTAAAAAAACCTTCTAAATTTGGCAAACCTGGTATAGTACTTTTTCTTTTGTTTTGAAATAAGGCAATCTGAGAAAATATATCTTTTGGAGAATTGTTATATGGAGTTGCACTAACCAATATTACCCTTTTGCCACGACATATTTCTGATAGATGCTCATAAGAAATGGTAGTTTCTGTTCTAAATCTATGCGATTCGTCTATTATTATGTTTTTGTATTTCTCTAAATTATATTTGCCTGTTATATTTTTTATCTGACCAATCGATTCTGCATCAAATTTTAAATTAAAATCCCTAAATACATTTGGCCATGAGCCGGGGTTTGTGCTATCAATCAATACAGGTGAAGCAAGTATAAGAGTTCTTCCGTCAAGCTGGGATGCAAGCATAGCAGCCATATATGTCTTACCCAGTCCTACAACATCAGATAAAAACACACCGCCGTACTCTTCCAAAATGCGTTTTGCATTTAAAACTGCTTGTTTTTGGTATTCAAAATCCCTAAAATCATCGGGTAACTCTAAATTGTATAATTCGTTTGTTTCTTCTAAATCTCGTTTAAAATACTCATATAAAAATTTTAAATACAGCTCATAAGGCGTTATGTCATCTCTTAGCCATGTTTTTCTGATAACGGTATTTATGTAGTCTTCACTTATGTCAATCGCGCTTTCCCACAGTTGGTTAAACTTTTCTTTTGCAAACTCATAATCGCTGGCATTTTTTAGCTCTACATTAAACTCAAGATTATCCACAAGGCCAGAGTAACTAAAATTACTCGATCCTGTAATAATTCGTCCCCTGTCTCTATCACCTTCGGTAAAAGTCATTATGTACAACTTAGCATGAAGGTTTTTTTCTGGATACGCTCTTATTTGAATTTTTTCTGATTTAAGCCACTCTTTAAAAAGCTTTATGCCGTTTTCTGTTTCTTGAGTATCTTGTGAATTCTCAATTTCATCTATTACTTGTCTTGAGTATATTTCTTTTACTTTAACATTAGATAAATACAACTGTTTGATTAAATCGTAAGTTTGTTGATCTGTGTCAATGCCTATTAAAATTCTAATTTGTTTGGTTTTTTCAAGTGGTTCGTATAATTTATAAAATCCGCTTATATAAAAATAGCCTACAAGGCAGTCAAAAAACTCTGTATCTTTTATTAAAACTTTAAAACGCTCAAGCAAACTTTGGCCATTTTGGTTTGTTATAAAGGTCAAATCATTTATGAGCACACAAACCCCCTTTTTTAAATTATTTAACACAAAAATGGTTGATTGTAAACAAATTTTAGTATTCTTTGAGTTTTTCTTTTATTGTTTGGGCAATGCTGACTGTAATTCCTTTTATTGAGCAGAGCTCCTCAATTGAAGCTTTTTTAATATTTTCAATACTTCCAAACTTTTCGAAAAGCTTTTTTTTACGCTTTGGTCCAATAAACTCAATTCTATCAAGTGCGCTTGCGATTGTAGTGCGAGTTCTTAGGTTTCTGTGGTATGCGTTTGCAAATCTGTGTGCTTCATCACGCAATTTTTGTAAAAAATTAAGCAAACTTTTATCAACATCCACCTTGCCTTCTGGCAGATAGATGCTGTCTTTCACATCATAAAGGCTTCTTAGCGTTTTGTGGTCAATTTTTTCTTTGGCTATACCAATAGCATTTAGCTGACACTCCAAAGCCGCTTTCAGTTGAATCTGGCCACCATCTATGACTACTACATCAGGCAGTATACTTTTTGAATTCTTAAGTAAATTTATGTGCCTACAAATAGCTTCTTTCATAGAATCATATTCAAACTTTGACTCCAATTTATATTTTCTATAATATGCTTTATTAAACCCACCGATATCAAAGCGCACGGCCCCAGCAACTACATTTTCAAAACTGATATGTGCAATATCAAATACATCAAAATAATAGGGTATTTTATCCAGATTTAGCAATAATTTAATTTGTTTAAATATCTCTAAGTTTGCATTAATTTTTGAAAGGTGCAGTTCTAACTGCTGTCTTGCGTTATTTTGAGCTAATTGCAAAATTTTTAGATTTTCACCGCGCTTTGGGTTTTGTACTTCTATCTTTTTTTCAAATAAGAGCTCTGGTATATTTACCTTTTCGTCTGTTAAGATTGTTTGGGGTAATAGCTCGCCTTGCAGGTAATACTGGATGATAAATTCTTGCTTTAACTCTAAATCAAAACTTTTATTAAAGAAAAAACTCTTGCCCGCTATAACTTTACCCAATCTAATATTCAAAATATAAGCGCATGTTACACCTTCGCTTTCAAAAAAAGCAAAGCAATCCAATATTTCAGCTTTTGTGTCTGTAACAATGGGTTTTTCTTTTAATATGTTTATTGCACTAAGCGCATCTCTTAGCTCAATCGCTTTTTCAAATTGTTCGTTTTGAGCATATTCTTTTACTTGCTCAATAATTTTATGTTTTAATACATTGTGGTTTTTTGACAAGAGTATTTTTATATCATCCATTAACCTTAAATAGTCCCCTTGGCTAATTAACTGTGCGCATGGTGCTAAACATTTATTCATTTGGTAGTAGATGCATGGCTTTTGGTTTGTTTTTTGACAATTTTTATCATCTTTTTGAATAATTTTAAAATAATCCTTTATCACTTTAATTAACAAATGCAAACTATCTGCAGACGGAAATGGACCAAAATAAAAATCATTTTTGTTTTTTATACGCCTTGAGTAGGTTACACGCGGAAATTTTTCACTATAAGTTATGCGCAAATATGGGTAACTTTTATCATCCCTAAAAACTATATTATAAGGTGGTCTTTGGCTTTTTATTAAGTTGGATTCTAAAAGCAAGGCTTCTTCTTGTGTGCTTGTAACTATAAACTCTACACCGTAGGCTTCTTGCAGCATTCTTTGCTTGTATGGATCAATATTTTTTCTAAGATAAGAAGCAAGCCTGTTTCTTAAATTTTTAGCTTTGCCCACATACAAAAGCTCGTTTTCCTGGGAAAAGATCTTATATACACCGGGAAGTTTTGGAATATCATGTAAAAGGGATTTGTCCGCAAAAATTTCTACATAACTCATAGCTTGATTATATCAAAAATTTTTTAATTGTAGAGGGAGCAAAGGGCGCATGTTTGCCCTTTGCTAAATATTGTTATAGAGGGGATGATCCAGTTACAATCGGTATATTTGGATTTCTTGAAGCACTTACCATTGAGCCATTGTATGTGAAAACTAACTCGTTATCAAACAAAGCTCTTTCAACAAACCATAAACCACTTGCAAAATAACCTGTATTGCAATAAGAAATGATTGGTTTGTCTTGATTTATACCTGCTTTTTTAAGCATTCCTTCCATTTCTTGAGGAGTTTTAACTAAAAAGTAATTATCCACTTTTTTTACATACTCTCCAACTGGCAAATTTAATGCCCCTTTTATATGGCCAAATTTTGCAAGACGCTTATCGCTGGTAAATTCACCTGTATATTGGGGAGTTGGTCTTACATCAACAATTTGTATTTTATTTTCATTATTTACAGCCCATTCAACAAAATCACTAAAAATGTAAGATTGAGGTGCATTGTGATTTATAACAAACTGAGTTTTTGACAGCTTCACCTGGCCAGATTGTAGAGGCCTTTTTTCATCTACCCACTTTTCAAAACCACCATTCATAAAATAAACATTTTTTACACCAGCCCATTTTAGAGCTAATATAACCCTTGTTGCATTGGTTAGAAAAAAAGCGGGGTTATCGCCACCAGAATAAACTATTACAGTGTCTGCAGGCAAAATACCTGCATTTGACAAAACTTCTTCAAGCTGGGTATTATTTGCGATACTTGCTGCTTTAACCCCATATTTTTCGCTAAAAAGCTCGCCTGCGGGTGTCAAATTAATTGCGTTAGATAAATGAGCTTTTAAATAGGCTTCTTGAGGTCTTGCGTCAACAATTACCACGCCCTTTTTACCAATCATAGATGCAACTTCTTGAGTGCTTAAAATACCAACCTTTGCAAATGCAAAGTTGAATAACAAAAGTAAAGCAAAACACGACACTAAAGCTACGCGCTTTAACATAACTACCTCCTAGTAAGTGAATTTCTTACTCTATAATATACATATATTATAAAATTTCAACCCTAAAAAATTTTTTCAAAAATTTAAATTAGTGTATATAATATCGAAGGTATGAAAAGTTGTGTTGAAATTTTAGAGTTTGATAAATTAAAAAATATACTAAACGAGTTTGCTCAAACAACTTATGGGAAAGAATACACTGCTCAAATTGAGCCTATATTTGATTTTGAAACAGTACAACAAAGTACAAAATTTTTGGAAATTTTCTTTGAAGTTCTTGGCAAATCAATTCCAACTCTAGACGATATATACATAGACACCTATTTAAATCAAGCTTCATACTCTATATTAAGCGCAAAAGAAATTTACTACGTATATACTTTTATTGATTTTATTAGCAACTTAAATAAAAATCTTGAGGATAAACTAAAAAATTACATTACATTTGCAAACCTTGATAAATTAAAAATTTTAATAGCCCAAACAATAGACGAAACAGGATACGTTAAGGACGCAAGCACAAAAAAGCTTTCTTTTTTGCGTTCTAAAATAAAATCCACAAAGGATGAGATAGCTACGTTTTTGCACTTTTTTGTAAGAAAAAAAGGGTTGCAAAATATCTTGCTTGACACAAATGTGTTTTTGAAAAATTCTAGGTTTACGATACTGGTTAAACCAAACTACAAAGAGTACATTAAAGCCAGAAAGGTCGATATATCAAAAGCAGGTTTTTTTGTAGAACCATACGAAGTGTTTGAAAAAAATAATTATCTTGAAGATTTAATTTTGGAAGAAACCAAAGAAACTCAAAAAATTTTAACAGCTTTTACCAACCTAATTAGAAAGTACACTAAAGAACTTATACATAATACAAAAGAACTGGCAAAACTCGATAGTTTTTGTGCAAAAATTTTATTTGCAAATAAATTTGATGCACATTTAACACACTTTGATGAAACAAAGCGCCTTATTGCACAAGATTTAAAACATCCTTTGCTTTTAAAAACGCAGCAAAATGTTGTAGGAAACAGTTTAGAATTAAATGGGTCTTTAATCATAACAGGACCAAATACCGGCGGCAAAACAGTGTTTATAAAGCAAGTAGGGCTGGCTGTGCTATGTGCGTTTGCAACTATTCCAGTTTGTGCGCAATACTTTTGTGTTGGCAAAGTCTCAAACGTTTTTGCCGTTATAGGCGATGAGCAGCAAACCGAAAGCTTAAGTACCTTTTCTTCCAATATGGTGAGAATAAAAGAAATAATTGAGAAATTTGATGAAAACTCGCTAATATTATTGGATGAGCCAGGAAGTGGCACAAGCCCAGAAGAAGCCTACGCCATAGTATATGCTATCTTTTCTTATCTGAATAAAAAAAACCCAATGCTTATAATGAGCACGCATTATAGAAACTTAGTATACAAACTAAAAGAAATAGACAATGTGCGATTAGCTGCTTTTGAATTTAATGAGGAAAAATTACAGCCAACCTATAAACTTGTTTTTGGTAAAATTGGCAAAAGCTACGGTATAGAAATTATGCAAAAATACTTAAACAATGAAATATTTGAAATCTCAAAAAAGGTTTTTGAATCAAAAGAAAGTCAAATATTTGACAAATATGAAAAAGAGCTCAATGATATGATAAATAAAAAAGCTTTATATACAAATCTTATAAAAAGATACAAGATGCTTTTTAATAAGCTCAATCTTGAAATAGCTCAACTAAAACAAAATTTGCTTAGCGAACATAATGAAACAGTAAATCAATATAACCATTTGTTTGACTCCCTTAAAAAAGAAATATCAAGAGTTATCAAAACAAAAGAAATAAAAGACGCTCAAAGACTTGTAAATACACTAGAAACGGCAAACATACACCCAAAAATACAAAACCTAAACAATCCTCAAACATTTGAAAAAGGGGATACCGTTCAACTTGGAAAATCTATTGGTACAATAATTGGTATTAAAGGTGAATACGTTCAAGTCAATATAGATGGCAAAATAGTTAGTGCAAAAACATCATTGCTTGAAAAAAAGCAACCAAAAATTAAACAGAGCAGCTTAAATGTAATTCATTCACCAAAAGAAACAAAAGAGCTAAACATTATTGGCATGCATGCGTTTGAAGCAGAACTAGAGGTTTTACAATTCTTGGAGTATGCTGCTTTAAACAACATCAAAGAAGTTCGTATAATCCATGGAAAAGGTAGTGGTGTATTGAAAGAAATGGTAAGGAATTTATTAAAAGAACACAAATCGGTTGAGAGTTTTTCGATGGCACCACCTAATTTAGGCGGAGATGGTGCTACAATAGTGATTTTGAAATGAATTTAGTTGAAGAAATTAAAAGTAGATTGGACATCGTCGATTTTATAAATAGGTACATAAATTTAAAAAAAAGCGGTAATAATTATATTGGTTTATGCCCTTTTCATTCCGAAAAAACGCCGTCTTTTACTGTAAACAAAGAAAAACAATTTTTTCATTGTTTTGGTTGCGGAGAAAGTGGTGATGTAATAACTTTTTATATGAAAATTGAAAATTTAGATTTTAAAGAGGCTATTAAGAATTTGGCGCTTCAGCTTGGGTTAGAGATTAATTCCGAAGATGAAAGCACAAAGAAAGAAAACCTATTGTTTGATGTAAACAAATTTGCATGCGAATTTTTTCAAAAAAAACTTAAAAATTCTGACTTTGCGCAAAATTATCTTGAAAAAAGACAAATAAAACAGGAAACCCAGGAAGTCTTTCAACTCGGTTATAACCCAAATGACAACTCGCTAGTGGATTTTTTACTTAAAAAATACTCAATCAAGCTACTTAACGAAAGTGGGATTGTATCCAACGCTTACAATATATTTGCTGGAAGATTGATGTTTCCAATATCCGATGAATATGGTAAGATTGTAGGGTTTGCAGGCAGAGCCCTGCATGATAACCAAAAAGCAAAGTATATAAATACGAAAGAAACTGCCATATTTTTAAAGCAGCGATTGCTCTATGGTTTTGATAAAGCAAAAACCTACACAAAAGATTACCTTATAGTTTGTGAAGGTTATTTTGATTGCATCAGATTATACCAAGAAGGTTTGCAGTGCACAAGCGCAACAATGGGCACAAATTTGTCCGATTACCACATTAGGCTTATCAAAAGATACACTGATAAAATTTACTTCAATTTCGACTCAGACGAAGCCGGTATAAACGCAATGTTAAAAAACACCAAAGTTTTGGGTCAGTTGGATGCATATGTGGTAGAGTTTAGCCTTAATGATACACAAAAAGAAGATCCAGATAGCTTTGTAATGAAATACTCTATACAAGAGTATAAAAAACTATTGCAAAGCGCAAAAGACTATTTCAGTTTTTTAGAAGAAAAGATATTAAAACAGCACAATTTGCAAAATGCTAGACTTAGTCAATCACAACCAATATCAGTTGCCAGTGCAATTAATGCTATAAAAAATGCCATAGACAATATTAGCGACTCTGTGTTAAAAAGCCTATATTACTCAAAAGCAAGACGACTTCTAAACTTAAACATTGTTCAAAAAAACTATAAATCGCAAGAGACAGCCAAAAAAACATACACAAAAAGCCACTACATAATTTCTTACCTACTAAAAGACCCTTTTTTACTAGATTGGATAGAAGACAAGGAAGAATTTGCAAAGAACTTTGACGTTGTGCTTAAAGAGATATTTTTTAAACTTACGCAAAACAAAGACGTTAGTTTTGAACAATTTGTATCCACTTTGGATAAACAAAGTGCTTCAATGTGCTATGAATTGTATTTATTAACGCAAGAAGAATCAATTTCTCAAAAACGCGCAAATTTTTTAATGCTTATGAATACTTTAGAGTTGGAAAAGCTCAAAAAACAAATGCACTATTACTTAAAAAGAATTGCCGAAGATCCAGACAATGAAGAATTAAAAGAATCCTACAGGCAAACCAAAAATAAACTGCAAAGGCTAAAGAATGAATAAAATAAAGGTGCCATTTAAATTTAATTTAGAATATACATTAGAAAGTGGCCAGATTTTTAGGATATCAAAAATAAACGATGGCTACAGAATATTTTCTAGCGTAATTTTTGATGTGTATTTTGACGGCAATTACTTATACTATAACAATGCCGATGAAAACTATATAAAGAGATTTTTCTCGCTAGATATTGACTTTGATAAGATTATTGAGCAGATCTCAGTTGACAAATACATAAAAAAAGCAGTAAAAGCTTTTGAAGGCTTAGTTATATTAACGCAAAACCCTTATGAGGCTACTGTGTCTTTCATATGCTCAGCTTTTAATAATATTAAGCGCATAAGGCTAATGCTAGATAGAATGTGTACGGTATACGGCAACCAAACGGGTCTTGGTTACACATTTCCAGTCTGTGGTGTAGACTTCGATGAAAATAAACTACAAAATTGCGGTTTTGGCTTTAGAAAAAAATATATAGCTCAGCTGCAAAAGAGCAAGGAATTCTTTTATTATTTACACAATCTCGATACTAATTTTGCAAAAAAAGAATTAATGGGTATAAAAGGGATAGGATCCAAGGTAGCAGATTGCATCTTGCTTTTTGCATATAGACGCTACGAGGTATTTTGCACTGATGTATGGATAAAAAGAATTATAGAAAAACTTTATTTTAACGATACTAAACAAAGTGTAAGAATTATTGAAGAATTCGGAAAAGATTATTTTGGAAAATACGCCGGTGTTGCCCAACAATACTTATTTTTGGCAGCAAAAAAAGGAGTTATATGAGTTACCTAGTTGATTTTGCTAATTTTTTAGTAAATGCTATTGGAGCATCAGGATACATTGGTATTTTTTTATTGATGTTTTTGGAAAGCTCTATTGTGCCACTGCCTGGAGAATTTGTCATCCCTCCTGCTGGATATTTAGCAGCTACTGGAAAAATGAATTTATGGATAGTGATTATTGATGGAACACTTGGAAGTTTGTTCGGAGCACTTTTTAATTATTATATTTCAAAAACTCTGGGCTTAAAATTTGTTTTAAAGTTTGGAAGAATCTTTAGACTTGATCATGCTTTGAAAAAAACAGTTATTTTCTTTGAAAAGCACGGAGCGATAAGTGTTTTTATTGGAAGACTCTTGCCTACAATTAGACACCTAATTTCTATACCCGCTGGTCTTTCGAAAATGAGAGTATTTGCATTTAGCCTTTTTACAACAGCGGGTGCTTTAATATACACTGCTGGATTAGCCTTTATTGGCTATTTTGTAGGTAAAAATCCAGATCTTCTAAAATACTATATGCACAGATTTAGTTTAGGTTTACTTATATTCGCACTAGTATTAATTGCAGGATATATCATTTACAGGAGAAAATATGATAAGTGAGTTTAAAAGAATTGGAGACATGCTATTTTTGATGGGACTTGTTGATGCATCAAGTGGTAATATGAGCTCTAAGGTAAAAGATGGAATTTGGATAACAAAAACTGGCATGAGTTTATTTGGTTTAAAAAGTAAGGATATTGTAAAAATTGAGCTGGAAAGGGATGTTCGCTGGAATGCCGCTTCAAGTGAGGTAGAACTGCATGTTAATATTTACAAAAAAATTGATGAGGTAAAAGCAATAGTACATGCCCATAGTCCTTACACGGTTGCCCTATCAATAAAACATAGCAAAATTACACCTAAAGACCACGAAGGCAGGTTATTTTTAAAACAGGTTGATGTGCTCGATATAAAAAATTGGGATGAGGCAAAATATGCAATAGCTCAGTATTTTTTTGAATCAAAAAAACAGATCGTTGTGGCAAAAGGACACGGCGTTTTTGCGATTTCTGATAATTTATTTAACGCTTCAAAACTAGTTAGTGCATTAGAGTTTAGCTCTAAAATCATTATTTTGGAGGATAAAGCATGAAAGTTGTACTGGTTGATTTTTTAAACGCTTACCCACTTTATTTTGCACTTGTAAATAAAATAATAGATAACGATATTGAGTTTATCAGAAAAATGCCATCAGTATGCGCAAAAATGCTTTACGAAAAACAGGTTGATGTGGGTATAGCACCCTCAATTGAGTATGCAAAATCTGATCATTACATTATACCAAATGTTTGCATATCAAGCGATTACAAAGTAAAAAGTGTGGCATTATTTTTAAAAAAACCTCTCAATAAAGTCAAAACTGTTAAGCTTGATAAAAATTCAAATACATCCGTTGCATTAACTAAAATTCTATTTGCTTATAAGTATAAGATTGGTGTAGAATACACTGAAGATAAAGCTGATTGTGAGCTTGTTATAGGGGATAATGCGCTCTATCGCATAGAACACACAGATGAGCAAGTTATTGATTTGGCTTATGAATGGATGGAATTTAGCGGGTACCCTTTTGTGTTTGCGCTGTGGATTGCAAACAAAAAAATACCAACGCATTACACTGACTTATTTTTAAAAGCAAAAAATTGGGGTATAAATCATTTAGAAACAATTGCCGAAGCTTTTTGTGATACGCACAATTATGATTACAACAAAGCCTATGATTACTTAAAAAATAATTTATCCTACGATCTAGGCGAAAATAAAATAAAATCGCTTGAGATATTCTTTGAGTATGCGTATAAACTTAACCTAACCTCTAAAAAATCAAATTTGCATTTTTTAAATGAATAAAAACATAAAATATCTCTTATTCGTAAGATTCTTAAGGAGCATTGGGCAAGGTCTCTTAATCGTCGACTTTGCTCTATACTTAAAAGCAATGGGCTATAATGGCTTTCAAATAGGATTGGTTTACACATTTGTAAGCTTATTTGGTGCTTTTGGAAGTTTATTCGTGGGTATAATTAGCGATAAAACTAAACGAAAACCTTTTTTAGTGATATACACCGTACTTTTGATGATTGCAAGCCTAGGTATGCTTTTTGCAACCGATATTTATGCCATTGCGATTTTTAGTGCTTTTGGGAGTTTCGGCCTTGGCGCAAATGGCGCAGCAGGTCCTTTTTCGCCTGCAGAACAAGCGCTTTTGGCAGAAAATATAAAACCAAATACGCGAGGAGCCATTTTTAGCTTAAATACTGCTTTGGGATTTTTGGGTATGTCAATCGGCTCTGCTTTTGCAATGGTTTTTTCTTTTTTAAAATTTAAGCAAAATAATTTAGAATATCAACTACCATATATAATAATATTTGTGTTTGCAATATTAACGCTAGTTTTACTGTTAGAAGTTAAAGAAAACTATAGATCAAAAGTTGCAAAATCAAGCTTATCAAATACGCAAGAACAAAGCGTTAATAAAAAAGAAAATTTTAACTTATTAAAGCTTATAGGGCTAAACAGTATTAATGGTTTAGCAATTGGCCTTAAAGGCCCCTTAATAGCCTACTTTTTTGCCGTAAGATTTGGGGTTGGTGCAAAGCACATTGGCCTAATTTTTGCAATAACATTTTTACTTAGCGCTATACTATCTTTTTATACAGGCAAACTCTCTTTACGTGTTGGCATTATAAAATCTGTTTTTATCCAAAGGCTTATTGGACTAGTTTTCTTAATTCTATTACCACTTGCACCATCCTACATTATAGCATCAATATTTTACATTTTTCATCAGATTTTTAATAGAAGCTCAGCAGGTGCAAGGCAAGCACTTACTGTAAGTCTAGTTAGAGACAAAAGAAGAGGGTTTGCGGTAAGCATAAATTCAGCTTCTATGCAGTTCCCACGTTCTATAGGTCCTTACGTTGCCGGTATTCTTTTTGATGCTAGCCTTTTTGCAATACCATTTTTTATGGCTGCTTTTTTGCAAGGACTATACTTAATTTTTTACAAAAAATTTTTTAAAGACTTTAACTTCCCAACAGAATAAGTAATTTCTTGACTCAATTAGCTTTATATGTTAACATAATTTTTAATGGTTATACCAATTGCATTGCTTTTGCTAAGTATTTTTTTTATAGTTATTGCAAGTGAGACTTTTACTAACTCTTTAGAATATATTGGCTTTAAATTAAACCTTTCCCAAGCAGTAATTGGCTCAATTTTAGCGGCTATTGGCACTGCTTTGCCAGAAACTATACTACCCGTTATTGCAATTTTATTTTTAAAACATTCAGCACACGAAATTGGCATAGGTGCTATACTTGGCGCACCTTTTATGCTTTCAACGCTTGGTTTTTTTATGGTCGGCATAGGCGTTACAATAAGGTATTTCTTTAAAAAAGGTACTTTTAATGTTAACATAGAGAAAAAAACTACAAAGAGAGACTTAATATTTTTTTTGATATCTTATACGCTTGCAATTGCAACAACCCAGTTGACTAACCTAAAACATTTAATGGCTTTAGTAATAATTTTGATTTATATATTATACATGTATTTAACATTCAAAGGCAGAAGTTCAAAGTTAGAATTTGAAGACAAATTATCATTTTCAAAATATCTAAAGCTAAAAGAAAATTTGTTTGTAGGCTTTTTTCAGTTGTTTTTCTCTTTGTCTGTTATGATTTTTGGAGCTTATGCATTTGTAAATCAATTAAGTACTTTAAGCCAGCATTTCGGGTTTAATCCACTGATATTTTCCCTGCTTATTTCTCCTATTGCAACTGAGTTGCCGGAAAAAATTAACTCTCTAACGTGGACGCTTAAAAATAAAGATATTTTAGCCTTTGGTAACATTAGCGGTGCAATGGTTTTTCAATCAAGCTTTCCAGTTAGTATTGGTATACTTTTAACCGAGTGGACAATAACGCAAAGCGCTCTTCTTAGTGCTTATATTGCATTATTTAACATAGCATTAATGCTTTTTTGGACCTATGCTTTTAAAAAATTAAATGGATTTATATTTAGCATCAATTTATTCACCTACATTTATTATTTGCTTAAAATTATATAAGTGGTTAAATAAACCTATTCTTGACTAGCGTTAGGTGGAGTAGCTAATATCAGTATAAAAAAAGTAGCCAACATTCCCTAACCCCAGACTTTTTTGTTTTAGAGATAAACCTATATAACGCCCTGATCTATCATAGCCGTTGCCACTCTAATAAATCCTGCTATATTAGCACCTGTGATTAAATTTCCCGGCGATCCAAACTCATCTGATGTTTCATTGCAAGTTTTATATATATTCACCATAATCTCTTTTAGCCTTTTGTCTGTATACTCAAATGTCCAGACATCATGACGGCTGTTTTGAATCATTTCTAGAGCTGATGTTGCCACACCACCTGCATTAGCCGCTTTAGCGGGTGCAAATAAAACTCCTGCATCTAAAAAAGTTTTAATTCCTTCGGGTGTGGTCGGCATATTGGCGCCCTCACCAACGGCAATGACACCATCCTTAATCAGTGTATCTGCATCTTTTTTTGTTAGTTCGTTTTCCGTAGCGCAGGGCAAGGCAATGTCTGTTTTGATTTTCCATATATTGCCGCCCTCATAATAAGTAGCCGTTTCATGAAACTTTGTATATTCCTTAATTCTCTTTCTTTCAATCTCTTTAATCTGTTTTACCGTCTCAACATTGATACCACTTTCATCATAAATTACACCCTTTGAATCACTCATTGCGGTAACCTTTCCGCCCAACTGAGTCACCTTTTCCGCCGCATATATAGCTACATTTCCAGAGCCAGAAATCGTTACCTTCATACCATCAAATGATTTTTTATGATCTCTCAACATTTCATCCACAAAATATACCAGCCCATAACCCGTAGCCTCCGTTCTTACCTGACTTCCTCCCCAATTCAGTTTTTTACCTGTTATGACTCCAGCTTCAAATTTGTGAGTTAACCTCTTATATTGCCCAAACAAATAACCTATTTCTCTTTGGCCAACTCCTATGTCTCCTGCTGGAACATCTATATCATCTCCCAGATATCTGTATAGCTCTGTCATGAATCTTCTACAAAATCTCATTATTTCTCGGTCTGACTTATCATGTGGATCAAAGTCGGAACCGCCCTTGGCCCCGCCTATTGGCATTCCAGTTAAAGCATTCTTAAAGATCTGTTCAAATCCAAGAAATTTTACAATTCCCAGATAAACGGAGGAGTGAAATCTTAATCCTCCTTTATAAGGACCTAAAGCATTATTAAATTGAATGCGAAAGCCTCTGTTTATATGCAATTCACCTTTATCATCTTCCCATACAATCCTGAATATAATTTGACGATCAGGTTCACAAAGACGCTCAATGATATTATATTCATAAAACTCAGGATGTTTAGCAAGCACTGGTGGTAGTGAAGCTAATACCTCTTTTACCGCCTGAAGATATTCAGTTTCTCCGGTATTCCTATCTGTCACCTCTTTGTAAATAGATTCCAATTTTTCATCAACACCAAACACAAATAACCTCCTCCAAATTTTTAATATACATAAATATAAAAGTACATTTATCATATTTATTATATGAATTTACATATATTATGTCAATTTTTTTCGCAGGCAGTGTACAATGAATAGTGTTAAGCCCTAAGTAAAGAGAGGCTAACGAAGCAAACTTTATATAAAGCATATCAAATCAAAAAGGCTTAATGTATTGAGTACGAATGTTTAAAGAAAAGCAAGAACTAGCAGAAAGAGTGGGGATACAAAAGAAACAGAATGAGCAACACAATTGAGTTAACATTGCCAAAATTTCTTCAGATTTTTAATTAAGTTAATTAATTAAAAATGCATTTATTTTTAAATTATTTTAATTACAAATAGTTGACTTATTAAAAGTAAAAAATTATAATAAGAAATAATTTTAAGAAAGGGGGTTCTTATGAAAAGTACGCTGTTTAAAACAGTCTTGTTTGTATTAGCAGCTGTGTTTACTTTTGGATTTGGTGCAAACAAATCTCTTGCAGCGCAAAGCACCATTAAGGTTGGTGTTGTATTTTCAATGACAGGGCCAATTGCCGCTTTTGGACAAAGTTCTTGGGATGGTCTACAGGTAGCTAAAGAAATTATGCCAACTGCCTTGGGTAAAAAAATTGACCTTATACTAGTAGACGATCAGGGCGATAAAGTCCAGGCAGCAAATGCTGTAAACAAACTTGTCTACAACAACAAAGTCGATGCAATTATCGGTCCTCTAATTTCAGGTAATGTTATGTCTGCTACACCTATTGTGGAAAAAGCCAAAATTCCGCTAATTACACCCACTGGAACAAGCCCATTGCTAACTCAAGGTAAAAATTTCATTTCAAGAGCATGCTTTATTGACCCATTTCAAGGCAAAGTTGCAGCCATTTATGCAGTAAAAAATTTACATGCAAAAACTGCAGCAATTGTTATAGACTCAGCACAAGACTACTCTGTTGGACTTGCAAAATTTTTTGAAGAAAATTTCAAAAAATTGGGTGGTAAAATTGTAGCTAAAACATTTATACAAACTGGAGAAAGCAATTTTTCTGCTCAAATAGCTGCTCTTAAGCCTTCAAACCCACAAATTATCTATATGCCATGCTATTATCAAGAAATGGCTCTTTTTGCAAGACAAGCAAGGGAATTCGGCTTAAAACAAACAATATTAGCCGGGGATGGTGCAGCAGAAGCCGCATTAATAAAAGTTGGTGGCTCTGCAGTAAATGGTTTAACGTTTACAACAGGTTTTGCTCCAGAAGCTATAAAAACTGCTTTGGGCAAAAAATTTGAGCAAGCCTATATGGCAAAATACAAAAAATTACCCGATAACTTTGCTGCTTTATCAGCGGATTCATATTTTATGTTAGTTAACGCAATCGACAGAGCAAAATCAGACAATCCAGTCAAAATTAATACAGCACTTAGAGAAACCAAAAACTTTCAAGGCATAACTGGCAGCATTACGCTTGTTAATGGTGATGCGATAAAACCAGCTGTTATTGAGAAAGTTGAAAACGGCAAATTTGTGTATGTTACAACAATCAATCCTTAAATTCAAAGGCTACTTCTGGGGCAGCACTTGCTGCTCCTTTTACAAAATTAAAAACTATATATTTTCTAAAAGGATGACTAAATAAATGTTAACAACCATTATACAGCAATTAATAAATGGAATTTCTGTGGGCAGCTTGTATGCTCTTGTTGCCATTGGTTACACGATGGTGTATGGCGTTTTAAGAATGATAAACTTTGCTCATGGCGATATTTTAATGGTAGGGGCATATTTGGCGTTTTTTGGAATTAGTGCATTTATGCTACCGTGGTGGGTCTCTTTTACTACTGCGATTATACTAACAGGCTTTGCTGGTGTTTTGGTTGAACGATTAGCATATAGGCCAATTCGCAATGCAAACCGTGTTTCTTTGTTAATTACGGCTGTTGGTGTATCTTTTTTTCTTGAGAATCTGTTTTTAGTGCTATTTGGTGGTGTACCAGAGGCTTTTCCAATCGCGCCTATTTTCCAAGGCGTTCTAAATTTTAATCAAATATACTTGCCCGTTGTAAGCATTTATACACCTATTCTGGCACTTGTACTTTTATATGTGTTGCTCTATATTTTGCATCATACAAAGTATGGTATGGCAATGCGATCAATTGCGCTAGATATAGATACCACAAGTCTTATGGGTATAAATGTTGATATCGTTATCTCTTTGGTTTTTTTTATAGGCTCTTCCTTGGCAGCAGTAGGTGGCATCTTGTGGTCTACACAGTATCCTTCAATAAACCCTCTAATGGGTATTATGCCTGGTTTGAAAGCTTTTGCAGCCGCAGTGTTAGGTGGTATTGGTGATGTGGCTGGTGCTGCAATTGGCGGGCTTGTGCTTGGCATCTCAGAAGTGTTAATCGTTGCCTTTTTTCCTAGTTTAGCTGGTTATAAGGACGCTTTTGCCTTCTTGCTATTAATACTTGTACTTTTGTTTAAACCAACAGGTATTATGGGAAAAGAATTAGAAAGGAAGAGATTTTAATATGAGTAGAAATACAATTTTAACAATTTTAAGTATATTATTGCTGTTTGCTTTCTTATATTACGCAAGTCACCACTTTAATCAATATACAATCATAATCCTAAATAATATTGCAATAACAATGATATTTGCTGTAAGTTACAATCTCATAAATGGTATTGCTGGTCAGTTTTCACTTGCTCCAAATGGATTTGCTGCAGTAGGTGCATATACTGCAGCGCTTTTAAGCTTGACGCCTGCGCAAAAGCAAGCAATGTTTATAATAGACCCTATTATGCCAATATTGGGTTCTATTCATTTGCCTTTTTTGCCTGCGCTTATAGTAGCTGGCTTAGTAACAGCATTTTTTGGTTTTATTTTGGGTTTTCCTGTGTTTAGAACACGAGGAGACTACTTAGCCATCGTTACGCTAGGCTTTGGCATAGTTATAGACATAATTGCAAATAATGCCATTACAATAACAAACGGCCCACTTGGCTTAAAAGGTATATCAAGCTACACAAATGTTTGGTGGAGTTATGGGTGGCTTTTATTTACTATTTTTGTTGTAATGAGCATAATAAATTCTAATTACGGTAGAGCCATGAAAGCAATAAGGGATGACGAAGATGCCGCAGTCGCAATGGGTATAAATACATTCAAAATGAAAATGATTGCATTTGTTGTAGGGGCCTTTTTTCAAGGCGTTGCCGGAGGCTTGCTCGCGCACTTGATAACAACTATATCTCCTACACTTTTTACATTTTTCTTAACCTTTAATCTACTTGTTATCATTGTTATGGGTGGTCTTGGAAGCATTACGGGCACTGCTATTTCTACTATTGTTATAGTTTGGGGTTCTGAGTTACTCAGAGTATTTGATCAGCCAATGCATATATTCGGTATCACAACGCCAGGCATACCCGGCCTTCGAATGATTATATTTGCTCTACTATTGATTTTTGTAATGATTTTTGCAAGGGAAGGCATAATGGGTAAAAAGGAATTTTCATGGGATTGGTTATTTAGTGCTATAAAAGGTGGAAGAAAAAATGCAAAATAACATACTATCTTGTGAACATATAACAATGGAATTTGGCGGGCTAGTTGCCTTAAATGATGTATCATTAAGTGTTGCTAAATCAAGTATAACAGGTCTCATTGGCCCCAATGGTGCTGGCAAAACCACAATGTTTAATGTAATCACATGCAACCTAAAGCCTACCACAGGTAGTATTATTTTTGAAGGCAACAACATCGCTGGTTTTAAACCATACAAAATTGTGCCGCTTGGTATGGCAAGGACATTTCAAAATATAAGGTTGTTTGAAAATTTAACAGTACTTGAAAATATAATGATTGGTTTTGCTCATAAAACCAAATATGGATTATTTGATCCCATTTTAAAAACCCCACGCTTTTTAAAACAAGAAAAAGAAATAAAAGATAAAGCACTAGAATTGCTGGAAAAAATTAATCTAAAAGAAAAAGCCCACTTAAAAGCAACAGGTCTTTCCTATGGTGAACAAAGAAAAGTGGAAATTGCAAGGGCACTTGCTACTTCTCCTAAGCTTTTACTATTAGACGAGCCAGCAGCAGGCATGAACCCTAATGAGAAGATTGCCTTAATGTACTTTATTAAAGAAATCAAGGATACTTTTAACCTAACAGTATTTTTAATAGAGCATGATATGAAGTTTGTTATGGGAATTTGTCAAAAAATTTATGTGCTTGATTATGGTGCAAAGATAGCAGAAGGAACACCAGAAGAAATTCAAAAAGATCCAAAAGTAATTATTGCATACTTAGGTGAAGCAAATGTTAAAAATTAGAAATTTAGGTGTCTATTATAAACTGATCCATGCTGTAGATAACATATCATTTGAAGTACCAGAAGGCAAAATTGTCACTTTAATTGGTCCAAATGGCGCAGGAAAATCAAGCACACTAAAATCCATTGTAGGCCTTGTGCCATCAAGCGGTGAGGTAAATTTCTTATCCCATAACATATCAAAGGAAAAAACATACCAACGCATAAAACGCGGCATTGCCCTTGTTCCAGAAGGAAGAAAAGTTTTCGTCAACCTTACAGTATTAGAAAATTTGCGCATAGGCGCGTTCAACAAACTTTCTGCTGAGTTAGAAGAAAAGTATGAACGGATATTCCAAATATTTCCTATTTTAAAAAAACGTGCTAAGCAATACGCTGGCACACTTTCTGGGGGCGAGCAGCAAATGCTTGCGCTTGGAAGAGCGCTTATGAGTGAACCCTCGCTTTTGATGCTTGATGAGCCATCACTAGGTTTGGCACCAAAGGTAGTACAGGAAGTTTTTGAAATTATACAACACCTAAATCGTGAAGGAATGACAATTTTGCTTGTAGAGCAAAATGCAGCAATGGCTCTCAAAATAGCCCATTATGGATATGTGCTTGAAACAGGAAAAATCGTACTGGAAAATATAGCAGACAATTTACTACAAAACGAAGATGTGAGAAAAAGTTATTTAGGAGAGGTTTAAAATTAATATAGAATACATTTTAGATAATATTTACAAAGTCGAGGTGCCTCTTCCACAAAATCCTCTAAAATCAATAAATTCTTATATAATTAAAGGTAACAGAAATTTAATTATTGATACGGGAATGAATAGGCCAGAGTGCGAAGAGGCTCTAAAAAACGCACTTTTAAAACTAGATGTTGATTTATCAAACACAGATTTTTTAATAACACACATGCACGCAGACCACAGTGGCCTTATTGGCAAACTATCTACGCCACAATCTACTGTTTATTGTACGCAAGAAGATGCACCATACATATTGGGGACAAATTGGGATGAATTTTGGCTGCAAGAAGCACAATACGCTAAAAAATATGGCTTCCCCATAAATGCCCTTTCAAATGCAATTCAAAAGCATCCAGGCTATAAATATGCTTTCAAAGGTAAATTATCTGCTAAAGTAAAATTTGTGGAGGATGGTGAAGTATTAAATTACGATGGTTTTGCTTTTCAATGTATTAAAACACCTGGCCACACAAAAGGCATTGTTTGTTTATATGAACCAAACCTAAAGTTATTTTTTTCTTCAGACCATGTTTTAAAAGACATAACACCCAATATATCTGCAGCATATGAAAATGAAAATCCACTGAAGCAATATTTAGATAGTCTTGATAAAGTTTACAATTTAAATGTTAAAACAGTTTTGCCCGGTCATAGAAGAATTTTTTATAACCTCCAAAAAAGAATCGATGAGTTAAAAGAACATCATAAAGATAGACTAAATGAAATACTAAGCCTGATTGATCCAAAAATCCCAAAAAGCCCATACGAAATAGCTTCGAAAATGCATTGGGATATAAAATACAAAAATTGGGAGGATTTTCCTATTGCACAAAAGTGGTTTGCTCACTCAGAAGCAATAGCGCATCTTTTGTATCTAGTCGAGTTGCATAAAGCCAAAATAGCCACGCTAAATGATACCTATTGCTTTTTAAAAACTTGACATTTAATTTATTAAGTAATATAAAACTAAATAACTTTAATTTTAAGGAGTGTGTTATGAACATTGCTTATCTTTTAAAACCAAAATCTAAAAGAAGAAGTGAGGCATTAAAACCTACCCAAAGTCTGCCTTTTGGGCAAATTAGGACTGACCATATGTTGATTGTAGACTACGAAGATGGCCAGTGGCAAAACGCTAGAATTATACCTTATGGGCCACTATCAATATCGCCTGGCGCAACCGTGTTGCATTATGGCCAAGCGCTTTTTGAAGGCGGCAAAGCTTTTATGCACCCAGATGGAGAAATTTATACATTTAGAATTGATAAAAATGCTAAAAGATTGAATAAATCTGCAGAAATTCTTTGTATGCCAAGTATCGATGAAAATTTTCAAGTTGAAGCAATACATGCACTAATCGATGTTGATAGGTTATGGTTTCCTATTCAAGAAGGTGCATCGCTCTACATTAGGCCATTTATGTTTGCAACTGAAGATTCATTAGGCGTACACCCCAGTAAATCTTACAAATATATAGTGATATTATCCCCCAGCGGCCCCTATTACCCAGCAGGCTTTACAAAGCCAATTAGATTGCTTATAACAAAGAAATTCCATAGGGCGGTAAGCGGCGGAACAGGAGAATCAAAAGCAGCAGGCAATTATGCAGCATCTTTAAGAGCCGGAGAATTTGCAAAGCAATTTGATGCAAGCCAGGTTCTTTATTTAGACGCTCAAAATAAGTATATTGAAGAAGCAGGCGCTATGAACCACTACCATATAGAAAAAGACGGGACTGTTGTTATACCAGAATTTACAGATACTATTTTAAGAAGTATTACTTCTGAATCAATTATTGAATTACAGACCTCTTTAGGACTTAAAGTTATACAAAAGAAGGTTTTGTTGGATGAATTTATCGAAAAAATTAAAAATAAAGAAATAATAGAAGCAGGTGGATTTGGCACCGCTGCTGTTGTGTCACCTGTTGGCGAGTATGTTTTAGAAGATAATACCATCTTAACGGTAGGGGATGGCTCAATTGGCGAATACTCCAAAAAAATCTACACTTATTATACGGGTATCCAAACAGGAAAGATAAAAGCTCCATACGGATGGCTTAAAAAAGTGGAAAAAAATCTAAGTTTTAAGACGCAAAACTAATTTTGCGTCTTTTTTTGTAAAGAATGTAAGTAAATTATCAAAAGTGACAAAATAATCAAAAAAGAGCCTGTTAAATCTAAAAAACTAAATTTTTCATGCAGTTGGATGCATGATTCAATCATGGCAAATACAGGAATAGAAAGAGATGAAAGGCCAACGATGCTTGCTGGTAATTTTTTCAACAACAGTATCCATAAAAACCATGCAAAAGCAGTTGCTATAGTACCCGTGTAGAGAATTGCAAAAATTAAATAGCTATTAATCTGTGTAGTTTTTGATGATGGGAGTAATAAGCTAAAAAACACTACAATTACAACAACAAACACCATTTGCCAAAATGTCAAAGAAAAAACATCCCAGTGCGGGTATTTCTCCCAAATAATTACAGAAATTACATTACCAATACCCCAGCTTATACCATAAAGTATTGCAAATAAATACCCCAAAATACTTGATCTAAAACACCATGGCTCCATAATAAGAATTAACCCAACAAAAGACAAGCCAATGGGAATATATTTAAATTTTTCAAATTTTGTCCTTAAAATTAATCGTTCTAATAGTATTGTCCAAAACGGCATAATATAACCCAAAACAGTCACTTTTCCAGCAGAAGAATACACTAAGGCAAGATTGTAAAAAATAACAGGTAGAGCATTTTGAAACAAACCAAGCAAAAATGCCCACATTAGGCTTTTAGGCTTTTCCAATTTTTTCATAAAAACCGTAATTAAAAATAAAAAGAAAAACCCTACCAAAACGCGCCACAATGTAAACTCAAAAGGACCGATATAATTTAGAGCTATTTTTGTAACAACAGCAGTATATGACCAGCCAAGTATTAATAAAACGAATGCTATATAAAGCATAATAGTTATTTCTTTTGAGGCCTGAACCAGATTGGTGTTTCTTCAAGCTGCTTTGCAAGTCTTAACAATAAATGGTCTTTTGCATAACCCGACATAAAATGAACCCCAAGTGGTATATTTTTTGAGCTTATACCTGCTGGTATGCTCATTGCTGGAAGACCTGTTTGGTTTGCAAGCTGTGTAAAAGGAAATGCGCTTAACTGCTTAAATGCAATTTTTTTAACTATAGGCTTTATGTAAAAACACAAATCTAGTTTTGAAACTGACTTTAGTGCAAATTCTTCTATACTAGAAGGCAACAGACTACCTAATTCTATGTGTGGATTTGCAAGCGTTGGGGTCATATAAACATCGTATTTTTCAAAAAATGATCGCATATAAAAACCAGTCTTATCCCACAAATGTTTAATTTGTATATTTAATTTTGCGTTTAATTTATCACCTATTTTTGCAAGTATGTAAGTTGATGGTTCAACATCTTTAATTGTAATTTTCTTATGCAATTTATTTTCCAGATAATCCAATAAAAAAGCGGTTTCGATAAACATTGAATCAATATAGGTATCGTAGAGCTTCTCAAAATCCACCTTTGGTTCATCTTCTTCGATAATATGACCAAAACTTTCTAGTATTTTTGCAACCTCAAGTGTTGCTCTTACATTTTCATTATTTACACTGCCAAAATACGAGTGTGTGTTTAAAGCTATTTTTAAAGGCTCAAGTGGTTTATTTAGCTCTTCTAAAAAAGACTCGATAGGTTTTTTGAAATAAATTGGACCATCAAAACCATACTCTATATCCAAAAAAAGAGCGCTATCCCTAACACTTTTTGTTAATACATGGTTTACAACAAGACCCATCCAAGTATCAAAAAACTCACTACCCATAGGTGTAAAATACCTTGACGGCTTAAACCCAAACAAACCACACATCGAAGCGGGAATCCTGATCGAACCACCACCGTCATTGCCAGTTGCCACACTTACCATACCACTTGCAACACTTGCTGCTGAGCCACCACTTGAACCGCCAGGTGAGTAGGCAAGATTAAATGGGTTTCTTGTAGGACCAAAAAGTTTTGGCTCAGTTGTGCCCATTAAGGCAAACTCAGGCAGATTTGTTTTACCCACAACAATACAACCTGCATCTAATAAGCGCTTTACAAATGTTGATGTTTGCGTAGAAATATTATTCCTTAAAAGCTTTGAGCCTAATGTAGAAAAAGTACCTTCTATATCATGTAAACTATCTTTCAATAAAATTACTGTACCATATAGAGGCGAGTTTTTATCTGCTTTTTCTAATTGTTTTTTAGCAAGATCGTAAAATGTAAATATAACTGAATTTAATTTTGGGTTAAGTGTTTCAATCTGATTTAGCGCGCTATCTAAAACATCTTTCGCACTAAATTGGCTTTTTTTAATTAATTGCACAACATCTATAGCATCTAATTGAGCATATTCTTTTATTTTCATTAGTATTTATTATACTAAATTAAATTATTAATTCAAGCTTAAAAACTTATTTATTTAAACACTTTACTAATAATTTATTTAAATAATCTTCAGACCATTTTGGAGGCATTTTGCCATGAGAATAAAAGTAAAATGCATCAAAACCCATCTTCATAAGTTTTGAAATCTTACCGTTAAATGTTAAGTCTCTGTTTCCCCCATACATCCAATCTGATAGTATTAGCGTTGCTTCCTCGCCTCTATTCATTATACACAATATTTCTGGCTCAAAAGGAATAATTTCTTCTTTTTGCATTATTTCGCTAATTATAACGCTTGCTGCTGTATGAGATTGTTTTACCGCTATGTGTCCCAATTTTGGCATAGAAGTAGCGTTTATATCACCAGCAGCAAATATGTTTTTGAAAGTGGGGTGGCGCATATGTTTATCTGTTGGAACAAAACCAGCTTCGTCACTAATATTTGAATCAATTAAAAACTTTGGACCTCTATATGGCGGAATAATTATAGCCATATCGCAATTAAGCCTGCTTGAATCTTCAAATTCCACATATTCTTTGTCAATATGTTTTAAAATTTTTTTTGTAACAACATTTATATTGCTCTTTCCAATTATTGGCTCCATATTTTTATGAACCCTTTCACCTACATCTTCAAAAAAAATCTCACCAGGCGTAAATACAGTAATATTGGTGTTGCTTCTCCTATTGTGTTTCCTTAAATAATGATCTAACATAAACATTATCTCGCCTATTGGGCCCTCGCAAGGAGCAGCCAGTGTTTTAACTGTTGATGCACTACCCCACTGTGTTAGACACGCTCCAATAACTACATTATTGCCAATTAAGTTTGCCCTTCTATCAAGAAATCTTAGCGCCTGAGTATAATCGCATATAGAGTAGCCATATTCTCTAAAACCTTCAATAGCATCATAATCTTTTACAGCACCCAAACTTATGATAAGATAATCGTAAGCTATGATTGAATCATCTTCTAAAATTACCTGATTTGTGTCTGGTTTAATTAATTTTACTTCTTTTCTTATGAATTTGTGGTTGTATTTTTCAATGTATTTGCCAATCGGAATTAACGCTTCATTTAGTGCTCTCTCTCCAAATGCAACTTCTGGTAAAATAGGCTTTGATAAACTAAAAACACTGGAATCAACAACAGTAATATCAACTTTATCATTAATTTTTTTTACAAAGCTATAAAAGGCACCAAACCCAGCAAAACCACTTCCTAAAATGACAACCTTTGGTTTCATAAAAAACCTCCTTATCTTAAGAATAGAGTTGTTATAATTCTAACAAATCCGATAAAAACTGTCAAGTTTTGCATAAAAAATATTAATTAGCATTGACAAAAAATTTTTATTAATTAGTATAATTTACATGGAAATAATATATGGAATTATTATTGGACTGACTCTTGGTCTTACAGGTGCAGGTGGATCAATCATAACCATACCTATATTATTATACTTGCTAAAGATGAATGTACATAGTGCAACAGGCACAAGCTTAGTTGTAGTGGGTATTGGTTCTTTGGCTGGCGCCATTCAATACATGCTTGGAAAGCAAAAGTATGTCCATTGGAAAATATCTATTGTATTTTCTATTGCTGGTATATTCGGTGCATTTTTAGGCTCATATATCAATTCTTTGGTACCTTCCAAAATTATACTGTATGGCTTTTCAATATTGATGTTAATCATTGGCGTATTAATGCTAAAACAAAAAGAGTATCAAAATAAAAAAGAGACTCAAGGACCTATTAACCTTAAAAATATAAAAGGCGCTAAAGCGTGGCTTAAATTCGTATTATCTGGTTTTAGTATTGGTTTAATGACAGGCTTTTTTGGTGTTGGTGGTGGCTTTTTAATTGTGCCAACGCTTGTTTTAATTTTGGATTTTCCAATGAAAGATGCTATTGCTACAAGCCTGCTTGTCATAGCACTAAACTGTTTATGGGGTATTCTCTCAAGACTTAGCGGTGTAGGTTCTATTGAGATTGTTCAAGCTATATACATTAGTTTAGGCGCAATTGTTGGTATGGCTATTGGAGTAATTATTGCAAAAAAAGTAAAAGCTGGATTTTTGACTCGAATATTTTCTTACTTTGTAATTATCTTAGCCTTTTATATGTTTGCAAGAACGCTTGACTTAATACATTAATCGTTTGGAGGTTTTGATGTCTAATGGTAAATCTTTTTCTTTTAGCAGTATTTCAACGCTTGCAACACCAATTCGCTTAGTTTTGGGTTGGGAGTTTTTTAGTGCATTTTTGAGAAGAGTGGTAAATGATCCACAAAAGCTAGATCCAAGCTCACCTGCATTTATGGGTCATGCATTCAATCATTTTTTACCACATGCATTGTTTATTAAACCAATGATAGAATACCTTATCAATAACCCACATTTGTTGTATATTTTTTTAGTTACATTTACTATTATTGAAGGTCTTGTGGGTATTGGTTTGCTTTTTGGACTCTTAACTAGGCTATCAGCTATAGGTGCTACATTGCTTTCTCTTGGCATACTGCTTGGTTCTGGCTGGCTTGGCTCAACATGCGTGGATGAGTGGCAGATAGGCATAGCTGGTATATCAAGTGGGCTTGTTATGTTTAGTCTTGGAGGGGGTATATTTTCTTTAGATCATATATTATTTAAAGATACAAAATCAAAATTGTTAACATTCTTAGCCTCAAATAACTTAAGGAAAGGCGAATCTTCTCTTAAAACAGAAGGTTTGATTTTTAGCATAATCGCTATGTTTATTACATTATATACCTATCAAGCGCTGCATGGTGGCCTATATGGAAAGCTATACAATTTATCTAAAGTGCCAAAAGTTGAAATTTTAAATGCGCAAATAAAGAAAAATGGTTCTTTAAACTTAACTATTTACCGCACAAATGGTCCTGATACGTATGGTGCATTCGTTGAAGAAATAGCTATTTTAGATAATAAAGGAAATGTTATGGAAAACATAAAACCAAATAGTCAAAATATCTCAAAAAATAATATTAAAAATTACTATTTTAACAAAATTGAACCAAATAAATTTTCACTAGTGGTACCGCTTGGCGCAAAAGCTACGATAAATATCAATTCGCAAAAAGATATATTGCTTGCGCCTGGCAACTACACCGTTGAGTTAATAGATGTAAGTGGACTTAAATGGGCTAAGAAAATAACTCTAAATTAAAACTAATATCGCAGGCTTGCATAATTAATTGTGCAAGCCTATCTATACCTTTTTTGGAAACAGATGATGTTTGAATATACTGTAAGTTAAATTTTTGCAAGTGTTTTTTTGTAAGTGCTAATTGAGATTGCGAGGCTTTATCGATTTTTGTCAGCAAAACCACAGTATTTAGGTTATGGTAATTTAACCACTCTAAAAAAAGCTCATCGTATGGCATAAGCGATACTCTTGCATCTATTAGTAAAAAAACTGTTCTTAGCATGCCTGCATTTAATAAATAATCATCTATAGGTTTTTTCCAAGCATTTATTATTGACTTTGAACGTTTTGCAAAACCATATCCTGGCACATCAATTAAGTAAAATTTTTCGTCTACAACAAAAGCATTTATAGTAGTTGTTTTACCTGGTGTTTTGCTTACTTGAGCAATTTTTTGATTCAATAGAGCGTTAATTAATGAAGATTTGCCTACATTACTTCTACCGCAAAAAACAAACTGAGGCAGTTCAAACCTTGTGGGTGCTTCTATGAAGCTACCCACAAATTTAACTTTTTTAAAGTAAACTTCGCTCATACCTCGCTTACAGCCTTTGCTATTAAATCGCCCATTTGCGTCGTATTTACCTTTTTGTCTGAGTTTGTTGCAATATCTTGTGTTCTATAGCCCATTTTTAACACTAGCGCTACAGCATCTTCTACACATTTTGCTTCTTTGTGAAGTTTAAGTCCATATTTTAAAAGCATAGCCAAGGATTCAATCTGTGCAATAGGATTTGCAACACCAAGTCCTGCAATATCTGGTGCTGATCCATGGATGGGCTCAAACAAACCCACTTTACCACCTACGGAGGCGCTTGCAAGCATACCAATTGATCCTGTTAGCATACTAGCTTCGTCGCTTAAAATATCGCCAAAAATATTGCCTGTAACAATTACATCAAATTGTTTTGGGTTTCTTACAAGCTGCATAGCAGCATTATCCACATACATATGGTTTAGCTCTACATCTGGGTAGTCTTTGGATACCTCAATCACAATATTTCGCCAAAACTGCGATACTTCTAATACATTTGCTTTATCAACGCTGGTTAGTTTTTTTCTTCTTTGCCTGGCTATATCAAATGCAAGCTTTGCAATACGCCTTACTTCTTCATTTGTATATACCATTGTATTAAATGCTTTCTTTTTATCTTCGCTAAAGCCGCGTGGCTCTCCAAAATAAATACCCCCAGTTAGTTCTCTTACAACTAATAAATCTATACCTTCAATCACTTCTTTTTTTAGCGTTGAAGTGTTAATAAGCTCTCTAAACACTTTCGCAGGTCTTAGGTTTGCAAATGCACCCAAAGCTTTCCTTATGCCTAAAAGTCCGGCTTCAGGTTTTAAGTGATGCGGTAAGTTTTCCCATTTAGGTCCACCCACGGATCCAAAAAACAATGCATCGGTAGAAAGGATTGTATCAATTGTTTCTTGTGTTAAAGGCACGCCAAATCTATCAATTGAGCACCCACCAACATACACATACTTGTACTCAAAAGTATGTTTAAATCTCTTTGCTACCTCTTCTAAAGCTTTAAGGCCCTCTTTGACTATTTCTGGACCAATCCCGTCACCTTCCATTACAGAAATTACAAATTTACCCATTTCAAGCTCCTTTTTGGATCATTTTTTTGGCATAATTAAACAACCCACCGCTTACAATTAACTCTTGCATAAATTCTGGTATAGCTGTTGCCTGATAAGTCTCATTTTTTGTCTTATTAAAAATTTTGCCCGTTTTTGTATCAATTTCTAAAATGTCCCCTTCGTCAATTTTATCTGTTTGAGGTAATTCCAATATAGGAAGGCCAATATTAAACGCATTCCTATAGAAAATTCTTGCAAAAGATTTTGCTATCACGCATGATATACCTGCTGCTTTAATGGCAATTGGGGCATGTTCTCTGGATGAGCCGCTACCAAAATTAAAACCTGCTACAATACAATCGCCTTTTTGAGCTTTTTTAACAAAATCTGGGTCTGCATCTTCCATACAATGTTTTGCAAGCTCAAATTCATCAGAGGTATTTAAATACCTCGCTGGTATTATAAGATCAGTATCAATATTATCTCCAAATTTCCAAACTCTTGCTAAAATCATTTTATCACCTCATCTGGATTTATAATTTTTCCTGCTATAGCACTTGCTGCAACAACAGCTGGATTTGCTAGATATACAAATGATTTTGGTGAACCCATTCTACCTACAAAATTTCTGTTTGATGTGGAAATTGCTACTTCGCCGTCGGCTAATATCCCCATATGGCCACCAAGACAAGGACCGCAGGTAGGTGTTGAAATAACAGCACCTGAGTCTAAAAATATATCAAATAAACCTTCTTTTAACGCCTGTTTATAAATTTCTACTGTGGCTGGTATTATAATTAAACGCACATATTTTGCAACTTTATTGTTTTTTAAAATTTGCGCAGCAATTCTTAAATCGCTTATGCGACCATTGGTACATGAACCAATAAAAGCTTGGTCAATTTTAATATCTTCTTTAACTTCGCTTATCCCTTTAGCGTTTTCTGGTAAATGAGGAAATGCAACCTGTGGTTCTATGTTTGCTGAATCAAATTCATACACACTTGCATATTCAGCATCTTCGTCGCTTTGAAATATTTCATAATTTGTAATGTTTCTTTCTTGTAAATAGTTTATAGTAGTTTTATCGGCCTGGATGATGCCGTTTTTGCCACCTGCTTCTACTGCCATATTGCACATAGTCATTCTATCGTCCATAGATAAGTCGCCAATAGCGCTACCGCAAAACTCCATCGATTTGTACAATGCCCCATCAACACCGATTGTTCCAATAATTTTAAGTATGAAATCTTTACCGCTTACCCATTTGTTTTTTTTGCCATTTATGATAAACTTAATAGATTCTGGTACTCTAAACCAAGATTTACCTGTTACAAAGGCAAAACCTACATCAGAACTGCCCATACCTGTAGCAAACGCGCCAAATGCCCCATGCGTGCATGTATGTGAATCAGCACCAACAATTAACATTCCAGGCTTAATAAAGCCTTGTTCTGGCAAAAGCGCATGCTCAATGCCAACCTCTCCTGATTCGAAGTAGTGCTTAATATCGTTTTGTTTTACAAAATCTCGCATAGTTTTGCATTGATTTGCAGAATTTATATCTTTGTTTGGTGTAAAATGATCTGGTATAAGAGCTATTTTGTCTTTGTTTGCAATTACTCCACCTAAATCATTTACAAATTTTATTACAATTGGCGCTGTAACATCATTAGCAAATGCTAAATCTACATCGGCTAATATGATCTCACCAGGTTTAACAAACTCCTTGCTTGCATGTTTTGCCAAAATCTTTTGGCTAATCGTCATTTTTCCCATTTACCCTCCTAGGCCTATATCAAAGCTTTTTATATAATTTTCTATGTTTTTTAATTCCTGTAAGTTTTTTTCTTCTTCAAGTTTTATAAATTCCTTATCGCCTTTACCCATTGCCTGAATTTCTTTCTCTAATTCTTCAATCCTATGTAATAGGTACCTAAATAACTTACCCTCAACATCAGGCATTTTTGTATGATCAAAGTCTTTTTTCTCTTCTGAGGGTTCCTTTTTAATAATTTTACCTGGTACACCCACAACTGTAGAATTATCCGGCACTTCTCTTACTACCACGCTATTTGAACCAATCTTTGAATTATCGCCAATTTTAAAAGCACCCAATATTTTCGCTCCGCCGCCAACCACTATATTGTTTCCTAATGTAGGGTGTCTTTTTACCTTTTCTAGACTTGTACCTCCAAGCGTAACCCCTTGATAAAGTGTAACATTGTCTCCAATTTCAGCAGTTTCACCAATAACAACACCCATACCGTGGTCAATAAAAAAATTTTTACCAATTTTTGCCGCAGGATGAATCTCAACACCAGTTAAAAATCTGCTAACATGAGAAGTAAATCGCGATATAAGTTTTAAATTTTTATTCCATAAAAAATGAGATAATCTATGCATCCATAAAGCATGAAGACCTGGATAGCACAATAGTACTTCTGGCACACTCTTTGCGGCTGGGTCTTTTTCAAAAACATTATTTATGTCTTGTTTTACTTGTTCAACCACTTTGGTTTTTTTGCCAAAATATACACCAAAAGTAATAATTGGCAACGCTAATAAAAGTTTCTTTTTCATATTTAACTCCATTCCCGCAAAAGTTGTTTTTGTAAATTGACCATTGTTTCATAATCTTGCATAGTATCGTGGTTATAACCCAAAAGGTGCAAAAAACCATGAGCGATTAAAAATAGTATATATTCTTTCTCATCCATATTTAGTTTTTTAGCCTTTTTGCTTGCTACTTCACAGCATATGGCAATATCTCCTAGTATATTATCATCATAGCCATAAAAAGACAAGACATCGGTTGGACTTTTTTTTCTTCTGTATTGTTTATTTAATTCTTTTATTTTATCAATACTACAAAACAAAAGATTTATTTCTTTTTTGCTTGAAATATTATATTTTTTGTATAAAAAGTCGAAAAATTTTTTAAAATAAGCTTTATTACCCAACCCACATTCGTCTATAATAGCTTTCATTTATATTTTATCCTATGATGGAATATACCTATTAACACATTAACAAAACTATCCACAATTAAATTTAGTTCTTTTAAAGACAAATCAGATTCATCCAATTGACCATCTAAAAAAATCTCATTTGTTAGGTTCTTAACATAATTTTTTAAATGTGTAATTGTAGGTTCATTTAAATTTTTGGTCGCTGCTTCAACCTTATCCGCAAGCATCACAATACCTGATTCCTTAGATTGAGGTTTTGGACCTGGGTAGCGAAAATCCTCTTCATTTGGGTTTAATCCCATCTCTTTAGCTTTATCGTAAAAATACTTCACAATCATTGTGCCGTGATGCTGTTCGATTATATCAATAATTTGAGAACCAAGTCTATATTTTTTACCTGTCTCTACGCCATCTTTTACATGATTTTTAATAATTAGACTGCTTACGTATGGCATTAGTCTATCGTGGGGGTTTTCTGTATCGAATTGATTTTCAATAAAGTACGTTGGTTTTTTAATTTTTCCTATATCGTGATAATAAGAACCTACTTTTGCAAGCAGCGAATTCGCTCCGATTGCTTGACAAGCTGCTTCTGACAAACTTGATACAACTATACTGTGATGGTATGTACCAGGCGTTTTTATGGCTAGCTCTTTAAGTAATGTGTGATTAAGATTTCCAAGTTCAACTAACTTAACATTTGTTGCAATATCAAATAGCCACTCAAAAATTGGCAACACACCGCTTATAATAATTGCTGTCAAGATACCATTTAGTGCACCCAAACCAATACTTATTAATGTAACAGTATTAAACAAATTATTACTTTGAAGCATATAAAATATTACTATCAGCGCAGCATTAATAAACGATATGATAAACCCTGTCATAACAATGCCACTTCTGTTTCTGTTGCTCACAAGGTATATGCTTGCAATGACACTATCTAAAAAGGAATAAATGAATATCATAAACCTAAGACTGTTATCCACCGTTATGGATGCTAAAATCACAGTAATAAGAGAAATGGAAATCGAGTATTTAAAACCCACAAGCAATACACCTAGGATCGAAGCAACGGCAAATGGTATTAAGTATAATAAAACGCTTTTTGGAAAATCGGGCGAGTAGTAACCTACAACTACAGATAAAAAGTAAAACACTTTAATTAAAATAATCTGCAATAGGACAATTGTACCTGTTATTAAAATTAATTTTTTATATGGAAATTTTTCAGTTGGTTTGAGTTTTTTATAAATAAACGCCGAAGTTAGAAAAAAAACAGCTAGAATAGCAATAATTCCCATTAAATCCAAAAATCTATTTTTTACTTCAAGCAGCGAATTTAGTGCTTTTAATTTTACATAAGCGTTGCGATCAAGAACATCTCCTTCTCTAACAACAACTTCTCCTTTCGATAATTTTAAATAAATAGGTACAACTTTTTCCCTAGCTTGTTTTTTAAGTTCCTGTGTTTTTTGTGAATTGTAGTAAGCATTGGGTTTAACTAAAGAAAATACAAAATTTATAATTAATTTTCTTAATGTTGAATTTGGCACAGACCAGTGTAGTTTATCATACGATAGTGCTTTTGCGGTATTCAAATCAATAAATTTCTCCGTATTAGTTTCTAATCTACTAGTTTTTAATTCTGTATTATATATTAAAATTTGATTTTTAACATATTGGTAGTCTGAAGGTCCAGACAAAACATAATAACGGTTAATATCTTTTAGTATTGTATTAGTAAATCGCAAAATACTGCTTTTATTTTTTAAAACTAAACTAAACATATCTTGATCTAAGTTTAAATCCAAATTCTGATTAAATTTCTTCAATGCGGTTGTTTTATCTTTAATATTAGAAATATCATTGAATGCACTCAAGACCTTTTCGTATAAATTATCATATAATTCTGGGTTATAGTAAAATACATTGGGAACGGCTGCCTCTGCTTGTTGAATTTTCGCATGTGTTGCGTACGGATCTTCTACTAACATTGATACATTTGAGCGAATTGTTTTTGGCGCTACATCACCTACCTTCAGCGCACTTATGCCTAGCTTACTTTTTGGGACTATTAAAAAAACAATTATTACAAAAAAAATTAATGCAAGCAAAAATTCATTTGTAAAAAGATGTTGGTATTTTTCAATAAGTGTTTTTGCTTTCTTGATTATCTTTATCTCTTTTTTCATACGCTTCAACGATTTTTGAAACTATAGGGTTTCTTAACACATCTTCTTTTTTAAAATCAACAAATCCAATTGAGTCTAAATTTAGTTTTCTAAGTAGGCTAACAGCATCTGCCAAACCACTTTTTATGTTGTATGGTAAATCAATTTGCGTTATATCGCCTGTTATTACAACCTTTGAATCAAAACCTGTACGCGTCAAAAACATTTTCATCTGACTTACTGTTGTATTTTGTGCCTCATCTAAGATAATAAAAGCATTATTAAGTGTTCTTCCACGCATGTAAGCCAGCGGTTCTATTTCAATTTTTCCTTGATCAATAAGCTTTAGCGCAAGCTCAGTTTCTATACAATCGTAAATTGCATCGTATAGAGGTTTCATGTAAGGGTCAATTTTTTCATACAATGTACCAGGCAAAAAACCCAGCTTTTCGCCTGCCTCTACTGCTGGTCTTGTTAAAATTATTCTTTTAACTCTTTTTTCAAGCAAAGCATTTATGGCAGCAAAAACAGCCAAATAAGTTTTACCAGTACCAGCCGGCCCTATACCAAAAGTCATAGTATTTTTTTCAATAAGCTCCAAATATTTTGCCTGGTTAACATTTTTTGGCAATATGGCTTTTATTTTCGAGTGTGTTTTTGGTGGGTTAAAAACTGCTTTTGCATTAAGTGCATTACCATTATCAAGCTCAGAAATCAAACTATCTATAGCATTTTCCTCAACAAGTATACCTTTGTCCACCATATCATTTATATTTTTTAAATAGTTGTAAGCAAGTTGTATATTTTTATCACTGCCTTTAATTAGAACCTCGCCTCCCCTAAAAACAATAAAAACATTAAGCTTTTTCTCAACTTTTTTTAATGTATCCTTGCGGTTGTAAAACACATTACCCAAATACGCTGGATCGCTCAATACAAGGCGTTTTTCCACATTACTCCCACTCTATAGTTGCTGGCGGTTTATTTGAAATATCCAATACCACACGATTTACTCTTTGCACTTCGTTTATTATCCTTGTAGATATGGTATTTAAAAACTCTTGTGGTAAATATACCCAGTTTGCTGTCATGCCATCTAAGCTTTCCACAACTCTAACCACAATAGCATAATCATAAGTCCTTTTATCACCCATTACACCTACACTTTTTAAATCAAGCAAAACACCAAAAGCTTGCCAAACTTTGTCGTAAAAACCACTTTTTTTAATCTCTTCCAATATTATAGCATCTGCTTGCCTTAAAATATTTAATTTTTGTTTTGTTACTTCGCCAATAATTCTAATAGCAAGACCTGGTCCTGGAAATGGATGTCTGTTAATAAAAGCATCGTCTAGGTTGAGTTGTCTTGCAAGCTGTCTTACCTCGTCTTTGAATAAAAATCTAAATGGCTCTATAAGTTTGAATTTCAAATCTTTTGGCAAGCCTCCTACGTTGTGATGGCTTTTTATTACATCTGATGGGCCTTTAACGGACACACTCTCAATAACATCTGGATAAAGTGTGCCTTGTGCAAGATATTCAACGCCACTAAGCTTTGACACAAAATCTCGAAAGACATCAATAAAAGTGTGCCCAATAATCTTGCGTTTTTTTTCTGGATCTTTCACTTTCTTTAATTTTGATAAAAAAATCTCACTTGCGTCAATATAGTTTATCTTGATACCAAGCTTCTCAAATGCTTTTTGAACATTTATTTCTTCGTTTTGACGCAATAAACCATTGTTTATAAATACAGGAATTACATTATCACCTAGCGCTTTATTAAGCAACACTACCAAAACAGAAGAATCGACACCACCCGATATTGCACACAATACTTTTTTGTCCCTTACTTCTTGCCCTATCTCATTGATAGTTTTCTCCAAAAAATCACCCATATTCCAATCTTTCTTTAAACCACATATTGTCGAAACAAAATTTTCAAGAATGGTATTGCCGTTTTGAGTATGTGAAACTTCTGGATGAAACTGTATTGCCCATATTTTTTTATCTAAATTTCTAATACCTGCATAAGGTGAATTTTGTGTGGAGCATATTACCTCAAATCCATTTGGTAGCTTATCTATTTTATCTGCATGAGACATCCACACAATATTTTTGTTATTAATATTATAAAAAAGCTTATCTTCTTTTTCAAAAAAGATTTCTGCGTATCCATACTCTCTTTTTTGCGCCTTACTAATCCCAGCACCGAATTTCTCGGCTATAAGCTGTATGCCGTAACAAATACCAAGTATAGGAACATTGAGAGCATATATAGAATCATCCGGTTTTGGTGCGTCTTTCTCGTAAACGCTAGCTGGAGATCCTGATAATATTATACCTTTTACATTATCTTTTAGTTTTGCATTATAAGGTAAAATCTCTGCATAATAGCCCATCTGTCTAATACGCCTTGCAATTAATTGCGTATATTGAGACCCAAAATCCAATATCACTAAGCTCAATCTTCTCCTCCAATAATACAATCTGCTACCCAAACAGAAGGACTCCCAACGGATCCGCTAAAATATACATTGTTTGCTACTTTAATTACTTTGTTTAATATATTATAAAAATTATCTGTAAACGTCGATGCTTTTATGTATTTTATTTTTTGCCCAGATTCAATCAAAAAACCATTTACACCCAAAGAAAAATCTCCGCTTATTGGGTTTGCCATATGCATCCCCATAATTTCCGTTATATAAAAGCCATCTACAGTGCTTAGTAAATCTTCTAAACTTTCATTTGAAGGTTTCAAATAAAAATTAGCAGGACCCACTTTTACGGGATTGACAAACCCAAAACGTTTTGCATTAGCTGTATTTTGACAATTAAGTTTGCCACTTGTGTAAGTGTTGTGTAAAAACGTTTTCAACTCACCATTTTGCATAACTATTGTGGGTTTTTTTTGAACACCTTCTTCATCGATAAAAAATTTTACACCACCTTTTGCAATGTTATCATCAACTATAGTGACTGAACTTGAAAACGCCTTTTTGCCAATTTCTAGCTTAGTGGTTTTGTCTATAACGCTTTGAGCACTAAAAATGTTAAAAAAATACCTCAGCATATAAGACATTACTTCATTTGATAGTACAACGCTTAATTTTTTTGTTGAAAAACTTGATGGTGATAATTTTTCTACTGCTCTTTGCGAAGCAACCTTTGCAATATTTACAAAATCTATATCATTTAAGCTGAATCCTTTTTCATCACACCAGCCCATCTCTTCGATTTTGTCTTTTGCGAGCACACTAACTTGTGAATCAACAATATTATAAGCTTGATGCGCTTTAAGGCCAAATGAATTTAACACCCATATATATTTTTCATTTATATTTACAGAAGAAGATTTAACTTGTTGAATCCGTTTATCAAAATTTTTTGCAGCAAAACTCATCTCATAAATGGCCTCTTTGATTTTTGACTCATCATATTCGTTAACTTCTTTAAAGCTGAATTCATCATCAGCTTTTGACAAAATCTGAGCATCAATTTTCTTTGAAAAACTCATTGAAGAAACATTATCTATCATATCTTCAACTTTTTTCTCATCATTAAGTGTAGAGTTTACAAAAAAAATATAATCATCTTTAATGAGCCTTAAAGCAACACCAATTGTCTCGCTTAAACTCTTTGAATAATCAGACTCATTTTTTAGGTCAAAAGACTTTTCTATATATTTTTCAATATAAACTTCCAACTGATTAAAACCCTTCTTTTTTGAATAATCAAGTAAGTTTTGAGCAAAATCAAACACAAACTCCCCCCCTTTTTATGTAATAGCCCAAGATTTTGGTATAAAAATCTTATAGTATAGATCCATTGCGTACCTATCTGTCATTCCAGAAATGTAATCTGCAACTGATTCTTCTTTTGTAGAACCATACTGTGGTATAAGATCAATATGTTCGAGAAAATAATCAAACAGATCACTTATAACCTTTGAGCTTTTTGAAATTTCGCTTTGTATTGCACCTGACATATACACATTTTCAAATAAAAAATCCCTTAGTTCATTCAAACATTCAAGTATATCACTTTCAATTAAGATTTGCTCGTAATTTGATTCTTTTGTTTGTTTTATAACACTTTTTACCATTGTGGTTATTCTTTTTGAATGCGTATCTCCAAGAACATTTGATAGTCTATTTGGTATTTTATCAATAATTTTAGCACGCTGGGCATCATCTATATCGTGATTTACATATGCTATAATATCTGCTATACGCACAATCTGCCCCTCAAGTGTATTAGCAGAATTTTTTTTATCAAGTAAAATATCTCCTCTTCCTTTTGAATGCTTTACTATACCATCCCTTACTTCGTATGTCAAATTTAAGCCTTGACCATCTTTTTCCAGCACATCAACCACTCTTAAGCTTTGGAACCAGTGCTTAAATTTTCCGTTTGTTTTTTTGTTCAAAACAGCCTCACCCGCATGTCCAAATGGTGTATGCCCTAAGTCATGTGCTAAACTTATAGCCTCTGTGAGCGTTTCGTTTAGGCTCAATGCCACAGCAATTGTTCTTGCTACTTGCGATACTTCCAACGTATGAGTCATACGCGTCCTATAATGATCTCCAAGTGGGGAAAAAAATACTTGAGTTTTATGTTTTAATCTACGAAATGATTTAGAATGAATAACTCTATCTCTATCGCGCATGTAATCGGTTCTGATATCGTCTTTTTCTTCTGGTTTTAACCTACCTTTTGTTTGACTTGATTTAGCTGCAAATTTGCACAAATAAAGCTCTTCGTTTTTTTCTATCCGCTCCCTTATATTCAATTAGCCTCCCAAAAAACGCTTAACAAAATCAAGCCAACAATACTCAACATGATCAACAAAGCATGTATCTTTTTTTATGTAAAATTCAGCTTTTGACATAAGACCTACAACAAAAGCATCTTGTGTACATATCGTCATTTTCATATCTTGCAAATCTTGTGTTTCTAAGACTAAATAAGCGCTTAAATTTTCTACATCTTCAATAACAACGGACTTTACTTTTATTCCAAGCGCGCCTGTGAAATTTAAAAACACCTCGTATATAGTATTTTTTGGGACGTATGTTTGGTAGACCAACAGATATACAAGCCTTGCTCGCTCTGGCGTAAGTGAAAATGCATAAAAATCACCGTTTTCATCCTCAAATATTATTTGCGCTTGATTTTTATTATCGCTAAATATTAAATCAGCCACTTCTAGTTTGTACATATTTCACCATTAAAGCTATGCTTATTAAGTTTTGTTATTTTAGCAAAAACCAAATTACCTTCATTTAGATTTAATTTCGAATTATCAATGTTTACTATTTTGTTTGTTCTGGTTCTTGCTTGCACTTGGTTAAAAGCTTTGGCTTTTGACTCAATTAAAACTTCCTGTATGCTACCTAAGTAGCGCTTGTTAATCTGCTCGCTAATTTTCGACTGCAAATCTTGCACAATCGATAACCTTTCTTTTTTTTCTTCTTCACTAATTTGATCAGGCATTAAAGCAGCTTTTGCAAAAGGTCTGTTAGAATACTTAAAAGAGTAAATTTCATCAAATTGAATTTCTTCTAGAGCCATTAGTGTTTGTTTAAAATCCTCTTTTGTCTCACGGGGAAAGCCTACAATAATATCGCTTGTTATTGAACCTTTTGGGTTATATTTTCTAAAGTACTCTATTTTTTGAGCAAACTCTTTAAAATTATACTTTCTGCGCATCAATTTTAATATCCTATCTGAACCAGATTGAAGTGGCAAATGCAAATGTTCACATACCTTATCTAAATCAAGTATCGTTTTTGCCAAATCCTCACTAAAATCTTTTGGGTGGGATGTTACAAACCTTATCCTTTTTACTCCAGCTATTTTATTTACCATTTCTAACAACCCAATAAAATTTACCCCATCAAAATTGTATGAGTTCACATTCTGACCTAATAATATAACTTCTTTTGCACCAATTTCAACTGCATTCTTTATTTCTTGTATAATAGAATTGTATGATCTAGATACTTCCCTAAGTCTAGTATATGGGACAACACAATAAGTGCAAAAATTATCACACCCATAAATTATATCAATGTAGGCGGTAGGGCTTTTTAAATGACCAAATATATAATCTGACTCAGTCATCTCTTTGGAAACAAAGATTCCTTTGAAATCTTTATTAAAAAAATTTTTGAATTCGTAAATAGATGCGGTACCTAATACAACATCAGATATTTTAGAAAGCTTTTGTGGGAAAATTTGCGCAACACAGCCCATTGAAATAAATTTTGCCTTTTTATTCAAATTTCTAATCCTACCAATTTCGCTAAATATTTTTTTTTCTGACTTCTCTCTCACTGCACATGAATTCACAATCACAATGTCAGCTTCTTTAATGTCTGCTTTTTCATAACCATTTTCCTGCAATATTGATTCAATTTTTTCCGAATCTCTTTCGTTCATCTGACATCCAAATGTTTTAATGTAGTATTTCATTGTTTTTTGCCTTTCTGATATATATCTACCCAGTAATTTTGCTGTTTTAAAGTAGTGGAAAAAACATGCCTACCGTCATTTTTCGATACAAAATATAAATAATTTGTTTTTGCTGGGTCAAACGCTGCTTTTAGCGATTGGTAACTTGGAGAACAAATGGGCGTTGGAGGTAATTTTTTATGTACATAAGTATTGTATATGTTTTTTTTGTTTTCAAGATCTTGAATGGTTAATTTTCCATTAAAATCTTTTATACCATATATTACAGAAGAATCTATCTGCAACAACATGTTTTTTTTCAATCTATTGCATATTACGCTTGCAATTAAAGGCCTTTCAGAGTTTACTTTGGCTTCTTTTTCCACTAATGATGCAATTATAACCTTTTCGTATAAATTTTTATCAATGTGGCCAAAATCAGCCAGGTCAGTATAATCTTTTTTAAATTGCTCAAACATAAGTTTTAACAGCACAGAAGGTTTTTCTTTTTTTTCAACAAAATAATCCCCAGCGCCCAAAAAGCCCTCCATATTTGATGCCTTAAAATGCAATAATTCATAAGCATTTGATTTAGATTTTGCTAACTTATAAAACTTACCTCCATCAAAACCCATTTTACTTAATCTCTGTGCAATTGTTTGAATATCAAAGCCAGGGGGTATTGAAAAAATTACATCATTTTTATTTTCACCAATAAGCTCTTGTAGTGTTTGTTTAGGCGAATAATTTGTATAAAACAAATGTACACCAGCTTTTATATCTTTAGACTTCCCAGACAGACGCGTATAATAGTAAAACCAATCATACCTTTTTATTATACCCTTTTTTTGTAAATCTTCAGATATTGATAGGACGGGCTGACTTGGTAAAATAACCATATAAATTTTCTTTTTAATGCTCGAATTAGGCTGGTTTACAAAATTTTCAAAAGAAAAAATAGCATACACAATAAATACTAGCGCTATAAAAAGCAAAGCCGTATTTATGATTATTAACTTTTTAACTCTTTTCATTAAAATTGCATCTTTAATAAATCAAAATTACAATCAAAAACTATCAATAAAACACTCCAAAATACACCTTGCAATAACAACCGCATGTTAGTATAATGTCAGATGATGAAAAAAGCAACAATTTTGATCGCTCTGTTTGTTTTGTTATTAGTATCAAACGCCTTTAGTCTTACCCTAAAGACACTAAATATTGTCAAAATTTCACAAACAAAGCAAACAATAATGCTTCAATTTGACAACTTAGAAAATTACACTTATATCAGGCTCTCAAATGAGCTTTTTTATATTGGCACAAACAAAGCCATAATAAACACTAACCTAAAGCCCAATTATGATATAGAAAGAGTTATTTTAAAGCAACTGCCCAATCAAACACGCATATATTTTAAATTAAACCCAGATTATCAATACGACATAAACTTATCTAAAACAAACAAAAAAACTCTTATAATTAATTTGAATATATCTGAAAAAAAAGAAAATATAAAGCCTACTCAGTTAAGTACAAATTCAACTCAAAATTCTCAACCAACACTCAATAATAACAATCAAGGTAACCCTCCTATTATAACAGCTCCCATTAAGTTACCATCTTATAACCCTAAAAATATAACAATTGTTTTAGATCCAGGCCATGGTGGCAAAGATTCTGGCGCAGTTGGCATTTTAGGACTTAAAGAAAAAGATGTGGTTTTAAGCATAGCTCAGTATTGTGCACAAATTTTAAGAGAAAAAGGTTTTAGGGTAGTACTAACCCGCGACAGCGATGTGTTTATACCACTTGCCCAAAGAGTAAAAATTGCAAATGATGCAAAAACAAATCTGTTTGTATCAATCCACGCTAATGCTTCGACAGATCCATCCGCTAAGGGAATGGAAGTATTTTTTTTAAATGCAACCAGCAACCAAAAGGCTTTAAAAATTGCTGCACTTGAAAACGACGTTCCCCTAGAGCAAATGGGCACAATTAACAAAATTATAATTTCACTAATAAATCAAGCAAAACTCAAAGAGTCTGCTATCCTTGCCAAAGATGTAGATGACTCCATATATTCTATTACAAAGCCAGTATATCCTGGTTTAATAAACAGAGGTATAGATCAGGCTCCGTTTTACGTACTTGTAGGTACAAATTGCCCATCAATTTTAATAGAAACGCTCTTTATAACAAACCCTAAAGACAATGAGTATTTAAAAGACTCCAATTACCAGCAAACAATAGCAAAAGGCATAGCTAGCGGCTTGATTAAATACTTAGACACATATAAAAACAATTGACAACGCCATACTTTAGGATATATTAATTAACGGCAAGTAGGTGCGGGGTCGCTGGTGCATTAAGCACTAGAGGAAAGTCCAGGCTCTATCGGATCAAAGCGCCTGTAAAAGGGTTGGAGTGATCCACAGGAAAGCGCAACAGAAAAGAAGTTACTTAAAACGATAGTTTTAAGTAAAAAGCGAAATGGTGAGGTAAGAGCTTACCGCACAACCAGTAATGGCTGTGGCATTGCAAGCCCCGCTTAGAGCAAGACCAAATAGGGAGATTGGCCTGATCCGAGCCTATAATCTCCGGGTAGGTCGCTTAGATAAATGGCCCCAAAGGATTTATTCCTTACAGAACCTGGCTTATAGCCTGCTTGCCTTAATCTTCTTTTTTATAAGCAAGTGCCTGTTTGAAATGTACAAGCTTAAGCTTCGTATTTAATCTTGATATTGACTCTGTTGCGCCTAAAAATAAATATCCATTTTTATTCAAAATATCATTATGAATCTTATCTATAACTTTTTGTCTAGATTTGTTATCAAAGTAAATTAAAACATTCCTTAAGAATATTATATCCATTTTACCAACGCTGCTTAAATCTTCGTTATCAATAAGGTTCAATTGTCTAAGCACTACTTTGCTCTTAACAAAATCTTTGATTTTATATGTATTTTTTTCAATATCGAAGTATTTTTGCTTTATAGCACTTGTTAGTTCTTTTACAGCATACTCATTGTAAATTCCATTTTTTGCTTTTTCCAAAACTTCCTGACTAATATCTGATGCTAAGATTCTTGCTGGTATTTGCTGCCCGTATTTTTCCATTAAAGCTATAACTAAAGTATATGGTTCTTCTCCGCTTGAGCAAGCTGCACTCCATATATTCAACATGGGTTTTTGCTTTAGAAGCTCGTTTGCTACAATTAAAAATACTTCAATTTGCTGTGCATGCCTAAAAAGATAGGTTTCATTAATTGTTATTGCATCAAAGAGATTGCATAATTCATCTTTTCTGTTTTGTAAAAATCTTAAATAATCTTCATAATCTCGCAATTTTAATTCTTGTATGCGTTTTGAAAGTTTATTTTCAAGCAGATATTTCTTGCTAACTTCAAAAAAAATGCCGGATTTTTCGTAAATGAAGTTTCTTAAGTTTTCAAATATTTCAGAATCCATTTCTGGCATTTAGTGCAACTCCTTAAAGTAGGATTTTTTTGCCTCATCAATTTGTTCAAAGAGTTTGAAAGTAAATAAAGCCAAATCAATCTTTTTTGAAACTTCAATGTTTGAGGTTATAATTTTCCATCCTTCTTGATCTTCCATTAAAAATTTTGAATAATTGCCACCAAAACCTATGCCTTCTGAGTAAGTAAGCAAATCTGCAACAGATATAATAGATGCCATTATCTGATTTTTTGCCTTTTTTGGACTATGATGGTTTACCACAGCATCGATTAAATCTTCTGGCAAACTCCATTTTTTGAGCAGTTTTTTGGCTAAATCGCAATGCGTTATACCAAATAGTACTTTTTCGGATTCGTAAAACGACTTATTGTTTTTATAAGCAAAGTTTAAAATTTTATCAAAATCTTCCTGGTCGTATAAATCTAATATAACTTTTCCTATATCGTGGATAACACCTGCGGAAAACTCCAAGCCACCTGTGTTAAAATTTAGAATGTTTGATATAATTTTTGCAGTTATTCCACAACCAAAAGAGTGATCCAAAAATTGATTTGTGTTGAATCGTCTACCAACAGGAAACTTTTTCATTGTAGAAAGTAGCGCCGAAGCAATAACGATGTTTTCTATTTGCACAAAACCAAGTAAATTTATAGCATGCACCAATGAAGAAACTTTTTCATGTAGCCCGTAAAATGGAGAATTAGCCGTTTTTAAAATTTGAGACACCAACACAGGATCTTTCTGTATAAGGTCGTACAAATTCTTTGCAGATGTAGATTCTTTTCTCAATAAATATGTAACCTCTAGGGCAATCTGAGGGAAAGCGGGTAAATTTTCAATAGATTCTAAATTATTGTATAGTTTTTCTACGTTATTCATTTTAGCCTACTTATGTTTCTTTGCTTATTTTTTCTTTATACTTTTCATTTAAATCTAATATTACACTCTCAAGCAAGTCTTCCTCTTCTTTTGTAAGATTGTTTTTTGTCTTTTCTTTAAGCATTTCTATTAACTCTATACTGGCTTTTGCCATTTCTAAATCTATTTTTTTCGTATTATCAAATGGGTCTTCGACTATCCCAAGCTGCACATAAGCACCGCCTGCAATTGATAGGATAAATTCTTCAAACTTCATCTAATCCTCCATATAGGTTGCTTTTGATGTAGGCGTTTCATAAACACTTACAGTGTATAGATCGCATTCCTTTATGCGACTTTTTAATGTTTCAAAAATGTATTTTGCTATCATTTCTGATGTGGGGTTTGTTTTTGAAAAAAAATCTATTTCATTCAAATACCTGTGATCAAGTGCAGACAATATATCTTTTAGATGTCCTTTTAATTCTTTAAAATCTATTCCTATGTATGTTTGGTTAAGTTTGCTACATCTAACAACAACCTCTACTTTAAAATTATGACCATGCAGGTTTTCGCATGCGCCAAGATAATTATTTAGTCTATGTGCTGCACAAAAATCACTTTCAACACAAATTTCAAACATTTTTACAACCCTCTATACTGCTAAAATGATACCCTACAAGGCCGCTTGGGATTTTGGGATAAAAGTATGTGGATTTTTGTGGGAATGTAAGGTTATGGCTTGTAATTTCAAATAGTGTATCGTAAGTTATAGGCTTTAGTAAAAACCCCGCAGCAGCTTCTTTTCTATCAACACTTTTTACTACTTCTTCTTTTGAGTGAGCATAGCCTGATATTTCATTACTTGCAATGTCTGCATCGCTAAGATTTAGCATACCTTTAAAAACTACATCTTCAAAAATCTTCACATCAAGCCTTTCTATTAAACCATCCGTAATTTTTTTCATGTATTTTAAATAAGTAAATTCACCATCATACATGACTATATCATAATTAAAAACATCGCCAATTTCAAAGAAATTATAAAGTTTTTGTTTCAATTTATCAATATTGATTTTTTTTATTAATCTGTGTATGGGCATTAAAGACAGCTCATCATTTTTATCAACAAAAAAAACAAGAGCGTAATCGCTTCCAGGAGTTTCTTGACCTATTTGTTTGTAGTGTTCTTTAATGGATAAACAAGTTTCGTATCTATGGTGACCATCAGCTATGACTAATGTTTGATTTTTAATTTTTTGTTTTATATGGTTAATAGCAGATGCATCATTTATTTTATAAACTTTATGTAATTTATTTTCAAAATTTACCTCAAAAAGATCCTCTTTATTGCATTTTTTTATAAAGTCGGACAATTGTACATTATCGTAAATCATCATTATGGGACAAAACATAGCATTAGTTGAAGTTATAAGCTTAAATCGATCAATTTTTGGGCCTTTAAGCGTTTTTTCATGTGGTTTTATAGAACCACCAAGTTCTTCAAGCTTCAATGCGCCCAAAAAACCAAATAATGTCTTTTCTACTCCATCAATACTATATTTACAACTGTAAGCATAAAATGAGCAATCTTCGTCAAAAATCAGTTTTTTTTGCAAAATCCAGGCTTTCAATATATTTTTAGCATTTTTATACTTTTGGTCATTCTCTCCTTCTGGTAAAACGATTCTTACTATATTAAACTCATCTTTTGATAATAATTGATTCTTATAGTCACTGTCTATGACATCGTATGGTGGGCATACATAAGTATCAATTTTTTTTTCTTTAAAAAAAATCCCTTTAAATGGTTCAACTATGGGCATAGCTCCTCCTAATATCTAATATATCGGTACAATACTTGATAAACTGCATTTAATAAAAAGTTTTTTATCTATTCTAAATAAATTTTTAATATCGCTAGCACCATTACAGTTTTGGCAATTTTTATTGTAATTATTTAGTCTTTTTACAATTTTATTTGTGTTATAATAATACATAATTTCGCCCTTTGAAGTTTTTTTGCTTACAGATAAACAATCACTATGTAGGCAATTTGCTGCTATTAAATCCATTGTGTTAACACAATATACTAAACCTGAAAAATCAAAAAATAAACCTTTAATTGCAGACAGCGTCACTCTAAGACTGCTATAACGGCCAGGTCCAATTGTCACATACAATGTTTCTATATCAAAAATATGCAGTTGTGTTTTTTCTAATAAAGCATCAAAAGTGGAAATAATCCTCACAGAGTGTATGGCTTTTTCAACGAAAATGGAATCAATTAGCAATTCACCTTCAAAAAAAGCCATACTAAGTGATTCACCTGAACCGTCAATTGCAAAGGCAATATTGTTACTTTGACTGTGCGCTTGCATCAACATTAACAAATGGGTTAAAATTAATAGGCGGCAGAACAACTGGCGCTAAACCCATCCTAAGGAGTGTGCTTTGGACAATTTCTCTAAAATATGGCCAACTATCGACCAAGACAGTCGAGTCTGCAAAAATCTTAAAAATCTCATCATCCATTGGTCCGCCTACTTGAAAGTCTAAAATGTAAGATGGGCTTATCTTAATTAACACTTCTTCTGGATTATTTTGGAGTGCCACTTTAAAAAAAAACTCTTGAAAAACCCTCACATGATTATCAGCTACAACTTGATAATAAACATTTTTGTCAATATAAACCTTGGATTCCTCCATAGAAACATTAATTTTCTCATCATCAAAGCTAGCTTCAAACTTATAAAGCCTGATGTTGTGCAAAACCAGGTTTGTGTTGAGTTTTGCAAATCTTTCTTGAACGCTATCTGCCATAGTGCCTCCTAAATAATATCACTTTTTGTTAAATTTTTTAATCCAAACTTAAAAAAATTCACTTTTAACTCTAATGGCTCTTCTTTAACATTTAAAATAACACCACTACCGTAATCCTTATGAGTTATCGTCTCCCCAATTTTATACCTTCTTATGGGATTTTTATTTATCGAACCTATCTCTTTTAAAAAACGAGATGATATGAAATTGTTATGAAAGTCTGATAAAAAGTAGCTTAAATATAGATTCTTTTTTGCCCTTGTAACACCTACATACATTATGCGCCTTTCTTCTTCTATAGCCGAATCATGATACAAACTGGGCAATATGCCTTCATTCAGGCCCACCATAAAAACATGATCAAACTCTAATCCTTTGGCCGCATGTATGGTCATAAGGCTAACGCTTGATGTTGCTTGAATATCCTGCTCAACTATGTTTTGAGAATAATCATACAGACTCGCACTTTCCATAAAAGATTCAATATCCATATCTTTTGAAAATTCAATCAACTCATCAACATTTGATTGACGTAAATCTTCTTTGTAAAAGTTTTTATTTGAAAACACTTCATCAAAAATAAACTTTAGGCACTTGCTAATACTATCAAATTCGAGCTTTTTTTGCAAAATTTTTACAAACTCAATAAAGTTAGCAACTTTGGCATATTTTTTTTGTGTTAGTCTAGATGTAGCTCCAAAAAGACTCATACCTAAATCACTTGCTAGATTTTTAATGCTTTCTATTGTCTTTTCGCCAATTCCACCAAAATTTCCAATTGAGCGCAAAAAAGATAAATTATCTTTTTCATTATATGCAACTTTTACAAAACTCAAAATGTCTTTAATTTCTTTTTTATCAAAGAATTTGTGAGAACCTATTTTTTTGTAGAAGACACCAAGCTGTACAAGATATTCTTCAAAAAGTCTAGAAAGATTGTTGTTTCTATATAGAACAGCTATGCTGGTATGTTGATTTTCTTTTAAAATTTTTTTTATTTGATTTGCAACAAAATACGATTCTTCTCTATTTGTTGAAAATTCTTTGATAATAGGCTCAACGCCAGAAATCTCAGAGTAAAGCTTTTTGCCTATGCGCATTTTGTTGTGCGTAATGATAGTATTTGCGATGTTTAGTATATTCTTTGTTGAACGGTAATTTTTTTCTAGTTTAATAATTTCACATGGCAAAAAATCATCACTAAAAGACAAAATATTATTTATATTTGCGCCTCTAAATGCATAAATAGACTGATCTTCATCGCCTACAGCGAAAACTAATGTTTTACTATTGTAAAACTGCTTAATAAGCTCATACTGTATATTATTGGTATCCTGGTACTCATCAATCAGGATAAATTTAAATTGGTTTTGAAACCTAAGACGCAATTCATTATTGTTTTTAAGCTCATTTATAAAATTTATTAAAATATTGTCAAAGTCAACCGCATTAGCATTAACAAGTTTTTCCTCATACATATTGTATATCTTTTCTATTTCCTTAGTGGGAAACTCTATATTAGCAGAGTTTTTTAATTTTGAAATATAAGATGAGATTTTAGAAGGTGAAAACTTATTTTTATCCAAATTAAGCGACTGTATAATTTCTTTAACGAGCATTTCCTGGTCATGTTTGTCATAAATTGTATAATTTTTGCCCATTTTCCTCAAAAATCTCAACGATAAAGAGTGAAATGTGCCTATATAAAAATTTTCAATATTTGTATTTAGAATACTTGCTACTCTTTCTTTCATCTCGTCTGCTGCTTTGTTTGTGAAGGTCAATGCTAAGATTTCATGAGGCTTTGCAAGATTATGTTTAAGAATATATGCAATTTTATATGTAAGTGTTTTAGTTTTTCCGCTTCCAGCGCCTGCAATAATAAGTAAATTTTTATCGCATATTTCAACTGCTTTTTTTTGTTGTTCGTTTAATGAATCAAACATTTATACTTCCTTGTGATATTTTTCTTAATATTGCTTTTCTTCTAATTATGCCAATAACTTCCATAGTTTCTAAAGATTTTACAACTGGCACTGTATTAATTTCTCTAAAGTCAATTTTATTTAAAAGAGCATACAAACTTTCTTGAGGTAAAACAAATATAAGGTCAGTATTTGCAACATCTACAGCCAACAAAAAATTATTAAGTAAGCTTTCATTAAGGATGGTTTTTAAAACATGCAATGTAATAATACCGTATAGTTTATTATTTTCATCTAGAACGAGGATTTCGTTGTATTTCTCATTTGCAAATATATCATAAATTTCCTTTAATGTTTCATTTTTATTAATCGTTAAAAATTTAGTTTCCATAAGCTCTTCAACTCTAATATGCTCTAAAATATTGATTTTGTACTCATCAGCGTGTACAAGAGAGTCAAGCCTTGTATCTACTTGAGCTTCTTCTAAATTTACTTTTCTTGTGAGCAAAAAAGCAATAGCAACAACCCAAAGAGCAGGTACAATTAACTCATACCCACCTGTTATTTCTGCTGTAAGCACAATAGAAGAAATAGGCGTTTTTTCACAGGCTGCCAAAAAAGCAGCCATACCAACTACAGCGAAGCTCGAAGGGTTTACTACAACAAAAATACCGCTTAACTTTAACAAATTCCCAATTCCAACACCAAGAAGCGCGCCAATTATAAGCAATGGCGCAAATAAACCAACTGGTGTTTTACTACCTGCTGATACAGAAGTAGTAAACATTCTCAAAATACCAACCATTAACAAAAAGAAGTAATTTCGTGGGTCTGTAAAGGCAGCTTCTAGTAAACCATAACCCATTCCAGCGCTAGCTGGCAAAAAAATGCCAAACAAACCAACAACTAATCCACCTAAAGCGGTTTTTACATAAATGGGATAATTTATCATACCGGTTAAAAGTTTTGCGTGTTTAAATAGATAAATAAATAATATGGCGCCAATTGCAATAGCTACTGCAAGCACACTGTATGATATCAGCTCTAGTGGCTTATAAAAATACATCGTAGGGACACTAAACATACGCTCCCACCCAAATAGCGAAGAAAACACTGAGTATGCTGTAATAGAAGAAATTGCACTTGCCATCAGGGCTTCATACTCAAAATCAGCTTCTTTGTAGAGTACTTCTGTTGCAAAAATAGCCGCCCCCATTGGCGCTCTAAAAATCGCACCGATACCCGCTGCAAGACCGCTAATCATAAGGATCCTTTTTTCTCTATTGCTTACATTAAAGGTATTTCCAATAAATGAGCCAATAGATGCTCCTATTTCTGCTGCTGGACCTTCCCTGCCTCCGGCAAATCCGCTGCCTAGCGCAATTGAGCTTGCAAAAAGCTTTATTAAAGCAGATTTTGGTCTGATGATTACTTTGTGATGAAAGTACTTTATAATTTTATTGACACCGCTTTCTCTATCATCAAATATATAAAGCATCAAACCGCTTAAAAATCCTCCCAAGGTTATAATAATCAAAAACAAAATAGGTTTAAATGGTACATTTCTTAAAGCAAACAGTGATTTTTCGTTTGTAGGGAACTTAAAAGGAAACCCAGCTACATGATTTAGCAGATAAACACTAAAGAAATTAATCAACACATACAAAAAAATTGCGCCAAGTCCACTAAATACACCAAGCAAAACATAAAGTAACCACTTTTTTGCTATTTTGCTTTCTAAAATACCCAAATTTGATATATTTTTCATTCAACAGTTACGCTTTTTGCTAAATTGCGTGGTTGATCTACGTCATTTCCTAAAATATTTGCAATATGGTAGGCAAACAACTGCAGTGGCACGATATTAATAAAAGCAGAAAAAAAGTATGAAACTTTTGGAGATTCTATGAAATCATCTGCAATATATGAATATTTTTCTGATAGTAGTATAATCTTGCCATCTCTGGCTTTTACTTCATTGGCATTTGATATGGTTTTTGAGTAAAATGGTTCAATGCCAGGCGCTATGACAAATGTTGGCGTACTTTTATCAATTAATGCAATAGGCCCATGTTTTAGCTCTCCTGCAGGGTAGCCTTCTGCATGTATATATGAAATTTCTTTTAGTTTTAAAGCCCCTTCTAGCCCCAGTGGGTAAGATAAACCTCTGCCTAAATATATAAAATTTTTAACATGAGAGTATTTTTTAGCAATTTTTTCGACTTCGCTGTTGATATGGTTAAACTCACTTTTTAATATCGGTGGTATAGAATTTAACTCTTTTATGTAGTCTTCCACGTCTATTCCTTTTAGCTGAGCTATTTTTAGAGCAAGCAAATACAGCATAGCAAGCTGACAAACAAAAGCTTTTGTTGAAGCGACGCTTATTTCTGGACCAGCAAGCGTATATAGCACATAGTCGCTTAATCTTGCAATGGTGCTTTCTTGAACATTTACAATCGAAATGGTTTTTATGCCTAACGCTTTTGCAAGATTTAAAGACTCTTTGGTGTCTGCCGTTTCGCCTGATTGTGAGATTGCAATAAATATGTTATTGTCCGAAAATATAGGTTTTGAATAGCGAAATTCCGATGCAATTTCTACACTTACAGGTATAGAAAGTAAATCTTCAAAAAAATACTTTGATGTTAAACCTGCATAATAGCTTGTGCCGCAAGCCACAATGGTTATTTTTTTAATATTTCTTAGTAAATCTTCATCAATGTCCAATTCGATTTTGTCACTTTGGATATGAGCATAAATAGTGTTTGCCAAAGCTTCGTCTTCTTCGCTTATCTCCTTTAGCATAAAATGCTTAAAACCACCTTTTTGAGCAGTTTGCAAGTTCCAATCAACGCTTTTAACTAAACGTTCTACCTTATTAGCATTATTGTAGATTTTGTATCTACCGTTTTTTTCTAATATTGCAATATCGTTTTCTTCCAAAACTACAAATTGCTTTGTGTGTTCCAAAAATGCGCTCAAATCACTTGCTAAAAACAGTTCATCTTCTTGCAAACCAATAAGCAGTGGAGATTCTTTTTTTGCGGCATAAATTTTTTGCTCACCTAAATGAATTAACGCTATAGCAAAACTGCCTTTCAAAATAGACATTGCTTTTTTGAGAGCTTCAAAAGTAGATAAAGTTTTACTGTAGTAATCAATAAGCAACAAAATAGTTTCTGTGTCAGTAGCGGAGGATTTTTTATATCCTTCTTGTAGTAAAAAGTCGTCAATCTCTTTAAAGTTTTCTATAATGCCATTGTGGACAATAGCAAAATTTTTAGTGGAGTGAGGATGGGCATTTTCTTTGCTTGGTTTGCCATGTGTTGCCCACCTGGTGTGGCCAATGCCAATTGTGCTGTTGAGCTCACTTCCTGATGACAAGCATGCACTAACTAAATCTGCAACTTTACCTTTAACTTTTATAACTTCTATACGATCATTAAGAAGAGCAATACCGGCAGAATCATAACCTCTATACTCAAGGGCAGACAAACCATTTAACAATATACCGCTTGCTTTTTTATTGCCAATGTAGCCAACAATACCACACATTTATTTCTCCTCTTGGCGTTTTCTGTACGATATAACCCAATTTTCTTTAACTTGCTGTGGTAGTCTTGATAAAACTAAACTAAAAGGTGGTGTGTCTTTGGTTACTGTAGTGCCTGCCGCTATTAGACAATCATTGCCAATTTTTACTGGTGCAACAAGCTGGGTATCAGAACCAATAAACACATTATCACCTATAATTGTTTGGTTTTTATTATAACCGTCATAGTTGCATGTAATTGTACCGGCACCTACATTTACATTTTTGCCTATTATTGCATCGCCAATATAGCTTAAGTGACTTGCCTTTGTATTTTTATCCAAAATTGACTTTTTAACTTCCACAAAATTGCCAATATGCACATTCTTTTTTAACACATTGTCTGGCCTTAAGTGAGAAAATGGACCAATTGAACAATTATCTTCAATAATTGAGCCAGTCAAAACACTGTATGGTTTTACAACAACATTATCAGAAATGTTGCAAGAATCAATAACACTCCCTGTATCAATTAAGCAATTTTTCCCAATTTTTGTACCCTTTCTTATGTGAACATTTGGGTGTATAATTGTATCTGTGCCTATTGTTACATCTAAATCGATATAGGCTGATTTTGGATCAATAAACACTACACCATTTTCCATGTGAGCTTCAATAATTCTTTGTTGCATAATGCTTCTTGCTATGGAATACTCTTTTTGCGTATTAATACCCAAAATTTCATCCTTATCAACTTCAAATAAATCGCATTTTTTGCTAAATTTTACAATATCTGGCAGGTAATACTCACTTTGGGCATTAATATTGTCTATATTTGGTAAGTTTTCCGATGCAAAGTCTTTTTTCAGAAAAAAAATACCACTGCTTACCAAATTTATAGCTAAAATATCATTACTGGCATCTTTTTGTTCTACAATCCTAAAACCGCTTTCATGCTTTACAATACGACCATAGCCTGTTGGGTTATCGACGACTGATACAAGCAATAAACATTCTAAAGATTTGTCTATAAAATAATCTTTAGCTCTTTGAAGGGTATAACTTTTCACTAAAGCCGCATCCGCAGTGGTAACCAAAAAATCATTGCTAACATAGTCTAGAGCGATCTCGCAAGCCCTTGCTGTACCATTTTGAATTTTTTGAACCACAACTGTGCCAAATGAAGATAACTGATCTTTATGATCTTTGTCTGCTACAATGACAATTTTTTCAAAGCCACTATGTGTTAGCGTATCTATAATATGCGAAATAATGCTTTTCCCGCACAAATCGTAAAAAATTTTGCTTTTGGCTGTCTTCATACGGCTGCTTTTACCTGCAGCCAAAACTACAGCATCCATATAAACCTCTCTTAGTGCCTGAAGTGCCTTTTTTTGGTAAAAACCATAGGCAAGTTATACTCATTACATGCTTTAATTACCTCTTCATCGCGAATAGAGCCACCTGGTTGAATAAATGCTACCGCCCCATAGGACTTAGCTACATCAATATTATCTCTAAAAGGGAAAAAACCATCCGATGCTAAAACACTTCCAGCCAAGCCAATACCTAAATCTTTAGCTTTTTGAGCAGCACACTTTATCGCATCAACCCTTGAAGTTTGACCTGCCCCAATTGCCAACGTCTGAGAGTTTAAAGCAAAACAAATGGCGTTTGATTTTGCGAATTTTGCAACAAACCACGCAAATTTTAAATCTTCTATTTGTTTATCCGTTGATTGAGCTTTTGTGACGGTTTCATAACTAAACTCACTCATATAATCAATATCTTGAACAACAAAACCACCTATTACGCTTTTTATATCTTTGTTGTTTTTATAAGAATTTAAGTCTATTTTATCAACTTTTACCAAAATTAAATTTTTCTTCTTAGATAAAATACTCAAAGCTTCTTGTTTAAAATCGAAAGCAACCACAACCTCATAGAAACGCTCTGATATTTTTTTTGCTAAATTTCCATCTACAGTATCATTTATGCCTACTATACCACCAAAAGCACTTACTGGATCGCCAAAAAGCGCTTTTTCATAAGCCTCTTGAGCGCTATCAGCACAAGCTGCACCGCAAGGCGTATTATGCTTTATTATTGCACACATGCAAGTTTTATTTAAAAAGTTTGACTCTATCATCATACGATAGGCAATATCTATATCTAATATATTATTAAATGAAATTTCTTTTCCTTGAAGTTGGACCATGTTTGGTAAGCCTTTTTTTAGCGGCAGTCTAAAAAAGTTTGCAGTTTGGTGAGGATTTTCGCCATACCTTAGAAATTTTTTTAACTTAAGACCAACATTGAGTACATCGCCTCTATAGCCAAATTTTTCTACAATCACAGAATCGTAATAAGACGTTAATGCAAAAGCCTTGAGTGCGCATTTTTTTCGGAATTCTAAATCGATGTTGTCAAAATTTTCCATCACTTTTGAATAATCTTTTGGGTCTACTACTACAAGCACTCTTTTATAATTTTTTGAAGCTGCCCTAATAAGCGTAGGTCCACCTATATCAATATTTTCAATGAGCTCTTCCTCGTTATTTGATCGCAATGCAACCTGCTCAAACGGATACAGGTTAACAACCACTATGTCTATAGGCTCAATATTGTGCGCTAAGAGCTCTTCTTGGTGCTTTGGTTTGCTCAAATCAGCAAGAATACCGGCGTGAATTTTATATTGAAGCGTTTTTACACGTCCATCTAAAATTTCTTCAAAACCGGTGTAGTTTTCAACACTTTTAGCATTGATACCATTTTCCTTTAACAAAGTGTAGGTAGATCCAGTTGATATAATTTCTACACCTTTTTCTTTCAAAAATTTTGCAAATTCTACAATTCCTGATTTATCATACACGCTAATTATTGCTCTCATTTTTACTCCTTACTATAACATTATTGCCAATTTTAACGTTTAGTATTTTGGCTGCACTATCTTGATATTTTGCAATTTCCAAGAAACCAAAAGACCCCTCTATAGCAAAAAAAGATTCCTTAAACTCAGCATAGTATTGGGCTTTCTTTTCTATAGTAAAACCATTTATAACCAACTCATAATTGTTAGAGTTAGTCTTAATATTTGTAATGATATTACCAAATTTGTCTATCCATAAAACTTCACCTTTTTGCTCATCTTTGCTAAAAACCACCTCCTCAATGTTAAATTTTTCAAAAGATTCAATTTTTGTCAAATTAATTTTTTTATTAATAATCTTGCAAACAATTTTTGCAAATACATCCCTTGCATGGAATGTAGCAGATACATCTTTAAATCCTTCATCGACGCTAAATACTTTAAAATCATTGTCAAATGTTAGAATACCGTTATCTCTGCCTACAAATGTATAATTTTTTCTTTTAACAACAATAGGTCTTGCAAAAGAGCCCACTTCAGGATCAACCACAACCAAAAAAATACTACCTTCTGGAAAATACTTATAAGAATGCTTTAAAATAAACTGAGCACTTTTTAACTTAAAAGAATCTATATTATGTGATAAATCAATAATTTCAACATTACAGCTAGACTTTATTGCGCCTTTTACAATTCCTACATAAGGATCAAGATAGCCAAAATCCGATAAAAACACTACCGTTCGCATCTTTAATATTTTATACTTAAATTAAAAGTTTTTCAAGTTATCTATTTCAATTGTCATTTGAAAACTTTGTTTGCGTTTGATATAATGCTACCTATGAAAATCAGAATTGCTCAAAATGCTGGGTTTTGTTACGGTGTGAGAAGGGCGATAAAAATCGCAGACGAAGCTTTAGAAAAAAACAAATCAATTTACAGCTTAGGTCCAATTATACACAACCCTCAAGTAGTAAGCGAATACGAAAAAAAAGGGTTGAAAGTAGTAGAAAGTATCGATGAAGCAAAAAATGCCATCTTAATCAGATCTCATGGCATACCACCTCAAATCTACAAGCTTATTAATAAAAAAAAACTGGAGTGCATTGATGCCACCTGCCCCTTTGTAAAAGAAGCTCAGGATTATGCAAAACAATTGTACGAAGAAGGCTACTTTGTTGTAATAATAGGGGATAAAAATCACCCTGAAGTCCAGGCACATATTGCTTATGCAAATTATCAGGCACAGGTTATAAACTCTAAAGAAGAGGCAAAAAACATTCAAGCTCAAAAAATTGGTGTTGTATCACAAACTACACAATCTGTGGATAATTTTGTTTCAATTGTGTCCGAACTTGTAAAAAAAGCAAAAGAAATAAGAATATTTAATACAATATGCGATGCAACGGAAAAAAGACAAGAGTCTGCCAAAGAGCTAGCACAAATTTCAGATATTATGATCGTCATTGGGGGCAAAAATTCTGCAAACACACGCAAACTATTCGAAATATGTCTTAATTTTTGCAAAAAAGTCTATTACATAGAAACAAAAGAAGAACTCAAAAAAGAATGGTTTTATAATGTAAAAAATGTTGGTATAACAGCTGGCGCAAGTACACCCTCATGGCTTATTGATGATGTTATACAAGCCATTGAAAGTATAGACAATGACATACATTGATTTTTTTAAAGAGCTTGGAAAACAAATAATAGCACTTAATAGGTATTTTGGAAATAAAATAGCAAGTCAAGAATTTGAAACAAATCCATTTGGTGATGTTAGCGTATTTATTGATAAAAAAGCGCAGGAAATTATTGTTGAATCAATAATAAAACAATCAATAAAATGCTCTTTGCTAAGTGAAGAGAGCGGTTTTATGGATTTTGGCCAAAAGTATCCACTGTTTATTGTTGACCCCATAGATGGAAGCCTTAATGCTAAAAGAGGCATACCATACAGTGCTTTTTCTATTGCGCTAGCTTATTCCCAAACAAGCGACTCCATGACAGAAGCGTATGTGCTAAATTTATCAAACTCAGATGAATTTTTTGCAATTAAAGACAAAGGGACATTTCTAAATAACGAACCTATACAAAAGCTTTCAATTGCAAGTGAAATTGCTTCAATCGAAGGCATAAAACGCCAGACAAGCCTGGATGATTTAAAAAATATTTTTAAAAGTTTCCACCGCATAAGGTCTATGGGAAGTGTAGCGCTTGATTTGTGCTACCTAGGTCTTGGCAGCATTGATGTTTTTTTTCACATACAGCCATCAAGAATAATAGATTATGCTGCAGCCAAGCTCATCATAGAAGAAACAGGCGGGGGCGTGTTTGAGTGGGGTTCTAAGACACCCTATATAGCTCCTATTGATACAAGCAAGGATAAACCTTTTTGGGCACTTTCTGATATTAAAAAACTAGACTACTTCTACAATAAAATTTATTCAGGGGGTGTTGTATGAGGAAAGTTTTACTTTCTTTTTTGTTTATAATTATGTTTGTTCAATACACTTTTGCAAAACCACTTGTTGTTACAAGCACATATATTCTAAGCTCACTAGTTAATCAAATTGCACAAAATAAGGTTGATACAGCATTTATTGTTCCAGAAAACGCAAATCCCCATTTTTTTAACCCAACACCAAAAGATATTCAAGAGTTGGCTAAATCAAACCTCTTTATAAGCGTTGGGTATGGTTTTGAGTTTTGGTTTGATAAAGTAAAAAATAATATTAAAGGTAAAACATTGATTTTATCCGATTATCATAAAAATCCTATAGGCAAAAAAACTTTATCGGGTAAAATCATCGCCAATCCTCATATTTGGCTTGATGTGGATTTTGTAAAAAATACAGCCGTCTATGCCATTGCAGATAATTTGTGCAAAATAGATACCAAAAATTGCTCGTTTTTCATGAATAATGCCAAAAACTTGAGTCAAGAAATTTCACATATACAAAATGATTACAAAAAGCTGTTCAAGAATAAAAACATCTGCATAGTTGAGGTTGATCCAGCATTTGATTACTTTTTAAGAAGCTTTGGAAAACAGCCATGTGCAAAGATGTTACAAGAAGGATCAGGTGAATTAACACTTACAAGCTTTAAGCAACTAGATAACTGCAAATGTAAAAAAGGTATCGTTGTTTACGCTTTTAGAGCAAAGCAAGCAAAAGTGATAGCCCAAGAAAAACACTATAAAGACGTTTATTTAAGCCCTCTTGGTAATTCAAAAGATAACAGATTAAACAGTTATATAAAACTGCTTCAGTATAATTTAAACACTATAAAAAACGCTGTAAATGATTGAATTTAGAAATGTTAGTCTAATTTTTGATAAAAAGATTGTTTTAAATGGAATCGACACAACTATAAAGAAGGGGGAATTTGTAAGCATAATAGGTCCAAATGGCGCAGGCAAAACCTCTTTAATAAAAATTTTACTAGGATTAATAAAGCCTACAAAAGGAATTGTGCTTATAGAGGGATTAACCCCCAAAGAATACATATCAAAACACAAAGTTTCATATTTACCTCAGCAAACAAGTATAAACTGGTCTATGCCGCTTAGAGTTATAGATATTATGCTAATAGAAGAAAACCTAAGGGCATTTACAGTCTTTAAAAAACCTAAAAAGCATCTTATTCAAAAAGCAAGGCAAGTGCTTGATTTATTTGGCATTTTAGATATTGAAAATAAATATTTAAAAGAACTCTCGGGTGGGCAAAAACAAAGGGTTGAGCTGGGCAGGTGTCTTCTTAAAGACCCAGAAATTTTAGTTTTAGATGAGCCAAATACCGCTTTGGATACTGTTTTTAACGAAAAAATGTACAATATTTTAGTCGAAGAAAAATTAAAAAACAATATAACTATTATTCTGGTTAGTCACGATATTGGGGCAGTAAGCAGGTTTGTTGATAGAATCATGTGCTTAAATATAAAACTTCATTGCAGCGAAAAACCAGAAAACATTGATTATGTAAAACTTGCTTCAGCATTATATGGCAGCACCACTAATATAGTTATACACAAAAATGGATGTAGATCATGTCAATTTTACAAAACTCAATAATTGTTGAGATTATATTTAAAGCTTTAATAGTTGGTATTTCTTTATCAATATTGCTTTCTATTTTAAGCTATTTTGTTGTCCTGCAACGTTTGAATTTTTTAGGCGTAGGTATATCTCATTCCGTTTTTGGTGGTTTAGCCTTTAACTACCTTTTTGGTCTAACTACACTATTTTTACCTATTGGTTTTGCTTGCTTAACAGCATTGTTAATAGGTATTTTATACCGAAAAGGCTTAAGTAAAGATAGTGCAATTAATGTAATGTTTGTTTTTACAATGGCATTGGGAGCAATTGTGCTGAGTTTTTCTTCTGGATACTCGGCGAATATATTGGGTATGCTCTTTGGTGATATTTTAGCAATTAATAATAGTGATATTGTATATTCTCTAATACTTCTTGCAATAGGGCTTATTTTGTTTAGCATCTTTTTTTCGCATGTGCAGCTTATAACTTTCAACGAAGAGTTAGCGCGAATAAATGGTATAAATGTTGATCTGTTTTATTATCTATTTTTAATTTTTCTAGGTATTATTATTGTGTTGAGTGTAAAGTTGATTGGAATTATTCTAGTCAACGCTTTTTTGGTTTTACCGACTTTGTGCGGTATGAATGTTGCAAGAAATTATAAAAATGTTATTTTATGGTCTATTGCGTTCTCCATTGTTTCCTGCGTTTTTGCAATCTTTATTTCTTACTATCTTAACACACCATCTGGAGCTACAATTGTTATAACTTTTTTTGTTTTTTGGTTATTTAGTCTAATTTACAATAAAATAGCAAGGAGGATAAAATGAAAATTGCAATCCCAGTTAAAGACGAAAGTTTGGAAATCTTTCCAAAAACAGGTAAAACGCCGTATTTTGCTATATTTAACGATTCAACATTCAGCCATCTTATTAAAAACCTGGTAGGAAACCATGAACATGAAGATGAAGAAAGCACGTCAATAGATCATGTGGAGTTTCACAGAAAGCAAGTAGAAACTTTAGGTGATATTGATGCAGCATTGGTTGTTTTAATTGGAAAACACATTAAAAAAGCATTTGAAGAAAAAGATATTCAAGTAATTGAATTTCCACAGAGTAATTTCAAAAATGCGAAAGAGTTACTTCAAGTCTATTTGAACAGTAAAAAATAATTTAACTATACTTGATATATCTTTAAAGACTTATATATTTGAGCATATGACTATAAAGGAGAGTAAATGAGGAACTGCTGGCGAAGAAGACACATTGAGTTTAAGCCACAGAATAAGTGCTTTAAACCATGCGGTATTGCATTTAGTCAATTAGAAGTAAATGTATTAAAGCACGATGAATTAGAGGCTTTAAGGCTGGCAGATTATGAAGGTTTATACCAGGAAGAATGCGCAAGGCGGATGAATATTTCTCGCACCACATTTGGCAGAACTATAGAAAGCGCAAGGAAAAAGATTACAGACTGCCTATTGCATGGTAAAGCTTTAGTGATTGAAGAAGCAAATGATTTTAATGAGAATAACAGCACAAGCAAGTGATGATAAAATATTTCAAATCATTATTTACTAGGCATAAAGTGTTAATCTGCAATCAAGCTATAAAGAACATTTAGAAGAGAAAAAACTACTTGTAAGAACCGCCCTAAGATAAATAACCTTTTGCTTAATCACTAAAAACTCTTATAAAAAGGCTTTTAGCCTTCTTTAGAACAAATTAAATCTTAAACTAAACATTGGAGCGTCGCATTTAATAAATATGCATGTTTGCTGGTAAAGCTTTTCTACGCCATTTTCTGATAGAGAAACGCTGTATACGGGTACAATCAAAACATGCGATGGCGTAAAATTTAAATTAAAATAAAGTTTTCTATAATTATCTGCAAGTAGAATATTATCGGTTTGCTCTTCAATAAAAGCATCCATATTGTATTCTTTTTCATTGATTATTATTTGCTTATCAAAAAAAGCACTCAAAAAAGTAAAATTAAGTTCTTCATATAGATTGTACTGACCGCTTGATTTGTATATATCAACGGTAAAGCTTGAATTATTTATTGTATAAACCTTTTTTATATCGTATTGATGATTTTCTAAATGCAGGCTGTAATCAAATGCTTTTACAGTATATTTTGGTATATCATTAACCTCTTTAAAAGAACTCTCAAAAACCTCTGTTAGCGTCAAATCTTTTTCAACCAAATGATCTACAAAGCTATATCTGTTGTTTTTGTCATAAAAAATAGAATTTTCCAACCCTTTTTCTTTAGCTTTAAGTTTATTGTGTATGCTTTCTACACCAGAGCTCTGTGTTTTATAATCAATTTTTGTATGGTAAAATTCACGATGCCTTCTAATTGTATTTGCTATATTAAAGTTAAATGGTTTTATGTCAAACTCAAAAATAGACCCACTATAGTTGGGCTTAACAAAAACATTAAATAAATCGTTATTTAAAATATATTCAACAGAAAAATCATTATCTATGTCTGTTGATATTATAGCTTCTTCCCAGTGTGAAGCACTTATAATATTTTCATAAAGGGCATTTCTTAAATGCGGCATGTATAGGCCACCAAATATACCATGCCAGTAAGCATCGTTGCATTGCGCATCAAAAAACTGCTGCATTTTTTGCTCATTGCTTTTATCAAGAAATGGTTTTGCAAATAACACACGCTTGTGCATATTATTTGCTTCATCGTATTTTGCTAAAAAATTGCGCCATGTACCACCTTGAATGAAGTGTTTTTTTGAATCGTACAAATTTAGAGATTTAATTTGATTTATATAATCATTGTATTCCTTTTGGGCTTCAAAACCAAGTGCCCACTCACCAAGCTCTGTATATGAACCAGTAGGAGGGTTAGCTCTTTTTGCAATACCTTGAAAAGTTTCAAAAAAATCCTTTGGTAGAACAAATTCAACAACATCAATAATTTCATTTAGAAAATTTTCTAGCCAATTGTTTTTATAAACCCAATCGTAAGTGCCTGGCCAAATACCAAATTTTTCCCCATCGTCTGCAAATACAAAAAAAGAATCATCATTAAAGCTATTTATATAATTTATAGTTTCCTGAGGTTGCCTAAATGGTATTGTATAGCGCAAAACTTCATTTGAAGGTAACAGTTTAATTTTTGAAAATACGTTATCTGCAACAAACACATTTTGGACAAGCTCACTAGAAGACACTCCACACCTTTTTAAGTGAATATCATCAACAACCACATACTCTAGAGGATTTATAATGCTTGGCAAATTAGGTTCCCAAGCGCGCTCTGCAAGCCACATACCAAAAGGTTTAACACCAAATAAATCAAAAACCAAATCATTCATGCGTTCAATCTGAGCTTTTGAAGAGCCTTCATCCCAAATTGGTAAGATGCTTTCTGCAAAGCTTCCGCCAAGTATTTCTACCCTACCCTCACTAACCAAAATTTTTATGAGGCTCAAAAAATCAGGTTTGTTCTTTGAAAGCCACCTAAGAAGTGGTCCAGAGTAATGAATCCCAAATTTAAATTTATCAAACTTAGAAGCTACCTCAATAAATGGTAAATATGCTTTATTAAAAGCATCTTCAAACACACTGTCAAAATTACCAACAGGTTGGTGGTTATGGACTACAAAGATAAATTTTCTCAATTTTGCACCATCCAGTAAAAAATTTTTAATTTTAGTGGCAATAAATTAACCATATTCGTGCTTTTATATAACTTATCCAAATCATACAAAATAGATATCAAACTTTCAAGTCTTTTTTTACCCAATGCACTGACGATCCTTTTGTAGTAGGTTTTTGATAAATCAGTCACATTGTATAACTCCAAAAAAGCATTAAAGAAAATTGTGGAAAGTGTTGAAACAAGGACTAAAGGATAGTCGTTGTATTTATCTAAAAACGCACTAAATAGTTCAAAATTATTACTTATAATAGCATCAACTGCTTCAAAGTTTGACAACTCTTTTTCTAAAAATTCAATTTCATTATAATTGCCAGATAAAGACAACCTTTCAACAAGCAGGTAAAGTGCTGTAGCATTAGAATAAAAAGGACTATCGCTAATCTTATCAATAAGGTTTGAATCAATATGCTTTAGCTTACTCTTTAAGTAAGCCTTGATTTCTTGTGGCTTAAGACGCCTAAAATTTACAATTAAATCCGATTTTAATTTATCAGAACATCTTATCGGATCCAAGATTATTATATTTTCACTATTTTTAATATCGATTAACTGATCAAACTCAAAGTTTAACCTAATATGCTTGATAGTTTTTTCACTAAATAGATCAAGACAACACAAACGATTCAATTCTTGCGAAAATTCCTTAAAAGACATATATGCATATTTTTGAACACTTAAGCCAATTGATTTTGACAATCTTTCAATATACGTGCGTTTTAAAAAATAATCATCACTATTAAAAATATATAAATTTCTTATTTTTTTACTATAAATCTCTTTTTTTAGCTCGTCTTGATTCATATGAGTAACTTACAAAAGCTTTAATAAGTGGGTGTGGGCTTAGAGGTCGTGATTGGAATTCCGGGTGAAATTGTACTGCAATAAAAAAGGGGTGGTTTTTAAGCTCAACAATTTCAATAAGTTTATCATCTGGACTTTTCCCACTAAATACAAACCCAGCCTCTTCAAATGCTTTAAGATAATTAGTGTTAAACTCGTATCTGTGCCTATGCCTTTCGTATATTAATGTTTGGTTGTATATTTTATGAGCAAGTGTATTTTCCTCAATAACACATGGATAGCTTCCAAGTCTCATGGTGCCGCCAAGTTTTTTGGTACTGCCTTCAACATAAACGCCATCTTTTACCCATTTATCTGTAATGTGAATAACTTTGTTTGGGCTTGTTTCGTCAAACTCCTGCGAGTTAGCATCTAATTTCAATACATTTCTTGCAAATTCTATGACAGCAGTCTGCATGCCAAGACAAATCCCAAGATAAGGTATCCCGTTTTCTCTTGCGTATTGAATTGCCAATATTTTTCCATTAATACCCCTCGAACCAAAACCGCCAGCAACTAAAATTCCATCAACTCCGCTAAACAAACCAGTACCATCTTTTTCTAATTCTTCGGAATCTATCCAACGTAAATTTACCTTTATATTGAAATTGCCACCACAGTGGACAAAAGACTCTATCAAACTTTTGTAAGCTTCTTTAAGCGACACATACTTACCAACAAAAGCGATTTCTACAGCATCTTTTGGGTATTTTATAGAATGAACCATTTTTTTCCATTCGTTTATATCAACTCCGTTATCTGGCAAATCAAGCTTAGACAATACTGCCAAATCAAGACCTTCTTGGTTTAAAGCAACAGGCACTTCATAAACTGTATCTACGTCACACGCATTGATTACATCTTTTTCGTCAACATTGCAAAATAAAGCTATCTTTTGCTTAAGCGAATCATCAAGTGCAATTTCGCTTCTTGCGATAATGATATCTGGCTGTATACCTAAAGACTGCAGTTCTTTTACACTGTGCTGGGTGGGTTTTGTTTTGAGCTCGTCTGTAACCTTAATGTAGGGCACCAATGTAACGTGTATAAAAACGGCATTTTTGCTGCCAAGTTCCAATTTTAGCTGTCTTATTGCCTCCAAATACGGCAATCCTTCAATATCGCCTATTGTTCCGCCAATCTCTACAAGCAAGATATCTTTATTTAATGCCGCCTTTTTAATGCGCTGTTTTATTTCATCTGTGATATGAGGTATTACTTGCACAGTTGCGCCCAAATAATCGCCTCTGCGCTCTTTTTCTATCACGCTGTAATATACCTGGCCTGTTGTAAAATTATTGTCTTTTGTTAATCTTAACCCTGTGAAGCGCTCATAGTGGCCAAGATCTAGATCCGTCTCTGAGCCATCATCTAAAACATACACTTCACCATGCTGGTATGGGTTCATTGTACCTGGGTCAATATTGATATATGGATCAATCTTTAACATAGAAATATTAAAGCCTCTTTTTTTAAGCAAAAAACCCAACGATGAGCTAGATATGCCTTTACCTAATGACGAAACAACGCCACCTGTTATAAAAATATACTTAGTATTCATAATATAACCTCTGTTTTTAAGATAAAACTAAACATACAAATATTATACCACAAGATTACTTTTTTACACAAATTATTCATTTTTTTTTGGAAATTTTAACCTAAACAAACTCCCAACGCCAACTGTGCTTTCTAGCTCTATCGAGCCATTATAGATTAATACGAGGTGCTTTACAATTGCAAGACCAAGACCGCTGCCTTTGCTTTTAATCTTATAAAAACGCTCGAATATCTTTTCTTGTTGGCTTTTTTCTATGCCAATACCACTATCTTGAACCTCAAAAATATAATAATTATTATCGTTGTGGCATTTTAGTTTTATAAAGCCTTCTTTTGTATAAAAAAACGCATTATCAAGCAAGTTATCCAATATTGTTTTTAAATGATATTTATTAAATGGAATTGCGCTAAGCTCGCATTCTTGTATAAACTCTATATTTTTGCTATTTATTAAGTGATTAATGTTTAATTCACTCAATAGAGCCAAAATATCGACATTAGACAATACATCGCTAGATTGTTTGAAGTGTTCTATTTCGGCTAGTTGCAATATATTGTTTATTAAATCATTTAAATTTAGCGCATTTTGGTAGATATACTTTAGAAATTTGTTTTGATCTTTTTTGTCTATATCATTATTTAAAAGCAATGTTTCTGCATAGCCTACTATGCTAGTAATAGGCGTTTTTAGCTCATGCGATGCGTTTGAAAAAAAATTCATCTTCATTGCTTGGTAAGATTCTTCTTTTGTTATATCTTCAATTATTATTATATAACCATTTTCGATTAAAATTTTATTGAATTTTAAAATTTTGTGCTCAAACTCAACTTTTTGAAAATTCTCTTTGATAAATTTATCAAATAGAGTTAAAAATTTATAATTTTCCCAGCCATCTATTATTGATTTTCCAGGTTCAATATTGCAATCAAATATATAAGAAACATAATTATTGGATAATATTACTGTATTTTTATTATCGATAAGCAAGACTCCAAGCTTTATATTTTCAATAACTTTAAGCAAGTTGGATCTATGTAAACTTAATTTGTCAATTTTTTGAGATTGTTTTTCAATAATTTTATTTACGATAGGAAAAATCCTGAAAAAAACATTGCCATGATTTTGAAAACTTTCAGGGATTAAGTGGTTAAAACCTTCTAAAATTATGATAGTTAAAATAGCGTATAAACTTGCGCTTAAAAAAAATAGGTGAAAAAATTGGAAAACAGCTAAACAAATAATGAAATTGAACAATAAAACAAAAAAGAACAAAAATTTATAAAATAAAGCCATACCCAACTTTTGGCTTTGATTTAATTATATTTGCCTTTGAGCTTAATTTTTTTCGTAAAGACGATATATGAACATCCACAGTTCTAGTTTGAACTTGGTTCTCATATCCCCAAATTCTACTAAACAATTCTTCCCGAGAAAAAATTTTATTTGGATTTGACAAAAAAAGACTTACAAGCTCGAATTCCTTTGTTGTTAAGTCAAGAGTTTTGTTATCTAAGTAAGCACTAAATGTGTTTAAATCAAGTTCTATGCCATCATACCTCAATATATTATCTTTTTTTTCTATCCTCCTCAATAATGCTTTTATTTTTGCAATTAATACCTTTATAGAAAACGGCTTAACAATGTAATCGTCTGCTCCATCAGTTAATAACTTTGTAATCACACTTTCTTGTGATTTTGCGCTTAAAATAATAACAGCTATATCTTTGTACTCTTTTTTTGTTTTTATCAATCTCAAAAAATCTTCACCTTGCAAACCAGGGAGCATCAAATCTAAGATAATTAAATTAGGTATAAAATCTTTTAATAGTAACATTGCATAATTTGCATCTTCTGCGACTACAGTCCTAAAACCTTCTTTATTTAAATTAAATTCAATTAAGTGCGATATTGTTTCTTCGTCTTCGACAATTAATATATTAAACATTTTATAGATCTTTGATGCGCTTGTGCTTAAAAATCTCACCAGTTGCTATATACAGTGATAATTCTGCAATATTTGTTGCTTCATCTGCTATACGCTCTATTGCCCTTGCTATGAAAATCATCGGTATCGTTAAAATAGAAGCATTTTGCTCATTTGTTATTTGAGCCATCTCTTTAATAATGGACAATTCGCATTTGTCCACATAATCGTCACTTTTAATAACAGAAATTGCCTTAGAATAGTCTTTTGAAAAGAAAGAATCAAGTGCTGTTTCAAGCATAATTACAGTTTTATCTTTCATGTTTGAAATTTCGTTTGTATCTACCTTAAACTCCACAAAATCAATTTTCCCTATCCACTCTGCAATATTTGTGGCATTATCCGCAATACGCTCTAAAAATGTATTAATTTTTAAAGCAGACAAAACAATCCTTAAATCCTCAGCCAAAGGCCATCTTAGAGCTATTAAATTTGCGCAAAATTCGTCTATATCATTATCTAGGGCATCTACTTCGTCATCTAACTCTTTCACTTTTTGAGCCAAATCCAGATCTTTGTGTATAAGCGCATCAATTGAATCAATAAACATGCGTGTAGCAGCTTGTGCCATATTGGAAATTTTAACTCTCAATTGTCTTAAATCTTCATCTAACAATCTCATATAAGCTCCTAGCCAAACCTACCCATAATGTAATCCTGTGTTTTTTTGTCTTTTGGGTTTGTAAACATAATATTTGTTTTATCGTATTCAATTGCTTCACCATCCAATAAAAAAAACGTATACTCAGATACACGCGCCGCTTGTTGCAAATTATGTGTTACTGCTATAATAGTCAACTTTTTTGAAAGTTCAACCATTAAATCTTCAATTTTTGATGTTGATATAGGATCAAGTGAAGCCGTAGATTCGTCAAACACCAAAACTTCAGGATCAACTGCAATTGCACGAGCAATACAAAGCCTTTGTTGCTGACCACCAGAAAGATTTGTGGCTAATTTATCCAATCTATCTTTTACCTCATCCCATAGTGCAGCATCTTTTAGAGCTTTTTCTACTCTGTCTTTAAGCTCTGTTTTATTTTTTATACCTTTTAGTTTCAAGCCAAATGCAATGTTTTCAAAAATCGACATAGGGAAAGCCGTAGGTTTTTGAAAAACCATACCCACTCTATCCCTTAATTCAATCAAGTCAATTTTCGGATCTAAAATGTTTGTGTCATCAATAAAGATTTCTCCTTCATAGTGATTATTGATATACAAATCATGCATACGATTAAAGCATCTTGCAAGAGTGGTTTTTCCAGATCCAGATGGACCAATGAGTGCTAAAATTGTGTTTTCTTTTATGCAAAAATTTAAATCTTTCAGGGCGAGTTTCTTCCCATAATAAAAATTAAAATTTCGCACATCAATTTTTTGTTTTCCATCTATTTTACAGATATATTTCAACGACTAAACCTCCAATAAGAAAACAACCTACTTGCAATATTAAACAACAATACACTAAAAGTCAAAATAATTGCCGCTGCCCAAGCTAAATGGTGCCAGCTATCATAAGGTCCCATTGCATAATCGTACATTGTTACAGTTAGTGTTGCAATAGGTTTATTTAATTTATAACTTTCAAAATTACTATTAAATGAAGTAAATAACAGCGGTGCAGTTTCACCTAATATCCTTGATATCGCAAGTAAAATTACACTTACAATACCCACTACGGCTTTTTTTGAAACTACTTTAAAAATCACTATATACTTTGGTGCACCCAACGCATAAGCAGCTTCCCTTAATTCATTAGGCACAAGCCTTAATATATTGTCTATAGAGCTTATTACAATAGGCATCATAAGCAAAGCAAGTGCAATAGAGCCGGCCAACACAGAAAAACCACCCATTGGCACAACAACTATAGCATAAACAAAAATGCCTGTTATTATAGACGGTATACTCGTCATAGCATCAGAAACATTTCTTATAACATTTGACAAAACGCTATCTTTGCCATACTCACTCAAATAAATACCGCCTAAAATACCAGCTGGTATTCCAAGCAAAGAAGCTATTCCTACAACCTCTAATTGGCCTAAAATTGCAAATTTCAAGCCCCCGCCTTCATCTCCTGGAGAGACAGCATTTTGTGTAAACACTGACCAGTTAACATAGTGAAAACCTTTCTCGATTAAGCTCACAATTATCCAAAGCAAAAAAAATAAACCAATAAAAGCACTAATTGTTGAAATTAACAAGCCTATATAGTTTTTTATTTTGCGTTTTCTCATTTTAATCCCTCACTTTTCTCAAAAAAAACATTTTTGATCCAATGATCAAGAGAAAACTTAACAAAAATAAAATTAAAGCCAAAAGGTACATTGAAGACAAGTAAAGGTGGGAACTTGCCTCTGTAAACTCGTTTGCTATTGTTGCTGTAACTGTAGTAGTAGCAGACATTAATGACGTAGGCAGACTATCTTGGTTTCCAATAACAAAAGTAACAGCCATTGTCTCGCCTATTGCCCTACCTAAACTAATAAGTACAGCGCCAATGATAGCACCTTTTGAATATCTAAACATAACTTTTGATATAGTTTCCCATTTCGTTGCACCTAATGCATAGGCAGACTCTTTAAGTAAATCTGGCGTTATTTTTAACGCGTCCCGCGTTAAAGCAGCAGTAAATGGTATAATCATTATAGCAAGCACCGCACTAGCGGTAAATAAACTCACGCTTGAAGAATATCCATAAAAATACTGACCTACTATTGGCAGTTTTGCCAGTGTGGCATTAAAAAGAGGCTGAACATATTTTTCAATTAAAGGACCCAAATAAAACAAACCCCAAAAACCATAGATTACGCTAGGAATAGCAGCAAGTAACTCTATTGCTATCCCAATAGGCGTTTTTAAAAAATTTGGGCAAATTTCAACCAAAAATATAGCTATACCAAGTGCTATAGGTATGGCTATTATTGCAGAAATTACAGTCGTCAAAAATGTTCCAATAAGTGCAATTAAGCCACCAAATTTATCGAAAGCAGGAGACCATATATTGCTAGTTAAAAAGCTAAAAAAACCAAAATGATTTATAGCATCTTTTGAATTTATATACAAAACCAGGAATAAACCAAAAATAACAAGCAAAACAAAATAAGCAAAAAACATAGAAATATGTTTAAGAAAAAAATCAATCATAACAAACTTTTTTTTCATAACCAATCCTTTTTAAAAAATGGGAGAGGTACCTCCCAAATTTTAAAACTTATTTTCATTTAAATATTTGAATATCAAGCCTTTCGTTGATTGAGGCAATGGAATGTAGCCTAGACTCTCAGCTGCTTTATTGCCATGTTCAAATGCCCATTTAAAGAACTTAACCGCTTGCTTGTGTTGAGGGTTAGACTGTTTTGGTATTAGCACAAAAGTACCAGATACGATTGGCCAAGTCTTTGGACCACTTTGGTTTACCAAAGCTTCACAAAAACCATTGCTTGCTTGCCAGTTTGCTTTTGCAGCAGCTTCTTTAAATGCTGCAACAGTAGGTACAACCCACTTGCCTTCTTTGTTTTGCAATACTACACTTGTTAGATGACTTTGCAGCCAAAATGCATACTCTACATATCCAATTGAGCCCTTGATCTGTTTTACATAGTTTGATACACCCATATTGCCTTTACCACCCACACCTGTTGGCCAGTTTACAGATAAACCGTAGTGGATTTTCTCATCCCATTCTTTGTTAATCTGGCTTAGCCAGTATGTAACATTCCAGTTTGTGCCAGAGCCGTCTGCCCTGTGAACTATTGTAATAGGTATATGTGGTAGTCTTAAACCAGGATTATCCTTTCTAATTTGGGGATCATCCCAATACTTAATTTGTCCCATAAATATTTTAGGGATAACAGCATCAGATAATTTGAGCTGGTTATCCTTAATACCTGGAATATTTACCACCAATACTATACCTCCAACAAGAGAGGGAAACTGAAGCAAATTTTTTTTATCAAGCTCTTTTTTAGATAAACACATATCTGAGCCACCAAATGCAACAATCCCTTGACTAACTTGCTGTATACCTGCACCAGAGCCAACACCCTGATAGTTTACTTCCGCGCCCGTAACTTTCTCATACTCAAAAGCCCACTTAGTGTAAACTGGGTAAGCAAAAGTTGAACCTGCGCCGTTGATGTTTGCAGCATAAGATTTACCTAAACCAATAAAGATTAAAAAAGCCAAAGTAAGAAAAAACCATTTAGATAAGTTCATACACACCCCCAAATTGGCGCTATTGCAACGCCCCTTTCTTTGTATTATATATTATAAGTTGTTAATTAAACATCAAGAAATTGTAAAATTTTTGTAAAGCGGCTATTGTAGGGATTTGATAATTTCAATAAAATCCTGCTCGCCAATTTGACCTGGTACTCTAACCTTTGAGATACCTTGTTTATTTATGAAAATGCTTGTCGGCGTAGCAAAAATTCCCCCAAGTGGAGCAGTTTGAGCGTAATTACCCCAATATAGAGGATATTTAACACCAAACTGCGACGCAAATGCTCTAATCTGTCCAATATGATCGAATGGATCAACACCTATTACAATCACATTTTTCTGATTTTTGCCATAAAGCTCATATAGCTTGTTTAACGTAGGTACTTCTTTTTGACAGTAATAACAGCCAATATCAAAAAAAGTCATCACAACAATTTTATTTTTAAAATTTGACACATTTGCCCTTTGCCCATTTGTGCCTACTAAATCTAAATTAAATGCAAAAGCATTGCTTGTTAAAACAAAAACCATTATTAATACAAAAAAATATTTTTTTGCACGCATAACAAACCTCCATTATTAAGAGCTTAAAGTTATCACAGATAAATATAAAAATCAAATTATTTTAAAAAGACTCTATTGCTTTTTTTGCTCGCTGATATTCATTAACCAATATACTATGCCCAAAATTAAAACAAGCAAGCCAAGTACAGCAACCTCCTCAGACTTTTGAGGCTCTAGCGAAAATATCAATATCTTACGCAATAATGCCGCCATTGCAAGACTTATAAACACATTTAAAGCAAATTTTTTTCCCTTTAGGCGCTTTACTTCTTCTTCTAAAAGCTCTCTTATTGTCCATAAAATTAACATAGCGCCTAGTATATTTACCACTGTATTTTCAAATGAAGAAGTAGCGTTAAACAAAAATTTAACTATATCAGAAACAAACAAGAAAAATATCAGAAAACTTGTGAATACAAGCAAACTAACCAAACCAACGTCAAAAAAATAAGAAATTCTTGAACTCAAACGCACAATGTTTGTTTCAATTTTACTTTTTGCAATATAGAATTGATTTTCATCAATGTATGAGCTTGTCATTACGTCCAAATTTATGTCCAATATCTTATCTACGGACAGTTTTAACTCTTCCTGTCTATAAAGAATATCATAATTTTCTAATATGAGGCTATGCAAAAATGATTTAATAAAGCTCATTGTGGCGCTAACATAATGCGACGGTAAGCCAATCTGTGCATGTACTTCTCCAATTTTTTTTATTTTTCTAAGATAGTCTTCGTTGTATTTTGCGCTAAATAAATCTAAAAACCAGATTCTAAGCTTCTCTTTGTGGCGGTTTTTGATTTCCTCATCAGATAAAAACTTACTATAGTTATCGAACTTAGATATAAACTGATAAAGCCCCTCTATGAAGTTATTAGCATTGCTTTGCGCTAATTCTTTTAAGCTACCAAGATTACTTATGTCCTCTTTTGTAAAGTTATATATTTGGTTTATGTTCTGTATTGTTTCCATATTTAGTTTTTTTAATTAAAAAAAAAGATTTGTCAAGAAAAAAATCTGCCTGCAGTTTTACAGGCAGAAAAAATCTTAAGGGCAGGTATCGGTATATGAAACTTTTCCTAAATCAACCAAAAAAGCTTTAAAAGGAGCAATAAATTGCATAGCTTCGCCTTTTGAACCTTTGAAGGTCATTTTTGTAAACATTCCTATGTTTAGAAAACCAAACTCACCTGCCGCTAAAGATTTCCAATTTTTAGTAGTCGCATACATTACAAACTCTGGGTGTTGATCTTTTTGCAAACCACCGTAAATACAAACAGCCTTGCCATTTTCATATTTAACTTCAACTGCTGAAATCACTTTTGGGTTACAATCCTGTCTGTAAAAAGCTATTGTTTTATAGCCTTTTTCTTTGTTTACATTGTAATTTGACCATTCTGCCATAGTAGACTGTAGGTGCTCATTCCAGTAAGAGCAAAATTCTTTAGTCCAACTGGGACTCATCCATGGCTCTGCTGCAAACGATATCGAACTTAAACCAAACAAAATCAATGAACTTAATATTAACCGTTTAAACATACACACCTCCATAAAATGACATACTCATATAATACGATTATACAATATATAACAAAATAATTTTGTCAACAAAAAACTTTCAAATATGATGATTTTTAGATATCAGAGTTTTGGCGGCTTTGATTTGTTAGTAAAAAACCATTTAATACGTCTTAGAGCCTCAAATAAAAAAGGCACATAAAAACTAATTATTTTTACAATATTTTTAGGGTAAAAAACCACTTTAAAACCTTTTTTATCTTCTTTATGCAACCTTTTCAAATAAGCTACAAATAATTTTTTATTTTTTTGTAGCAAAATCTTACTAAGCATTTTGTTGTATCTATTAAATAGCATTGTAGTTTTCCATCTTAATAGCTGTTTTTTGTTATATCCAAGACCAAGCGCATACCTATGAGGCGATTTGATAAACTCCAAACTTTCAAATAATTTATCAATATCAGATGTCATAGAAATATTATTTTCATGAAGTCTCCAAACCGCGACTGTTTTGTTTGAAAGAATTACATTACCCGAAAGACACAGTCTTAAAAAAGATTCAACATCTTCATTTATTATATCGTGTTTATAAAATCCAATTTTTAAAGCAGCCTGTCTTGAAAACAGTGTTGCAGCATGAAAATATGGGATTTTATTCCAATTGAGAAACACATAAAAACCATTTATACAGGTTTCTTCTTTGCGTTTGTATGTTATTTTTGAATTATCATATACAGTTTCAGCTAATGCCATAACCATAACTATATTTGCACATTCTTTTTTGTTATAAAAATCTATTTGGTTTATCATTGTAGAAATGGCATCAGTCGATATTAAATAATCATCACCATCAAGATTTAGTACATAATCACCCATTGCATATTCGTATAAAGGCTTTCTATGATTAGCCACCCTGCCAATATTTTTTTCGTTTCTAAAATACTTTAAACGTTTATCTTGATATTGTTTTACAATGTCTTTTGTTTCATCAAAAGATGCATCATCGGATACTATTACTTCTAAATTTGGATAATCTTGTCCTAAAGCAGAATCTATAGCTTGTTTTATATATTTTGCTTGATTGTATACTGGTACAGTAATTGATACTTTCGGTTTATTCATTACGTATCCTCAAAATCTTACCAAAAACTAACAATAACAAAAAAAACTCACTGGCAACAAACGCAATACTCGCCCCCAAATCTTTAAAAAAATATCCTAGCGTTAAACACGCTATTATATCAAATATTGATACAAACACAATGCTTTTTGTAAAGTATCTTTCGAAGCTTAGATTAATTAGACCTATCGTACCAAATAGATAGTTGAAGCTACCAAACAATATTACAAAGCTTAAAATCCTCATATCAATTACAGCCTCAATCATGGGTTTTGCAGCAATTATTTTTATAATAAAATTAGAGAATATCAATACTAAAAAAACAATTACAAAAAGTATTAAACCATAGTATTTAGCTATAGAAAATAAATTTTTAATAGCATTTTTTCTTGATATGCTGTGGTATTTTTTGGATAAATGCGGATATAGGCTTTGACTAATTGGACTCATCAGGGCCTGTAAGCTCATAATAATTTTCGAAGCCAATGCATAATAGCCCACAGCTGTGTTTGTGGATACAAGACCTAAAAAAAATGTATTCGCGTTTCTATAAATGTTCGTTGACAATATTGCCAAAAATAAGTGCCAGCCATCAATAAGTTGATTTTTAATATTTATTAAATTAAATGTGAATTTGATATTAAATTGCTTTATTGCAATATAGAAAGCTACTAAGCCCCCAACCAAAAAGCCCAGTGAATTAATCAAAGGCACGTACAGGTAATCTTTTTCTTGCCTGATAAAAATAAATATACATAAAGTAAAAATAAGTTTTATCAGTATATTTATGAATGTGATGTATTTCATTTTTTCTAAGCCCTGGAAAAGCCATACAGGAAAAAGCATCTGTCCAATCAATACCAAAAGCGAAAAATAGAATATCTCATACTGGCTATAAAACTTTTTAAAACTAAAAATAATAATTGTAGATAAAGCTATGCCAAAAATCACAAAAACCAATTTTACAAATAAAACAGATGAAAATATTTCAGAGATTTTTTGAGGATTGTCACGGTTTATTGATATTAATTTTGTTGCAGATAAACTAAAGCCGTAATCGGTAAAAATAACAAAGTATGCCGCAAAGGATTGGGCAAAAGCTACAAGACCGTACTTTTCTATACCAATTGTTCTAACTAAGTATGGTATGGTAATAAAAGGTAAAATATAGTTTGCACCCTGCATTAAACCCAAAAAAAATATATTTTTAAAAACTAATTTTTTATCTTCGCTTAGTCGCATAAAATATTTTTATTTTATAATCGTTTAGCATCGTTTAAAATCGTCTTCTATTCTGATAATGTCGTCTTCTGCTACATACTCGCCAACCTGAGCTTCTATAATTATTAAATCTATTTTACCCGGATTTCCTAGTCTATGAAGCTCGCCAATTTTTATATAAGTTGATTCATTTGGTCTTAAAATAAACTCTTTGTCAGCTACGGTTACCAATGCGGTCCCAGATACAACAATCCAGTGTTCGCTTCTGTGTAAGTGTTTTTGTAAAGATAGTCTTTTTTGTGGTTTAACTACAATTTTCTTTATTTTGTAAAAACGATTTTCTTCTAAAAGTGTGTAATTGCCCCATGGCCTATATACAGTTAAGTGAGCATTTGTGAGCTCTGAGTTTTTGCTTTTTAGTACAGATACTATGTCTTTAACCTTTTGACCAGAACCTTTTTTTAAAACCAATAAAGCATCCGCTGTATCAACAATCATTAAATCTTCAACATCTATAGCTCCAATCATTCGATTATTTTCTTCTATTATAAGATTATTTTTTGAGTTTATCAGGATAGAATTATTCTTTGTATTGCCATTTTCATCTTTCTCTAAAACTTCGTATAAACTATCGAAACTGCCCAAATCATCCCATTCTGTATCAAAAGGCACAATTTTTAATCTCTTGCTTTTTTCTGCAACGGCATAGTCAATACTGTTGGGTTTAATTTCAGACATATCCTTAGGCTTTATCCTGATTGGTGAACAATTTTTAGCATTTTTCAATGCTTTATGCGATGACTCAAAAACCTCGTTTTCATATAAGTTTAGCTCTTCTAAATAGCTTTTTGCTTTAAAACAAAAAATACCGCTATTCCAAAAGTAGTTTCCATTTTCTATATATTTTTGAGCTGTTTGTAAATCTGGCTTTTCTTTAAATTCTTCTACATCAAAACCTTTAGCTTTTATGTAACCATAGCCTGTATTGGGGTTTGTTGGTCTAACACCAAAGGTTACAAGGTATCCTAACCTGGCAAATTCTTCCCCCTTTTTTAGGCTTTCATAATAGTTATCTGACTCTTTTATATAATGGTCTGCGCTTGATACGAGTAATACTTGATCTTCATTCACCAAAAAACTTGCAAATGCAACAGCAGGTGCAGTATTTTTGCCAACTGGCTCTAATATGAACTCAGCTTTATTCACGTCCAAACCAACCTCTTCGATTTGATCAAGCGCTAAAAAATAATGAACCTCGTTTGTAACAAAAATAAACTTTTCGGCAAAACTTTTGTTTCTCAAAACCGTCAATTGGAACAAAGACCTGTTATCAAAAAGCTTTATAAATTGTTTTGGGTAAAGGCTCCTGCTTAGCGGCCAAAGCCTCGTGCCAGAACCGCCGCACAAAACTACGTTAATCATACTTCCTCCTTAAATTACATAGTATTATAAAAATTATAGAGTTCAAATGTCAAATTGTTATCAAAAACCCAAAATACTTTTTAATTCTTTTATCTGCACTTTGCTTACAGATATGCGGGTTTTATTTGCATCGTTCATGACAAGCCAGTATGTGCTCTTAAACCAGGGAATAACTTCGGATATACTTTGTAAGTTTACTATGTAGCTCTTTTGAACCCTATAAAACTGAGGAAAATCTTGTAGTTTCTCTTCTAAATTTTTCATGGATTTTTTAAATAAGTAACTTGAACCTTTTGTAACAATTTTAACAAAACCTTCTTGAGACTTAGCAAAAACTATTTCATTGATATCTAATAAATAAATCTTGCCTTTTTCTTCGACGGGAATTTTATCAATTTTTTTCTGTTTTGTCTCAATTTGATTTAGAAAATTTTTGGCTTTTTCTAAAGATTTTTCCAATCTTGAAGGGCTAATTGGCTTTAATATATAATCAAGCGCGCTTAACTCAAACGCATCAACAGCATAATTATCGTAAGCAGTTGTAAAAATTATAGCTACCTTATCGCTTGATATAATTTTTGATAGTTCAAGACCGTTAACTTTAGGTATGTTTATATCAATAAAAACAATATCTGGTTTTAAAGATTTTAAGAGATTTAAACCTTTTATCCCATCTTGAGCCTCACCTATGACTTCTATAAAATCATACAAACTTAATAGGTACTTTAACTCATCAATAGCAGGTTTTTCGTCTTCAATGATCAGCGCTTTAAGCATTTGATAACAATGATTTTGGCATCATAAAATAAACTAACGTGCCTTGACCTTCTTTTGTATGAATGTGCAAATAGGCATCTTTTCCAAAAAACGACACAAGCCTTTCATTTACATTTTTTAAACCTATACCTAAACTACTTTCTGATTCTTGCTCTGAAGTAATTTCATTATTAGCAGTAAATATCTTTTGAAGTTTTTCTTGTTTTATACCAGGTCCATTGTCGGTAACATAAAATTGTATGTTTTCTTCCATCCTTTGTATTTTTATTTTCAACATCAATTTTGTATTTATCTTCGATATCGAATGCTTTATAGCATTTTCCACAAGCGGTTGTAAAATAAAAGCGGGTATTTTTTCTTCTAACAAACTTTCATCAATTTCTTCTTCAACTTCAATTTTATTACCAAAGCGAGACTTCTCAATATACAAATAAGATTTTACAATCTCTAATTCTTTAGCAATTGTTATAAAAGTTCCAATATTTTTGAGGTTGTATCTCAAATACTCACTTAAATTAATAAGCATTTCTCTAGCTACATTGGGGTTTGTTCGGATAAATGATATTACCGCATTTAGTGTATTAAACAAAAAATGCGGGTTCATCTGTGAAGCTAATGCAATAAGCTTTGCTTGACTAGCAAGTTTCTTTTGTTCTTCAACCTGAGCAATCTCAATTTGATAAGAAATTAACTGAGCTAAACCTTTTGCCAACTCAATGTCTGTGTTAGAAATAACTTTTCTGCTAACTTTCTTTTTTGACCTGTATAGTTTCAAAGTACCAACAAGCTTATCAAAGCACTTCAGCGGTACAATAACTACACTATTTAGCTGGCAATCTTTAATAGAACAACCTATTTCTTCTTTTGTAGTTGCTATATTGATCCCTCCATTTAAAAGTGTATTTTTTGTAGCATTGGTTTGTATAGGTATACCGCTTTTGTGGTGATCATTGCCTACACCAATATGAGCTAAAATTTTATCTGTATCTGTAATTGCTACAGCATCTAAATCGGTTGATTCATAAATAATTTTGGCAGCATTAGCAGCGGATATTTCATTTAAACCGTTTCTTAAAAAAGGCAATGTTTTATTTGCAATATCAAGTGAGATTTTTGCTAGTGTTGCAGAAATGTTTTCCTTTTCATCAAATACGGATTTAACAATCATCATAAATACAGTTATACCGATAGCGTTTGTAATTGTCATTGGCATGCCTATGTCGTTTACCAAATCCAGTGCTTTAGGGTATGGTTTTGAAAAGAGTAGGATTATACCCATTTGTATTCCTTCACCTAAAATCCCAGCAAAAAAAGCTAGCTCCCACGGCACATACTCACCTTTGTAATATTTCCTAATAAGTCCGCCGAGTAAACCTTCTAAAGCTGTAGAAACAGCGCAGGTTGTTGCAGTAAACCCACCAAGCGTTAATCTGTGAAGTCCAGCAATTAAACCCGCAAAAAAACCCACAATAGGCCCACCAATTAAACCACCAACCATAGGACCAATAACCCTAGAATTTGCAATAGCATCTTTTGTTGGCACCCCCGTATAAGTACCCAAAATACCAATTCCTGCAAATATCAAAATAGCTAAAAATAAGTCTTTTTTTGTAACTTTTGCGTTATAAAGAATATTCCTAAAAAATGATGCTTTTGATAAAAAAAATGCAAGTATAGCAATTATACTTAATCGCTCAAGCATAGCCAAAAGCAACGAATCATGCATATAAAACCCCATTTAATTGTATAAAAATTATAGAATAAATCAATTAATTTTACATTGAATATCACAAACAAAATTTTTGATAACCTCTTTAAATACTTTTAAAAATATATATACTCTAAGCTATGATTTATAGTGGCCGAAAAAGAAGGTGTCTTTTGCTGTATGCGCTTTGCGCTAATAAAAAACTTAAAATGAACAGGTAACATTAAAAATAAAAATGAAGTTTTTGTCTTTTGCTTTTTCTGTGGTAATTCACTTATTATTGATAGTTTTGCTATATCTACTAATTGTTCATAACAAAAAACCTATAGCAAAACTATCTCCACCAGTATATCACGTAGATATTGTACAATTGCCAAAACAAGAACAAAACACACAGCAAAAACAGCCGCACATTATAGCGTCAAATATCAATAGGCAGACTAAATCCAAAATATATTCAAAAACAGAAAAGATACCATTAAAAAGCGCACCGCAATCTAAAAGAAAAAGCGTACCTCAAAAAACACACAATAAAGAGCAAAAAATAGTCAAACCCTCGCAAAATCAAGAAATTGCAAAGAATGCTCAAGTTCTAAAGCAACCAAAATCTATTTCAAGCGCAACAAAACAACAAAATTTAACCAAAAATACTCCATACAAAATTTCTGGTAACTTATTTTCGCAATCCAACAAAAACACACCTGCTATAAACCCAAATCAAAAATATCAAGGCACAAGCAACGTGAAAGAGTACGAAAGCCCAAATGCAAAAAAAGAAGCAACTATTGAAATAGGAACAGAGTCAATAAAATATGTTTCTTATATGAAACTACTTAAGGATAAAATACAAAATGTGTGGGTTTACCCAGAGCAAGCCCGTTTAAAAAACCAGCAGGGTACCTTGCTTGTAAAGTTTGGTATTAATAAAAATGGTTCGCTTGCTTATGCAGAAGTTATTCACTCCAGTGGATATCCTATTTTAGATGAAGCAGCAATAAAAGCCATAAGGGAAGCCTCACCATTTAATCCACTACCAGAAAGATTTGGTGTTGATAGGCTCAACATATACGCAACATTTACCTATGAGCTAGTTTACCATTATGTTCAATAGCCGATTTTGCCAATTTATCAGCTTTAGCATTAAAACTTCTAACTATATGGTTAATCTCAAAATGCTCAAATTTTTCTATTAACAACCGAGCCTCTTTATTGAGTTTTTTTAAATGCTCCTGTTTTACAGCATAAACACCCTTTATCTGTTTTACAACTAATTCAGAATCAGAAAAAACTTTTATTGATTTCACGCCAAAATTTAGTCCATTTTTTAACGCTTCTATAAGGGCGGTATACTCCGCTTCGTTGTTAGTTTTTTCACCAATATACTCAGACACTGTATCGATAATTTGTTCATCTTGTATAAATACTATACCAATACCAGCATGTCCTGGGTTATTACTAGAAGCACCATCTATATAAGCACTTAGGGGTTTATCTGGTTCAATTAAATGATTTTTTTTGGCAAGCGGTTTATCTATTTCTAAGTCTCCGCATATTTGACTTATCTTGCCAAAAAAATCATCAATTGAAATACCAAAATAATCAGCGGTTTTTTCTACTGATTTAAATTCGCAAAATTTCTTGAGTAAGTCTAATTTCATTCTTTTTTATACAATATTCTTCCACAATTTGGACAGTAAACAATTTCTTCGGTTTCTTCAACAAGTACAGATACTTGTGGTGGTAATTTTATAAAACAACCATAACACGTTTCATCCTCAACTCGCACCACAGCACTACCTTTGGCCCACATGGAAATTTTATTGTATTTTGATAATAGATTAGGATTTATGTCGTGCAACATGGTCTGTCTTTCTTCATTAACTTTTTCAATTTGCCTATCAATATCTTCTTTGATTTCAGATAATTGAATATCAAAAGCTTCCAATTTTTGTTTTGTTTCATCTAATTGCTGTTGAATTTCACTTATTTTCTTGTTCTTGTCATCAACTACTGCTTGCATTTCTAAAATTTTGTCTTCCAAGATACTTTTATTGGTTTTTGCAATAGTTATTTCACTGGACAACGCATCTGATTGCTTCTGGTTTTGAACAGCACTGCTTTTTTCATCAAGCTTTTCAAGCAAAACTTCCTTTTCTTCAAGTAGGTTTTTTTTAAAATTTAAATCCTCAAGAATCTCATTTAGTTCCTCTTGTGCCTGCTCCATATTCAGTGTATGAGCAGTTAACAATTCTTCTAATTTTTCCCTTTCTTTAAGCTTTTTAGCGAATTCAGATTCAAGCTGATAAATTCGCTTATCGTATTCTTGAATTTTTAAGAGCATTTCTATATCAGCATTCATTAACACCTCCTATATATAATCCCATGGGATATAATCTTTAGTGCTTTTTATTACTTTAACATCCAAATCTTTTAAGCACTCAAATAGTATGTCTTTAGACCATACTTCCGTATAAAAATGTGTTGCATCGATAACATTAATACCATTTTGCTGAGCAAATATCGCGCTGTGATGTTTAAGGTCACCTGTAACAAAAACATCAATATCAAAGCCTTTTAGTTTGTATATGTAATCTGCACAACTGCCAGAGCAAATTGCTATTTTTTTAATAGATCTGTTGTGAGATGCAATGTACTTTAATATTGGCACATTTAGTGTTTTTTTTACAAACTCAATAAACTGACCAAACGTTTGCTCTTTTTCAAGCTCACCTATAAAAGTTGGCTTTAAGTTTTCTAACATAAAAAAGTTTTTCAAAGAAAATTTTTTGCACAAGTGGTAATTTAAACCAAAGGGTGCAATATCTAAATTAGTGTGCGCTGCATAAATGCTTATTTCATCTTTAGTAGCCCAATATAGCACATTTTCTGGATAAAACTTATAATCAAAATTTTTAAGTGCTTGCAAAAACAACGGATGATGGGCAATAATTAAATTACAATCGTTTTGTTTTGCCTCTTCTATAGTTTCTAATCTTATATCCAAAGTTAGTAAAATCCCGCTTAATATATTGTGCTTGAATAAAACTTGAAATCCTGAATTGTCCCAGCTTTCTTGGAAGGATAAAGGAAAATAACTTTCTAACGCTTCAATTGCTTCAAAAATAAACATCAAATTTTTTGGTGGGCCCACTAGGACTCGAACCTAGGACCAACCGGTTATGAGCCGGTGGCTCTACCAACTGAGCTATGGGCCCTTAAACTTTGATAATTATAACGAGCAATATTTTTTTGTCAAGAAATTTTATAAATTTTAATTTCAAGAAAATGTATTTTATAGCTTGAATGAAATATTAAATCAAAGGGGATTCTTGAAAATGATTTTCTTAACGTAAATGTTATGCAAAAGTTGACAAAAAAGCTAATTTTTAGTAATAAGAATAAAGGAGGAAAGTATGAGTCTTAACTTTTTTGAAACTCAACGTTTAGGTAACATAGAGCTGATTTATTTTCTCAATGAGAAACATGCAAGCGCACAAACGTGGGAATTTTTTACTGAACTGATAGAACTAATTGAGAACATTGAAAAGGATGATACAATTTATTCAACTATTTTTGCAGGCAAAGGTAACCATTTTAGCGCTGGTCTTGATTTTAATGACTTTTTAAGTCATTTTGGGCATTTAATAGGCAATGATAGTAAAGAACTTTACGAAACAATAAAAATTATGCAAAAAGGTATGAACTTAATGTTTGGTGGGAAAAAAATCTATATTGCAGCAGTAAGTGGTTCCTGTATAGGCAGTGGACTTGATTTTATCAGTGCATGCGATCTAAGATTTTGTAGCCAGGATGCAATTTTTTCTCTAAAAGAAACGCAGCTTGGCATAGCTGCGGATTTAGGCTCACTTCAGAGGCTGCCTTTTATAATTGGTTTTAACAACACAAGAATGTTGGCTTTTAGCAGTAAAAATATTGACGCGAAAACAGCAAAGCAAATAAATTTAGTTAACGATGTATTTGATGGTAAAGAACAGCTAATTAGTGAAGTTTTAAAGATTGTGCAAAGTTTCACAAAAAACCCAACAAGTGCATTGTTTGCAACCAAGCAATTTATCAACAACCTTATCAAAGAAATAGTAAATACCCAGCTAGACTCAATAGCGCAGTTTAATGCTAAATTTTTAAATATCCGTGATATGCAGAATAATCTACCAAAAATTTTTAAAAAGGAGCAATAAATGACTCGAATATTAACAGACAAAAAAGACGATATAGCCTATATCATTATGAATAATAAAGAAAACAGGCATGATATAGTATTTGCAAATGAATTTTTGGAAACTCTAGATGCCTGTATTTCAGATCAAACCACTAAGTCAATAATAATAACATCAAATGATGAAAAAAATTTTTCTCAAGGCATAGATGTCGAATGGATAAAAACAAATCTAAAAGAAAAAAATTACAACATAATCAAAGAATTTTTGTACAAAATGAACAAGGTTTTCAAAAAAATCATATTTTCATGCGTGCCAACAATTGCACAGATCAATGGCCACGCATTTGGAAATGGCGCACTGTTGGGATTAGCGTGTGATTTTCGGTTTGCAAGGCAGGATAGAGGTTTTTTTTGTTTTCCAGAGGTTGATGTAGGCATACCATTTTTACCTTCGATGATTGAATATTCTAAAAAAGCTATAAATTACCAATACTATCAAGAAATCGTATTTACGGGCAAGCGTTGTACTGCAGACGAACTCGAAAAACAAGGCGTAATAGTAAAATCTGGCGCTAACGTGGAAGAATTAGAGGGCATTACATTTGATTTTGCCAAAACATTAGATAAAAACAGAGTCATTTATCAAAAATTAAAAGATAGGATTTTTGCAAATATTAAGGAGGCATTTGAAAAAGATAAACATTATATTGAAACGTTAGATATTTTTGCTTAAGAATGAATGGAGCGGATGACGGGATTCGAACCCGCGCCCTCAAGCTTGGGAAGCTTGCACTCTACCAGCTGAGTTACATCCGCAAAAAAAATTCACAATTAATGATATATATAACATCGTGCATTTGTCAAGTAATTTGATTTTAGATGCTAAGTGTTGTATAATTTTTTGCCATGAATGATAAAAAGAAGATTGCAAATCTTTTTCTTTTAGGCTCTATTATTGTCTTTATAGCATTTCATCTTTTTAACAGCCAAAATGTATTAGTCTATATTATACAAAAAGCCTCAGAAGCTGCTGTTGTTGGCGGTTTTGCTGATTGGTTTGCTGTAAGTGCTTTATTTAAACACCCTCTTGGCTTAAAAATCCCGCATACAAACATAATTGAAAATAACCGACAAAAGCTTATTGATTCTATAGCAAAAACTGTAAGTGACACGTGGTTGTCAAAAAAATACCTTGCTATTCAAATAAACAACATTGACCCGTCAGCAATTGTACTTAACTTATCAAAAAAACATCGCTACATTGCAGCTCTTAAAAAAATTGCAAAGAAATATACTACAAAAATTATAGCCTTTGCATACACCAAACAGTTTGATTCCATGCTTCAAAAATATATAGATAACTACATCTACAAATTAAATTTCTACGATATTTTCAAAAATAATGCTCAAAATTTATTTAAAAGCTCTCTTTATGATGAAGCCTATAAAGCCTTATCAATGCAGGCAAAACATTATATTTTAAATCTAAATAGTGAAAAATTGGTGCAGTTTGCTATTAAATATTTGGATAGTGATATAAAGACAAAACTCTCACCAATACTCAAAAATGCTTTAGAGAATAACTTTGATAAATTAATAGAAGATTTATGTGATTATGTTGTTTTATTAATAAATCGCAACAAAGACACAATATCTATATACATAGAAGAATTTATAGAAAGCTACAAAAATAAAGCCATTTCAAAAGATATAGTAATCACATTACTTGAGGGCTTTAATATCATTGATAAAGAGGCGCTATCGCAAGAACTGATTGAACAATTAAAACGACTAATCCTTGAAATAAAGCAAAATCAAACGCACAGTATAAGGTTGAATATAAAAAATTATGCCATAAGCCAAATATATACCTACGAACCAAAGCTCTACACTTATGTATTAGAATTAATTCAGTATGAGCTAGAACAAAACGTAACTAAAATAAAAAACTTTTTTTTGAAACAAATTGATGATCCAAATACATCCCAAAAGATAGCCTACTGGCTGAATTTAGCCATAAATAGCAATCTAGCACTAGACTTTTATAAGCAAAATGAATTTAAAATAAAAATGTTTATTTCTGCAAATATACAAAACAGCATAAAAAGCTTTGTAACAAAAAACAAAACAATAATTACAAAAAAAGCAAATTTTGAAAAGTACTTTAGCTACATTCACAACTACATTATAAATCAACTCTTGCAGCACAAATACGAATTTGACAGCTTTGTAAAGCAAAAATTGACCTATATAATGCGTCAAAACCACCATTTGATAGGAAAAACCGTTAAAAATTATTTAAACGATTTAAAACACGAACAATTGATATACCAAATAGAATCAAAAGTGGGTAATGATTTGCAATATATAAGGATAAATGGCTCAATTGTAGGATCAATTGTTGGCTTTATCATAGCAATAGTAAGTTTGATTATAAAAAATTTTTTGAGGTGAGAAATGAGTTTAGAATGCGGAATAATTGGCTTACCAAATGTCGGAAAATCAACCACATTTAATGCACTATCAAAAGCAAACGCAAAAAGCTCAAATTTCCCATTTTGCACAATAGAACCAAATGTTGGCATAGCCTTAGTTAAAGACAAACGCATTGACATTTTGGCAAATATTGTTAAACCTGCAAACATAGTCTATCCAACCGTAAAATTTGTGGATATTGCTGGTCTTGTAAAAGGTGCAAGCAAAGGTGAAGGGCTTGGAAATCAATTTTTGTCACATATAAGAGATGTAAATGTAATCGTTCATCTTGTTAGATGCTTTGAAAACGAAGATATAATTCACGTTGAAGGTTCTATTGACCCCAAAAGAGACATAGATATAATAAATACAGAAATTATTTTATCAGACTTACAAATTGTAGAAAACAAGCTATCTAAAGCAAAAAAAGCCAATAAACAAGAAGCTGTCATTTTGGAAGAGATAAAGTCAAAACTAGAAAAAGGTGAAAAGCTATACGATCTAACAAAAGACCAAGAATCGCTCATAAAAGAGCTAAAGCTCATTAGTGCAAAAAAAATGATTTATGTGTCAAATGTTGATGAAAAAAGTATAAATGGCAACAAATATACAAAAATAGTTGCCCAAATAGCAAGTCAGGAAAAAGCACCTTTTATGATTATATCAAGCAAAATTGAAGAAGACTTAGTCCAGATGGAGGACGCAGAAAAAAAAGAATATTTAGAGATGCTTGGTTTAAATGAATCTGGTCTTGAAAAATTATCAAAATTAGCCTATGAATTGCTTGATCTAATCAGTTTTTTTACAGCAGGGCCAAAAGAAGTTAGAGGTTGGCCTATAGAAAAAGGTACAGTAGCAAAAAAAGCGGCCAAAGAGATACACTCAGATATTGAGCGTGGTTTTATAAGAGCAGAAGTAATAAGCTTTGATGATTATGTAAAAAGCGGTGGCGAAAAACGAGCAAAAGAAATGGGGCTGGTTAGGCTTGAAGGCAAAGATTACATGATACAAGATGGCGATATAGTCTATTTTAGGTTCAATGTATGAAACCAATAGTAATTAGAAATATAAATGATTTACCAGAGATAGACTATACAATTGTAGCACTTGGTAATTTTGACGGTATTCATTTAGGCCACCAGCAACTTCTCAAAAAAATTGTTGAAATTAAACAAAAAACTAATGGCAAAACAGTTGTTTTTACTTTCTACCCTCACCCGCTAAAGATTATAAAGCAACACAATCAGGCATTCATCATGCAATCATTTAGAGAAAAATATGAAATTTTGTGTAAATTTAATGTTGATTATATTTTTTGCGCACGTTTTACCAAAGAATTTGCGATGATGCACCCACAAAGCTTTGTAAAAAAATACATGGTAGATGGACTAAAAGCAAAAGAAGTGTGTGTAGGCTACAACTACACATTTGGGAAACTAGCTTTAGGGAACACCCTAACTTTAAAAGAGTATTCAAAGGAGTTCGGCTTTAAACTGCATATAATACCAGCTTATAAAATTGATAATATTACAGTAAGTAGTTCAAAAATCAGGAAATTCCTTAAATCTGGAGAAGTTGAGCTTGCAAACCAATTTTTAGGCAGGCTCTACTCTATAAACGGCATTGTAAAAAAAGGCAAACAAAGAGGAAAATCCCTAGGCTTTCCAACGGCAAATATCTATTTTAACCGTCCACTTTTATTACAAGAAGGCGTTTATGCGGGGTTTGCTAAAATAAACGATATTTTTTATAAAGCGGCTATAAATGTAGGTTCAAACCCAACATTTGGAGATCAAATAGTGCACATTGAAGCCTATCTGATTGATTTTAACGGTAATTTATACAATAAACGCATAAATTTATACTTCGTAAAATACATAAGAGAAGAAATAAAATTTGATTCAAAAGAAACACTTTTGGAGCAAATAAAAAGCGATGTAGAAACTATAGATTTAAGTTGCAATAAAGATACACTTTCTTGCGCTTTTTAAAAGTAGGAGGAAAAAAAATGGTTTTTAAAGATCTACAAGATTATATAAATACCTTAGAAAAAAAGAAAGAGTTGCTTAGAGTAAAAACAGAAACAGATCCGGTGTATGAGATGGCAGAAATTGCAGATAGACTTGTAAAACAAAATGGAAAAGCTGTATTATTTGAAAAACCAAAAGGCTCTAACTTTCCTGTTGCTATGAACCTTTTTGGTACAATACAACGCACACAATTTGCATTTGGCGTTGATAACTTAAATGAGCTTGGTGATAGAGTAAAAGAACTGATAAACATCGAAATTCCAACAAATTTTTGGGATAAATTAAGGAATATTATGAAATTTAAAGAATTATCGCACTATTTGCCAAAAATAGTAAAAAAAGCACCTTGTCAAGAAGTTATAGAAGATAATGTAGATTTGTTTAAATATCCTATACTAAAAACATGGCCTCAAGATGGTGGACGCTTTATTACGCTCCCACTTGTGTTTACAAAAAATCCCATTACTGGAAAACAAAACTGCGGCATGTATAGAATGCAGGTTTTTAGCAAAAATACTACAGGCATGCATTGGCACATACACAAAGATGGTGCATATCATTGTAGATATTATAAAGAGAATAATCAAAAAATGCCTGTTTGCGTAGCAATTGGAGCTGACCCTTTAACGATATATTCTGCTACAGCGCCACTTCCAGAAGACATTGACGAGATGCTCTTTGCTTCCTTTTTGAGAAAAGATGGCGTAGAACTTGTAAAATCAACTCTATATGATATATATGTGCCAGCTAATGCTGAAATTGTACTAGAAGGCTTTGTTGATCCAAATGAGCTTGCCTTAGAAGGTCCATTTGGTGATCATACAGGTTACTATTCTCTTGCCGATTATTATCCAGTTTTTCACATACAGCGCATAACCAGAAAAAAACACCCAATTTATCCAGCAACAATTGTAGGCAAACCACCAATGGAAGATGCATATTTAGGTAAAGCCACAGAGCGCTTATTTCTGCCGATTATTCAAAAGATTTTGCCAGAGATTATAGACATCAATTTGCCCATTGAGGGAATTTTTCATAATTTTGCATTTGTTTCTATCAAAAAACAATTTCCGGGCCACGCATTTAGAGTAATAAACGCACTGTGGGGTCTTGGGATGATGAGTCTGACAAAGATTATTGTGGTATTTGATGAAAATGTAAATGTACAAAATATATCAGAAGTTATATGGAGACTTGGAAACAACATTGATCCTCAAAGGGATATAATATTTACAAAAGGCCCTGTAGATGTGCTAGATCATGCATCAAATATAGCTCAAATGGGCTCAAAAGTGGGTATAGATGCCACAAAAAAACTAAAATCAGAGGGTTTTTTGCGTGATTGGCCGGATGATATCCAAATGCCAAAAGAAATTAAAGATTTAGTAGACAAAAATTGGTGCAAATATTTTAAATAAGAGGTGTTTATGAGACCCAATATGATCAAAAATGCACATGATCTTATTTTGGATATGGAAAAAAATTTTAGCGACATCAACAACAAGTCAGAAAATAAAGGTAAAGTGTTTCAAGACTTTTTGGATGAAGTATTTAAAGATAGTCACCTTGATGCAAAAACTAAAGCTTTGATTGGAGTAGCTTTATCAGTTCAGAAACAATGCAAATGGTGCATTACATACAGCGTAAATTTAGCTTTAAAAAATGGTGCTACAAAAGAAGAAATACATGAGGCAGGTTGGGTTGCTGTAGCGCTGGGTGGCTTTAGTGCATATACCTACATGCAAATTTTAGCAAAGAGCTTAAATGACCTTACAAAATAGCTTTTAAAAGCTTCTCGACATTTGGCGTGTTTTCGTGCAATAATAATTTAACATTTGAGTTTTTTAACTTTTGTTGGAGAATGTCTGGGAGTTTGGTTTTTCTTACATTGCCTAAAAGATCAATTTCACCTAAAAATACATAGTTATTGCTCATAGTGATCTTCTTTAAAGACGAAATAATGCTTGCAACAACAGCCATATCAACAAGCGTGTTGTTTACTTTAAAACCACCGATAACATTGAGATAAACATCGTATTCAAACATAGGCAACCCTAGCCGTTTTTCTATAACAGCCAAAAGCATATTGAGACGATTCAAATCAAAACCTACGCTTGTCCTCCTTGGCATGCCAAACGGACTTTTAACGCATAACGCTTGAATTTCTATAAACATTAAGTATGAACCTTCTAAAATAGCACCAATAGCTTTACCTTCTAATTCTTTTGTGTCTTCTATATAAGTCAAAAAATCATCTTCGATAATGTTTAACCCACTTTCTGTCATTTTAAAAATTACAACAGATTCTGTACTTGCAAAACGATTTTTAGTTGCTCTAAGCAACCTATAGTTATACTTATCATCGCTTTCTAAGTAAAATACAGCATCTACTAAATGCTCTAAGGCTTTTGGACCAGCAATGAGGCCTTCTTTTGTTATGTGGCTTACGATAATTATTGTTTTGTTGTATTCTTTAGCTACCTCAATAAGTTTTTGAGCGCATAGTCTAACCTGGTTAATGCTGCCGATAAAAGAATCAACATCATTAGAATAAATCGTATGAATTGAGTCTATTACAAATAAATCATACTTCTGTTTTATAGCAAAAATAATATCATCTAAATCGTTTGATTCTAAAACTGGTATTTTACTATTTAGCCTTTTTGCTTTTAAACTTAGCTGGATCGCTGATTCTTCTGCACTTATATATAAAACTTTAGAGCTATTTTCAACTAAATATTTTGATAATTGTAATAACAATGTGGATTTGCCAATACCTGGAGAACCAGCAATTAAATACACACCACCTACTACAAAGCCTCCACCTAAAAATTCGTCAATTTGTTTTTGGTTCGTTTTGTAACTAAAAACTTCTGTTGATTCTATTTCGTCTAATTTTATAATTTTAAGATTACTACTTTTTTCTTTATTTTGATTTTCTTGTTTTAGCGTATTCCACTGGCCACAATTTGGACACTTGCCTGCCCACTTTGTCGTCTTAAAGCCACAATTTGAGCATACATAGTAAGTTTTTTCTTTCATCGACCAATGCTAAAGCATGCTTTTGTATATTTTTTCAAAATATTTTTTTCCCATATATTTCTACCATCAACAACAATTTTATCTTTAAATCTTTTAAACTCTATGTTTTTAAATTCATTCCATTCAGTTACCAAAATTAACACATCGCATTTTTCCAAAGCCTCATACTTATCGTTTACGATATTTAAATTTTTATCTTGAATGGGTAAATTCTTTACTATTGGATCATAGGCGAAAATTACTGCGTTATGTTTTAATAATTCATTTATAATGTTAAGCGAGGCTGCTTCTCTTGTGTCATCCGTATCGGGCTTAAAGGCAAGCCCCCATATTGCGATTTTTACACCATTTAAATCTATACCAGCGCCTTTTAATATTTCGATAGGTTTTATTTTCTGCTTTTCATTAACTTTCATAACTGCATTTAAAATGGAGGGGTCAACATTGTATGCTTTAGATGTATGTATTAAAGCCTTAACATCTTTAGGAAAGCATGAGCCGCCAAAGCCTAAACCTGCTTTTAAAAAATAAGGACCTATACGTTTATCCAAACCCATACCTTTTGATACAATTTCAATATCTGCACCGATTTTTTCACTCAGATTAGCCATTTCGTTGATAAAAGAAATTTTTGTTGCCAAAAAAGCATTAGATGCGTATTTTATCATCTCGGCTGTTGGCAAATTTGTGATAATCATTGGCGGGTTTAGCGTAGAGTAAAGAGAAGCTGTTTTTAAAGCTATATCTTTGTCATCGCTGCCTATTATTATTCTATCTGGGTTCATAAAGTCTTCTACAGCTTTGCCTTCTCTTAAAAACTCCGGGTTTGATACTATACAAAAGTGTTTTTCTGGCTCTTTTATGCCTTTTTTTAACAATTCATCCGCAAGCAATTTAGCTGCCCATCTGCCTGTTCCAACTGGCACGGTTGATTTGTTAACTATGACTTTAAAATCATTTTCTGTTATACACGATGCAATAGTCTTAAGCGCATCACTTACATAGCTCAAATTCGCAGAACCATCTGGGCAAGACGGTGTGCCCACAGCAATAAATATAAAATCTGAATTTTTAATTGCGTATGTATAGTCTATTGTAAATTCTATATTTTCAGATTCCTTATCTAAAGCAAAAATTTCGTCCAATTGTGGCTCATAAATAGGAATTTCACCCTTTTTTAGTTTCTCAATTTTTTCTTTATTTATATCAAGACAAATAACTTTATGTCCAAGATATGCAAAACAACTACCCGTTACTAAGCCTACATAGCCTGTTCCCAAAATAGATATTTTTTCCATAAAAATCACCTTCTATATGTAAAATGAAATTATTTTATTAATTCTAAAACAAACTGAGGTAAAGCAAAACAAGCCTCGTGAATTTGACGGTTATAGTATTTATATGTATGAGAATTAATACTGTATAATTTTTCATTGAAATAATTATGTAGGTTTATATTTTTATACCCTATAGAAAAAAGCCACATACCGGAGGGGTATGTAGGGATAAATGCACAGTAATTCAATGTATTTGAGCCAAAAGCTTTCTGCATATTTTTTCTTGATTTTAAAAACCAATCTGGGCTATAGTATGGGTTTTCTGCTTGCGCTACAACTATACCATCGTCATTTAAAATTTTGTACACATTAGTGTAAAACTGACCGCTAAATAATCCTTCTGCTGCTCCAAATGGATCTGTTGAGTCAATGATAACTAAATCGAATTTTTCATTTGTATTTTTAACAAATTCTACGCCATCGCCAATAATTATTTCAACACGCTCATCATTATAACCACATGCAGTAAAATCTAAAAATTTTTTAGAATTCTCAATAACTACGTTGTCTATTTCAACTTCTATTATTTTTTCAAAATCATACTTTATTAATTCTCGTACAGTGCCGCCGTCACCCCCGCCAATTATTAGCGCTCTTTTTCTACTTTTTAACGACATTACAGCAGGTGCAGTAATCATTTCATGGTAAACAAATTCATCTTTCTCCGTTAGCATAACAAGACCATCAAGTAACATTACCCTACCATATTGATATGTTTCTATTATATCAAGCCTTTGATAAGTGCTTTGTTGCGTAGTCAGAACATTTTTTACTTTAAATGTTAAACCTGCATCATTTCCATACTTTTCCGTAAACCACATTTCTGGATTCATATCACCTCCTTCTTAATAAATAAAAAAGAAGGGATAAACCCTTCTTTTAAAATTAAATTGAAGTAAAAGCTTTTATTTACCTTTTTCAACTTTTAATCTTTTAGCTATTTCAATACCAGTTTCGTAGGCTTTCATGTTGAGATCTAAAAATGCAGCAGGTACTCTATCTGCTATCGCTTTCTTTACATTCTCCCTATCAAAAATACCCGTTAATTCAATTGTCATGCCTACAGCCAAAATATTAGCCGTAACAACATTGCCTATGTCGTATTTAGCTGTTTTAACAATAGGATAACCATATACATCCCATTTTTTATGATCTTCTTCTGGAACATTGACAAGACCGCTATCTACTAAAACTATTGCTCCGCCCTTTAAATCTTTTTTGTACATATCGTAGGTTCTTTGGTCAAGCGCAAGCAAAAAATCAATATGCGTTGCTTCTGCAAATTGGATTGGCTCATCTGAAATTATTACATCAGCTTTTGTTGGACCGCCACGAACCTGCGATGTATAAGTGGGAACTTGTGTGGCATATTTATTTTCATAGTAAACTGCTGTTTCTGCTATAATCGTGCCGGCAAGCATATTGCCTTGTCCGCCTATACCAACGAATCTTAATTCATAATGCAACCCCATATTAATCTCCTTTAAGCCTTAGCTTGAGCTTTTTCAATAAGCTCTTTGTAGCTTTGCGTGTATTCTTTTTTCGTAGAATCATCTACAAAAATACCCGTTATATATTTACCCTCAAGCTCTTCTTTGGCAAGTTTTGCTGATTTTGCCTGGCTAATTGTAACACTCTTGATATAATCTACTAATTTTACTGGATCTCCAAATTTGTTTCTTCTACCCCATTGTATATGACAATTGGATAACGCGTCAACAACACTTGTGCCTTTATGTTCAAGTGCTTTTTTTATGTAGTTTTTTAATATTACAGGTTCCGCCACAGAGCCCCTTGCTACAAACGTTGCGCCAGCACCTTTTGCAAGCTCTACTGCGTCAAATGTTGGATCAATATTTCCTCTTGGCATAGTTGAAGCTTTTGTGCCAGTAGGCGTAAGTGGAGAATACTGTCCCCCAGTCATACCATAAATCCAGTTATCCACAATTATTAATGTAATATCGATATTTCTTCTACAAGCATGAATAAAGTGATTGCCACCAATTGCTGTCATATCACCATCACCAGAAAACACTACAACATGCATATCTGGATGACACATCTTTATAGCAGTAGCTGCAGGTACTGCCCTTCCATGCAGTGTGTGTAGTGTGTGAAAGTTTACATAGCCAGACCCTCTAGCAGAACACCCAATGCCAGATACCATAGCAACATCATTATTTTCCCATCCAAGCTCATCTATTGCCGTCAATAAAGCTTTCAAAACAGTACCATTGCCACAACCAGGACACCAGTATAGTGGCAATTTGTCCATTCTTAAATATTTTGAGTAATCAACACTCATTTAGATACCTCCTCAATTTTTTCGAGTATCTGCTGAGGCCTAATAGGAACTCCAGCGGCTAGCAAAACAGTAAAAACTTCTGAGTTTCCTCTTACGGCTCTTTGTACTTCGTACAACATTTGACCTAAATTAATCTCGCTAACAATTATCTTTTTGAATTTCTTGCTTAAATCAAATATTTGTGTCTCTGGGAATGGCCATACTGTAATTGGTCTAAACATACCTACCTTAATACCTTTTGCTCTAGCCTCATCAATGGCTACTCTTGCTGCTGTTGCATTTGTTCCATACGCTACAACAAGCAAATCAGCGTCATCCACCATATAATATTCAAAGCTTTCAATATCTTTTGTATTATTCATTATCTTGTTTATCATTCTTTCTTCGTCTTCTTCAACTTTTTTGGGATCAACCGTTGGAAAACCAGTCTTGTCTTTATTTAAGCCAGTCATATGGAACTTGTACTTTCTCCAGTTTTCTTTATTTGGTAAAGGCGGTACCATACCAAAGCGCTCTACGTCGTACGGATAATATTCTTCTGGTGACACTGTTGGTTGCGTTCTTTCAATGATTTCAAAATTTGAAATATCTGGGATCTCAACCCTACCATGCAAGTGGGCAAGTACTGCATCTGTTAATAGCAAAACGGGTGTTCTGTATTTTTCTGCTAAATTAAAGGCTCTGATTGTTTCTGTGTATGTTTCAATCAAGGTTGATGGTGCAAGCGCAATTATCATATGATCGCCATGTGTACCCCAACGCGCTTGCATATAATCAGATTGAGACACACGGGTTGGTAAACCCGTAGATGGGCCACCTCTCATGACATCAACGATAACAAGTGGCAGTTCCATCATGCAGGCAAGTCCTAAACCTTCTTGCTTTAAAGATAAACCTGGACCACTTGTAGCAGTCATTGATTTATACCCAGCATAACTGGCTCCAACGGCTGCTATTACACTTGCAATCTCATCTTCAAATTGCATAAACACGCCACTAACTTCAGGCATTCTTTTAGAGAAATGCTCTGGTATTTCACTTGAAGGTGTTATAGGGTATCCTGCATAAAACCTGCAGCCAGCGGCTATGGCAGCTTCCACCACTAACTCATTACCATTTGCTATTTCTACGTTAGACATCTTTCCCCCTTATTTGGATTTTGTTATCAAGTTTCCTTTGCTATCTTTAAATGTTAACTCTAAACCAATATCTACTACCTCAATTGCGAAGTGAGGACAGGAATTTTCGCAAAATTTACACCTAATGCAATCCTCAGATCTTGCTACTTTGCACATAGCACCAGTCCAAACATGTAAATCTTCTACAAGCTCAAGCACATTTTTTGGGCATACTTTAATGCATATACCGCAAGCGGTGCATAAAGCTTCGTTTACTACAACAGGTAATCGCTCTTCTGCCATCTTTATTCTCCTTCTTTTTAAATTAAATTGAATCTATTATATTGTTTAATGTTTTGCTCGGTCTCATAGCAAGAGCAAGTTTATCTTCATCTGGGAAGTAATACCCATTTATGTTAGCAGGCTTTCCGGCAGCTGCCTTAAATTCTTCTATAATTTTAGATTCGTTTTCGCTTAATCCTTTTGCTGGTTTCAAAAATTTAGCTTGCAAATCTTTGTCCTCACTTTGTCCTGCCAAACCCTCAGCCCAATATTTTATAAAATAATAATGCTGACCTCTATTATCCAGTTCTCCGGGTTTTCTTCCTGGCCACTGCTTGTTTGCTAAAAGTTTTGTAAGTGCAATCTCAGATGCATCTGCCAAAACCTTTGCTTTTTTATCGCCGTATTTTTCCTCAAAGAATCTTAAAGCAGTAGTAATGGCTGTGAATTCTGCCGTAGAATCCCACCTTAAGTGACCTTGCTCAATAAATTGCTCAACATGCTTTGGTGCAGATCCACCAGCTCCGGCTTCGGATACTCTACCACCTGCAAGCAATGGTATAATAGATAGCACTTTTGCACTGGTGCCAACTTCTAGGATTGGGAAAAGATCCGTTAAATAGTCCCTTAACGCATTTCCTGTCACTGCTATCACATCTTTGCCTTTTCGTACTTTTTCTACCGTAAACCTCATTGCTTCTTGAGGTTTTAATATACGAATATCCAGACCAGTTGTATCATACGCTTTCAGATACTCGTTAACTTTTTTGATTAACTGGGCATCATGAGCTCTATTTTCATCAAGCCAAAATACAGTAGAATTTTTTGTCTGTTTTGACCTTTCTACTGCTATTTGTACCCAATTTTTTACAGCTGCATCTTTTACTTGGCAGCCTCTCCAAATATCTCCTTTTTTAACTTTGTGTTCAATAAAGGCCTTATTGTTTTCATCAACAACCCTAAAAGTACCGTTTGATGGAGCAATAAATGTTTTATCGTGTGAACCATACTCTTCCGCTTTCATAGCCATTAAGCCAATATTTGTAACTGAGCCCATAGTAGTCCTATCAAACTGGCCATTTACCTTGCAATCTTCTATAATTTCTTTGTAAATTGTCGCATAGCATCGATCTGGTATAACTACTTTGACATCACTTGGTTTGCCGTCTGGCCCCCAAGCTTTACCGCCATCTCTTACTATTGTAGGCAGTGAGGCATCTATAATAACAAGATTTGGCATATGAAGGTTAGTTGTGCCTTTGTCTGAGTCTACCATAAATAACGGGGGATTTTTATCATAAACTGCCTGTATATCTGCCTCGATTTCTTTTTGTTTATTTTCGGGTAATTTTTTGATCTTAAGGTATACATCTGCAAGACCATTGTTCGTATTTACACCAATTTCTTTAAATGTTTGTTCGTGTTTTGCAAAAACATCTTTATAGTATTCTTTTACTGCAAAACCGAACATAACAGGATCTGATACCTTCATCATTGTTGCTTTTAGATGTAGTGACCAAAGTATGCCTTCTTCCTTTGCCTTATTTATTTCTTCACCAAAGAATTTTTGCAAAGCTACAACATCCATAAACGTTCCGTCAAAAACTTCCTTTTCTTGCAATGCAAGTTCTTTTAGTACTTGAGGTTTGCCAGCATCGTCGATAAATTCGATTTTTATTTTTGTTGGTTTTTCAGCGGTAATTGACCTTTCGTGCTCATAAAAGTCACCACCACTCATGTGTGCAACATGCGTTTTAGAATCTTTACTCCAAGGCTTTAATGGCAAACCCATTGCATCTGGAAATTTCTTTGCACTCTCTTTTACAGACTTAGATATAGCTCTTATGTTGTTGCCTTCCCTTAACACAGGATTAACGGCACTGCCCAATACTTTTGAGTAAGTATCTTTGATTTTTTTCTCCTCTTCTGTTTTTGGCTCTTCTGGGTAATCTGGCACATTATAGCCTTTATTTTGCAACTCTTTAATTGTAGCAACCAACTGCGGAACAGAAGCACTAATGTTGGGCAATTTTATCACATTAGTACCTGGTAGCTTAACCAACTCAGCAAGTTTAGCCAAATCATCTGGTACTCTCTGGTTTTCCTTTAGATACTCTGGAAAACTTGCGAGTATCCTGCCTGCGACTGAAATATCTTTAACCTCTACACTAACACCTGCTGATTTAAAAAATTTTTCTACTGCTGGTAATAGCGAAAACGTGGCCAAATAAGGCGCTTCATCGACCTTTGTCCAATAAATCTTAGCTTTGTCTGACATAGACCCTCCCAAAATAATTTTTTTATTCTAGATTTACAAATTTCTTTAATTTTTCCTCCCACCTCCCTTAAAATTTTAACGCATTTTATATGAAATATTATACAATGTCAAGCACAGCCAGTGTGCTTTTTCCCAAGTTAATCAGCAATTATTAACTTATATTAACTTATACGAAAATCTCCATTTTTGTGTATGCTCTAAGTTATATTTTTAGTCTATTCAGTATTGCATTATAGGCAGCATATTCTAATGTATCATCGAGCTTATTAATATTTATGCCTGATCCATATCTATTTTCTATGGATTTTGTAATAATGTAATCTGTTAGTTGGGGATTTTTAGGCAACAGCGGTCCATGTTGATAGCATGCTATAATATTTTTATAGAGTGCACCTTCGGTTTTATCAAGACCGTTATTGCCAAAACCAAGCTTTACATAACCAAAAGGCTCAATGCTTTTCCCTAAAAAAGTTTGTCCACTATGGTTTTCAAATCCCACAATTTTTTTTATTTCAAGGTTTAGTTTAGTATTCGTTTCAATTACTGTATTGCCAATCATACGCTTTTTTGAGCTTTGAGTGTAGACATCTAAAATACCAAGACCTTCGATTTTATTGTTATTCGAGTCTATATAATACTTACCCATTAATTGATAAGACCCACAAATAAGCAAAAATACTTTATTATTCTCCACTTCTTTGATCAAAAAGTCTAACTTTTTTTGACTAAAATTATTTGAAACTACCTCTTGGGCTTTATCCTGACCGCCGCCCCAAAAATAAATATTTGACGGATAAATACTGTCGTAAATATCACTATAGTGGATTTTAACTTCAATATCTCTCCACTCGCATCGCTTTTGCAAAGCCAAAACATTACCACTGTCACCGTATGTACTCATAGTATTAGGAAAAAGAAAGGTAATATCCAAAGAAATTTTTTTATCGTTCATAAAAGTTCTTAAAGCCTTGCTTGCTTAAATAATTTTTTAATTCTAATAAAGCCGTATATGTTAAAAAGATATGGAAAGTATCGTTTTCAGATTGGTGGATTTTATTAAAAAGTTCTCTGTAGGTATCAAAAAAAACAAATTTATTTATGCCAATATCTTCATACTTTATTCTAAGTGCCATATCAAACATACGACTTCCGCCAAATATTAACTCGTTTATATTGTCCTTTAATGAACCAAAATTTACATCCCAAATCCATGAAACATCTCTACCATCAGCTATATTATCGTTCAGTATAAAAACAAAATTTTTCTTGTTGTTATCTATGCTAGACTCTAAAGCTTGCGTAAAACCAACAGGATTTTTTACTAAAATCAAAAAAATTTTTTTGTCATTGTAATTAATAAGCTCATATCTACCAAAAGTAGATTTAAAGTCCAATATATTGTTAGCAAAATTATTTATTTTATAGCCAAGCTCTACGCAGGCTAAATATGAAGCTGCAATATTATAAACATTATAGGTGCCTTTAATTGGCATTTTGGCATGGTAAATATTACCTAAATACTCTAATTCTACCTCTTCGGAATCTTGCGTAATTTTCGCTGTTAAATTTGGCTTTGGTCTTTTAAAATCGCAATTTGTGCAAAAATAGTCTCCAATATGAGAAAAATAACGTTTATTATACTCAAGTTCCCCGCCGCAAATAGGACAAAACAGAACATCTTTAAGATTATCTTGTGTGGCACTATAATCTGATACGCCAAAATATGAAACCTTTAAATTCTGATTATGAAATAAAGAAGCAATAGATGGATCATCAGCATTTACTATATAATGTACATGTTTATTGTTACTAATCAAATAACTCCATTTTTTTCTAATTGTATCTATCTCACCATATCTATCTAATTGATCTCTGAATAGATTCAACATAACAATGTAACTTGCAGCTAAATCTTGTACTATCTTTTCCAAAGCAAATTCATCACACTCAAAAACAAAATAATCAAAGTTTTTTGAAAATTTTTTATCCCACGTTAAATAAGGTATAATTGAACTGATAATCCCTCTTTTTAAATTAGAACCAGCATGGTTATTTCCAATATTTTTATTTTCTTTTGTTAGCAAGTGGACAATCAAACTAGATGTGGTAGTTTTACCATTTGTACCAGTAACTAAAATACAATTTTTTACTTCATCACTAATTACCTTTAAAAAACTAGGGTTTAGCTTTTCAATAAAATGACCAGGCAGAGCAGTAGCTCCTTTATTTAGTAACCCAGCAAATTTGGCTATTGCTTTAGCCCCTATAAGGGACAGCACGTAGTTTATATCACTATCAAACAACATTAAAAAAGTTAAATCCGGGTGAGAAAAACTCACCCATCAAACCAATTAGCAACCCTCTATTTTTGGTTTAGCTGATTTTGATGCAGATGATTTAGTTGTACTAGGTACAGCTTCTTTTTTCATTTCTTTGCTGCTTGATTTTGTAGCATTTGTAGAAGTCGTTGCATTTGTAGCGTTTTGCGTAGACGTAGCATTACTTGTTTCATTAGCTGGAGCTGGAGCTGTAGCATTTGTAGCATTTGTAGCATTTGTAGCGTTAGTTACATTTGTGGTGTTCGTAGTGTTTGTTGCGTTAGTTGCCTCTTTTTTTTGACAAGATGCCAACGTTAAACTGCTTGCTAAAAATGCTGCCATCAATGCAATCTTAATACCTTTTGAATTCATGTTCTAAATACCTCCTAAAAAATATTTTATTAATATTCTAGCCCTTAATATTCTAATGTCAAGTATATTCTGTTTAAAGTTAGACAGCATCTTCACCTTTTTCGCCTGTTCTGATCCTTATAGCTTCTCCTATAGGTATTACAAAAATTTTTCCATCACCAACCTTGCCAGTTTTTGCATTTTCTATTATTTTCTCAATTACGGCATCAACTTGATTATCGCTTACTACCACCTCGATTTTTATCTTTGGTAAAAAATCAACAATATATTCTGCACCTCTGTAGATTTCTGTATGACCTTTTTGTCTTCCATAGCCTTTAACTTCACTTATTGTAATACCTTTTATACCAATTTCATTCAAACCCTCTTTCACATTGTCAAGCTTGAAAGGCTTTATTATAGCTTCAATTTTTTTCATTCAGCCTCCTTGTATAGTTTAAGAATTAGATCAACTTCACCTTTAGAGATATTTAATTGATTTGCAATTTCTTCAATCGATAAATTTTGGTTAAACATTTGTATAATTTTTTCTTTAGTATCGTTCTCAAATGTTTTTATTTTTACACTTTTTATTAACTCTGTAAGTACAGAATTTTTTTGACGTACATCGTCTAATACTTTTGCAAGACTTTCTTGCTGGGATTCAATTTTTTTATTTGCCAGCTCTATCATATCTTTTTGCGTGTTTAGTAAATCTTTGATAGACATAATCAAGGATGAGTACGAATTATTAAGTTTCGAATTAATATATTTTTGCCACAATAAATATGCCAACAAAACAATGTCAAAAATTATTTGAGCAACGACAAAAATATTTTCTTTCATATTTCTAATTGTCTTGATCTAAGCCTTTCCCTATCTAAAACAAGCCCATAGTATATGATTAGTTCTTGACTTTTTTTATTGATATCCAAGAATTTAGCTTTTGCGCAAACATTTTTGTCTTTTTGGAAAATATCTACAATTTGTGCTGTTGCCTTAATTTCGTTATGAGAAGAAATAGGTAAGAAAAAAGAAATTGACAAAAGATCCCCTTTTTGCAAAAAATTATCATTTATAAAATTAATCTCACTAGCACTCACAGTGCATGAATAAGCTTTGTTGTAATTTAAAAACCTTTCTTTTTCTTTACCATCGCGCAGAAGTGCAATTAAATAGTTCAATTTTGCATCAATTTCTTTCATCATTACAACAAAAGCTTTATTCAAGTTATCAAAAGACGAGTCTATATTATTTTGAGCCATTAAAAAATTAAAACTATCATCATGACTATCGATTTTATAAATTTCATCTTTTTCTTTTTGCAACTGTTCTTGAGTGATCTTTGTATAGTACAAAATAAAGCTTGCTTCAATTAAGCGATAACCTTCATCAGTCATTTATAAACCTACCTAATAAAAATACAATAACTAATACAATACTAATATAGCTATTTATATTGAAAAAAGCAATATTAATTTTCTTTAAATCTTTGGGATCTACCAAAAGATGTTCAATGATTAGCAAACACAAAACCAAAAATGCCCCAATATATGCAAAATAATTTAATTTATACATATATATCGTTAAAAGTAAAAAAATAAATGCAACTAAATGAAACAAAGCAGCAAAAACTCTTGCAAGATTGGGACCAAACTTTACAGGTATTGAGTGAACGCCATTTTTTAAATCAAATGTCAAGTCTTGCAAAGCATACAAAATATCAAATCCGCCAATCCAAAAAGCTACAAATAAAGCCAGGTAAAAAATGTTTATGTCCAAATAGCCAACAGCGCCCACAAAACCACCAAGCGGTGCAATAGCATCAGTTGCGCCTAAATAAATATGACAAAGCCAAGTAAATCTTTTAGTATAAGAATAAGTAATTAAAAAAAACAATGCAACAAAAGATAATTTAAAAGCCAATGGATTTAGCAAATATGCACTTATTTCGAACACGATAAAAGAAAAAATGGTAAAAACCCATGCTTCTTTTAACTGCACTTTACCAATTGGCAATTCTCTGCCTTGTGTTCGAGGATTTAGCTTATCAGTTTTGTAATCAATAATACGATTTAATGCCATTGCAACACTCCGTGCGCTGATCATTGCAATAGTTACCAAAACAAATATTTTTAGATTGTAGTTATTTGATAATAACACGCCAATATATGCAAATGGCAGTGCAAAAATACTATGTTCAAATTTTATCATAGACAAAAGATGTTTTAGTCTAGTCACTTATTGCTTTCCAATATTTAATATAATATTCAATACCTGAAGTTAGAGTGGTAATGACTGTAATGTATAGAAAAATCATGCCTATGTCAAAGAAAAACTTATTCTGTGAACCTACTATTAAAAACCCAAGCGCAACAAACTGGCTGAATGTTTTAATTTTACCTTGAATTAAAGCAGGCAATATAAAATTTTTTGCTGCAAGTTGAGCTCTTAGCCCTGTGACTGCAAACTCTCTAAAAATAATAATTAGTACTAACCAATAAGATATACTCATTATCTTTATCATTGCAACAAACAAACTTATAACAAAGATTTTATCCGCAAGTGGATCCAATAGCTTGCCAATATTGCTCACAAGCTGCTTTTTTCTTGCCAGATAGCCATCCATGTAGTCGCTTAATGCACCAACCAAAAACAACAACAAAGCACTATAGTTATGGTGTGCCTCAAGTAATAATATTACAGGAATTGTAATAACAATTCGGGTTATAGATAAAACATTCGGTACACTTTTATGAATTACCATGACATATTGGGTATGTTTGTGTAAACCCCATCTTTTTCTACTATATTCATAGGTTTATTAGTAATTTTAACGCTTCTTGAGTAGTTAGAAGCCAAAACTGGAACAGAACCATCAAAATAAGCCATTACAGTTCTCACATAGTTAACTGTCTCAGGAAAAGGAGGTATACCATTATACTTGTTTACATTATTTGGCCCACAATTGTAGGCAGCCGCAGCTAATGCATAGTTACCAGAGTATTTATTTAGCAGAAACCTCAAATATTTTACGCCACCGTCAATATTTTGCTCTAAATTGTTAGGGTTAATATTTAGCAAAGATGCAGTAGAAGGAATAATTTGCATTACTCCAATAGCACCTTTGTTTGAGACTGCATTGTGGTTCAGACCAGATTCTGACATAGCAATAGCTAAAACAAATTTTTCATTAACGTCGTATTTTATTGCAGCTTTTTCTATAAGCTCTTTAATAAAAGATTTGTTATAATTAGAGTTATTTATAATATTTCTAAAAAAAGTAGGACGATTTTTATATACTATTTGACCATCTTCTATTGTAGCGTAAATATTTGATGCATAGCATAATTTATAAGCAAAAAACATGCAAATAATAATTAAATATTTCATTTTAATGTTTCTAATAATTGCCTTGCTTCTTTATTTTTCGGCTCATTTTTTAATACTTCAAGTGCAATTTTTTTTGCTTTAATTTTATAACCCAAAGCATTGTAAACTTTTGCAAGATGCAAAGCTATTGTATTCTCTGGTTTTTTCAACAACCTATTAGCTTTTTCCAAATAATATAAAGCTAATCTAAGTCTTTTTTCTTTATAATAGCCCCAACCTAAACTATCCAAATAATATGGGCTGTTTGGCTGTAGTTTTAATGCTTTTTGAACCATTTCTATGCCAGCTTTCACGTCAATATTTTCGTCTATGTAAAGGTAACCTAAATAATTTAGCACTTCTGGATCATTTGGGTTAATTCTTAAAGCTTCGTCTAAATAATGTATGGCTTTTTGCTTATCGTGTTTTTTATCATAATAAACATCGCCTAAATAAAAATATATCTTCTCTTTATCTTTGACTACCTTTATCGATTGTTTAAGTGCAATAATCAGTCCATCCCAATCTTTTTGCTGGTTTAAGATATAAAAGTATGTTTTATACAGTTCTTCATTTGGGTTTGTTTCAATAACCTTTTGAATTGTTTCAATGGCTTTTTTAGATTCTTTTGTTTCTAAGTAACACAACGCCTTTTTGGCTTGTGCATCTGTATATAAATCACTTGCAAAATCAACATTTGAGAATTCTAGTAAAGCTTGCTTGTAATTTTTTGAGCTAAAATAAGCAACACCAAGAAAGTACCTTAACGTAGAAGAATGATCTATATTTTCATTATTACTCAACAAGTTTACTACTTCTTTATAATTTTGATTTTGCAAAAGCAAATATGATAATCTTTCGAGGTTTAGTTGAGATTTATCTAACTCATAAGCTCTTTTGTAATACTCAATAGCTTTTTTTAAGTCTTTGTCAACTGAATAATAAATACTTGCCAATGTAGTATAAACATAAACCATTTCTTCTTTATTTTTATCTGGTAGTTTGAGAAAATCTTCATAATACTTTATAGCTTTTGTATAATTATTTTGTTTTGCATACATATCACCCAACGCAATATAGGCTTTTGGGTATTTATGGCTTGCAGACATCTGTAGATATATAAGAGCATTATCATTAAAATTAAACTTATAGTAAATCTGAGATATATAAAAATATACTTCACCAAGAGTACTAAACTGCCTTGCTTGCATTAAATAATTTATAGCGTTGTTAACATCACCTATTTGGGCGTATAGTAAAGCAATATTTTTATAAACATCAAATGTTTTTATACCTGATTTAATAAGTACATCAATAGCTTTTTTATATTGGTTTTGAATAACATAAATATCCGAAAGCAATAAGTAAAGCTGCTTATCTTTTGGATATTTTTCTATAGCGGTCTGCAAAACTTCTTGAGCCTTATTAAAATCTTGAAATCTTATAAGCAAATTTACAAACTCTACATAAGACTGTTTTTGTGGGTTATCTTTTAAAAACAATTCGTATTCTTTTATGCCATCTTTAATATTATTGTTATAAAAATATGTAAAAGCCATTAAGTAGTGATAATTATTACTGTTTGAGTATTGGTTTAAATTTAGTTCTTTAACATTATAAGATGTGTTAACAGAAAGGTTACTAGCACAAGATGAAAGCATTAAAATCACAGCAGTAGAATAACAAAAAATTTTAAGATTGTTTTTTAACATATTCCTCAACCTGCTCGACAAAACTATCAAGTAGTTTATCTTCCTTTACTTTTTTTACGACTTTACCTTTTTCTATAATTAAACCAAAATGCCTACCGCCTGCAATGGCTAAATCAGCCTGTCTTGCCTCGCCCAATGCATTTACAACGCAGCCCATAATTGCCACCTTTATTGGTTTTTTAATGTGCGAAAGTCTTGCCTTCACCTGTTTTGTCAACTCAATTAAATCTATTTCTATTCTACCACAAGTTGGACAAGAAATAAACTCTATTGATTGTTTTTTTCTCAAACCCAAAGCATTTAGAATTTCAAAAGCAACATCAATCTCTTTTTCTGGTGCATCTGTCAATGATACCCTTATTGTATCACCAATCCCTTGTCTTAGAAGTACACTTACAGCACAAGTAGATTTTATTATACCTTCAAAATCACCTCCAGCTTCTGTAAGACCAATATGCAAAGGATACTCAACCATAGAAGAAATTTTTTCATAAGCCAAAATTGTCTCTTCCACGCTTGAAGATTTTATTGATAATTTAAAGTTTCTAAACCCAATATCCTCTAATCTCATAACCCAGTTATAAGCGCTTTCAACCAAAGCGTCAACACATACTCCACTATATTTTGCTAGCAAATTCTTTTCCAAAGATCCGCTATTTACACCAATTCTAAGTGGCACATTGCGCTGTTGCGCTGCATTAACAATAGTTTTTACTTTATCAAAGCTACCAATATTGCCAGGGTTTATTCTTATACAGTCTGCATTGTGTTCAATTGAGCAAATTGCCAATTTGTGGTCAAAATGAATATCAACTATGATAGGTATAGGACTTTTTTGCTTCAAGATAGAAATTGCCTTACACGCTTGTTCATCAACCACAGCGCATCGAACAATCTCACACCCCTTAGCATATAAAGAATTAATTTGTGCAAGTGTAGCATCAATGCTTCTTGTATCAGTATTGGTCATTGATTGAACACTTATTGGTTCAAAACCACCAATGCCAATATTACCTACGTATATTTTTTTTGTTCTTTTTCGTTCAATAAAACTCATTTTTTTATTATACTGTGTGTTGTTTGCGATTTTGGTATGAAAAATCTTTTTATATCATTGTAAAATGCAAAAACCATTAATGCAATCAAAAGCCCAATTCCTACCTTTTGCGCAGCAATCTGAAATTTTTCGCTTACAGGTTTTTTCCTGATCGCTTCTATAGTAAAAAACATTAAGTGTCCGCCATCTAAAACAGGTATAGGAAATAGATTCAAAAGCCCCAAATTAATACTAATAATGCTTGCAAATATCAGAAAAGCCCCAAAACCCGCTTGTGCGGCTTTGCTTGCAATATCAACAATCATTATGGGCCCACCCACTTCAGAAGATGGGATAAAGCCGCCAATAAGCCTTATTATACCTTCAATTGTTAATTTCGTAATGTAAATTGTTTTTTCAACACCTAAGTATAAAGATTTCCATATCGGATATTTAACAATCGTTGTTTCTCCAGATGGTAAAATACCAATGACATGGATTTTTTCACTATATCCCAATGGGTTTTTTACTACTTCGGCCTTTGGTTTTATATAAACACTTATTAATTTCCCATCCCTTTTTACAATTAGATTTAAATTATCATGTGTTTTTATTATTTTTGACATATCTTCCCATGTAGTAACATCGATATTATTTATTTTTCTGACAGTATCTTTTGGCTGCAAATGCGCAAAATAGGCCGGCGAATCTTTCAAGACTTTACCAATTTGAGGTGATAATGTTTGTATTCCTATAAAATAAGCAATAGCAAAAAATAAAACCGCTGACAATATGTTAAAAAAAGGCCCAGCAAATACTATAAGCATTCTTTTATACACACTTTGAGCATAAAATGCGCCTTCTCTATCATTTTCATCTATACTGTTTGGATCTTCGCCTTTCATTTTAACATAACCGCCAAGCGGCACAGCTGATATCACAAATTCTGTAATTTTAGTTTGTTTTTTAAGCAAAACTGGTCCAAAACCTATAGAAAAACGCTCTACTTTAACTCCACTTAAAACAGCTACGATAAAATGTCCAAACTCGTGAATTATAATCATTACAACCAAAGCTAAAATACCGTATAATATATACATTAAAACCCCCTTGTTTTTTCAATCAATTTAATAGTCTGTGTTTTAATCATTTGCGTTTGAGCTTGTAACTCAAAAATATTATTTGACAAATTATCCTCAAAATCTACAATAATTTGTTTGATTATTTTTGGTATGTCCGTAAATTTAATTTTATTTTCCAAAAAATGCTCAACACACACTTCATCAGCCGCGTTAAGCAAAAGCCCTAAATTTTTATCTTTTTTTCTAAATGCCTCTTGAGCTAACGCCAAAAGCTCAAATTTCTCCAAATCTGGTTTTTCAAAAGTTAAACTTCCAATATCAACAAATGAAAGTTTATTTTTAAACTCAATCCTATGCGGTTTGTACAATGCATAAGCGATGGGAAGTTTCATATCGGGCAGTGCCATTTGGGCAATTATGCTTCCATCTATAAACTCCACAGCTGAGTGCATTACACACTCTTTATGCACAACTACCTCTATCTGATGACTTTCTAAATCAAAAAGCCATCCAGCTTCAATTACTTCAAAACCTTTATTCATCATTGTAGCAGAATCAATTGTTATTTTTGCGCCCATATTCCACTTTGGATGATGCAGAGCCATCTCTTTTGTTATATTTGCAAATTGTTCTTTGTCTGTTTGTCTAAAAGGACCACCAGATGCTGTAAGTATAATTTTATTTAAATATTGTCTTTTACCGTCCAAACACTGATATATAGCAGAATGTTCACTGTCTATGGGTATAATTTCAATATTATTTTTTTTGGCTAAATCTGTTAGTATTTTCCCTGCTACAACAAGACTTTCTTTGTTTGCTAAAGCAAATTTTTTCTTATAATAAATCGCGTAATAGGAAGGCAAAATACCAGCGCTTCCAACAAATGCATTGATAACAAAATCCACATCACTTTTGGCAATCAAATCAACAAGTGCATCTTGCGTAAAATATTTGATGGTCGGGAATAGTTGCTTTAGCTGTTCAATATAATCTGCTTTTGCCACATAAACATACTTTGGCTTTAACAATTTTATTTGCTCAATAGCTTTGCTTATATTTTTATTAAACGCAATACCTATTATATTATACTTTGAGCCTTTTTTTATAATCTCAATCGCATTTTGGCCAATAGAGCCAGTCGAGCCTAAAATTAAAATATTTTCCATAAAAACATTAAATATACTAAAAACGCCGAAAAAGCAAGACTATCAAGTCTATCAAGCATGCCACCATGTCCAGGTATAATATTGGATGAATCTTTTCTGTTATATATACGCTTTATTACAGATTCGGACAAATCTCCAAATATACCTGCTATGTTGGCCACAAAACCTATTCCAAAAGCTACTTTCAAATCTATATTCGCAAAATATCCCAAAATCAGAGCTGAAACTGTGCCAAAAACAACACCGCAAATAGCGCCTTCGTAAGTCTTTTTAGGGCTTATAGTTCTTGCCAATTTAATTCTACCGAAAGATTTACCGCAAAAGTATGCAAAAGAATCTCCAACCCAAATACCCACACAAAGTATTAAAAACAGCCACCTACCGTTATTGAATTGAATAATATTGATAAAAAAAGTGTAAAGTGATACATAAAATATACCGCCAAGTAGGTAATATTGAGCCAACACTCTATCTTTGTCAATACTGTTAAAGCCAATAATCATGTGGATCAAAAAAATTAACATCAAAACAATTAATACATGCTCAAAACCAAATAAAATATTTGATAAAAAAGCTAATGCTAAAATAAAATATAAAAACCTTTCTTTTGGAGGGTTAAAACTTAACCACTCATGGTACGATATCAAGCTTAAAGCTAATATTATAAGCTTTAGTAACCAAAAAGGCGCATAAAATATACAAATTAGCGCAACGGGGATGAGTATTGAAGCGCTAATAATCCTTTTAGTCATCAATTCCGCCAAATCGTCTTTTTCGCTCGCCAAATTCCTTAATACAATACACAAAATCTTCTTCGTTAAACTCAGGCCAATATTTATCTAAAAAAATTAATTCTGCATAAGCTATCTGCCATAATAAAAAATTGCTGATTCTTTTTTCGCCACCAGTTCTTATAAGCAAATCAACGCTGGGTATGTCTTTAGTGTATAAATACTGTTCGAAGCTTTTTTCATTAAGATTAGTGCAATCAATTTTTTTTGAATTAAAATCAAGGCATATATTTTTACATGCTCGCAAAATTTCCATATAAGAACCGTAATTGATTGCAAAATTTATTGTTAAATCGCTATTTTTTTGGGTTTTTTCTTGCAAGTTTAATATAGTTTCTTGTTGTTTTTGAGGTAATTTTGTAATATCGCCAATACAATTAAATTTTATGTTTTCTTTCATCATAAAATCTATTTTTTTTCGTATCTGTATACCCAGCAATCTCATTAAAAAATTAACTTCAGATTTAGGCCTTTTCCAATTTTCTGTTGAAAATGCATACAAAGTCAAATATTCAACTTTAAGTTCCTTTGCTTTAATAGCTATCTTATCAATAACTGATGAGCCAATAAAATGACCATAAATCCTTTTTTTACCTTGAAGGCTAGCCCAACGGCCATTTCCATCCATTATAATAGCTATATGTTTGGGAATATTCATTTTATTAAACAGATAAAATCTCTTTTTGTTTTAGACTAAATAAATCATCTATTTCTTTAATGTATTTATCCGTTAATTTTTGCATCTCATCTTCTTCTTTTTTTAAATCATCTTTAGATATGGCTTTGTCTTTCTCTAAATCTTTTAGAACTGCATTGGCTTTTTTTCTTATGTTTCTTATATTTACTTTGTATTTTTCACTTTCTTGCTTAAGCTGTTTAACAATATTTTTCCTATCTTCTTCTGTCATAGGAGGCATATTAATTTTTATGCTTTTGCCGTCGTTATTTGGTGTCAAACCAATATTTGATTTTAAAATAGCCTTTTCTATTGCTTTTAATAAGCTTAAATCCCAAGGTTTTATGATGATAGTCGTCGCATCTGGGACAGATATTGAGGCAATTTGCTTTAGCGGCATTTTCTTGTCGTAGCTTTCTACCAGAATATTTTCTACAAACAAACTATGCGCTTTACCTGTTTTTAGCGAGGTTACATAATGTTTATAAGCTAAAAGAGCCTTTTCCATTTCCAAAACAATGGGTTTAACTTCCTCAATCATACGCCCTCCTCTCCTTAGCTAACCAATGTGCCTACCTGTTTACCTTCTATTGTACTTTTTAAGATACCTTCTTTATTTATATTTAAAACAATAATGGGCAATTTATACTCCATACACATAGATATAGCAGTTGAATCCATGACTTTCAAATTTTGATCAAGAACCTGTATGTAAGTAATTTTCTCTATTAATTTTGCATTTTTGTAAACCATTGGATCTTGATCGTAAATGCCATCTACTTTCGTAGCCTTCAACAACACTTGAGCGCCCATTTCCATGGCCCTTAGGGCTGCTGCAGTATCGGTGGTAAAATATGGGTTTCCGGTTCCCGCAACAAATATTACAACTCTACCTTTTTCAAGATGTCTAAGCGCCCTTCGTCTTATATATGGCTCAGATATCTGCCTCATTTCTATGGCACTTATGACGCGTGTTGGCACATCAAGTTTTTCCAAGCTATCCTGTAGCGCCAACCCGTTTATAACAGTGGCAAGCATGCCCATGTAATCTGCACTTGCCCTATCCATACCATGCGATGCACCTTTAATGCCTCTAAAAATATTTCCTCCGCCGATAACAATCGAGACACTCACGCCCATTTCCCAAATCTGTTTAACCTCGATTGATATTTTTTTAATCATCCTGTCATCTATACCAAAAGGAAGCTCGCCAAGCAAAGCTTCCCCACTTAATTTTAATAAAACATTATTATATACATAATTACCCACGATTTACTCTTCCCCTAACTTAAATCTTACAAATCTTCTAAGTATTATATTTTCGCCAAATTTTGCTATAGCATTATTAATTAAATCTTTTACTTTTACCATCTCATTTTTTACAAAAGGCTGGTCCAATACGCAAATGTCTTCCAGATATTTGTTAATTTTACCGTCTAATATTTTATCTAAAACATTCTCAGGCTTACCGCTTTTTAATAGCTGTTCTTTTTGAAAAGATTTTTCTTTTTCGATTATTTCTTGAGGAACACTTTCTTTGTCAACGTAAAGTGGATTTGTGGCAGCAATATGCATGGCTATGTCTTTTGCAAGTTGAATAAATTCATCTGTATTCGCAACAAAGTCAGTTTCGCAATTCAATTCAACCATCACGCCTATTTTACCACCAGCGTGAATATAGCTTACAATTTTACCTTCGTTGGCAACCCTAATCGATTTTTTTCTAGCACTTGCAAGACCCATTTCTCTAAGTTTTTCTATTGCTTTATCCATATCACCATTTGTTTGCTCTAGCGCTTTTTTACAATCCATCATTCCTGCGCCTGTGCGCTCTCTTAGTTCTTTAACTAACTGTGCATTTATTTCCATATTCTATATATCCTCCTCTTCAATAAGCTCTTCTTCGCCTTCTATTTTTTCAGATACTGCGGCTTCAAACTTATCTGATTCTATCTTTTCGGCAGCTTCCTTATTGTAACGCTCCCTGCCTCTTGACACAGCTTCCTGCATCTTTTGTGCTAACAAACTTATAGATCTAATTGCATCGTCGTTGCCAGGAATAATATAATCGATCGAATCTGGATCGCAATTTGTATCAACAAGTGCAACTAACGGAATTTTTAGTTTATTTGCCTCTTCAATGGCAAGCTCTTCGCGTTTCGTATCAACTGCGATAATAACATCTGGTAATTTAGTCATATTTTTGATACCAGATAAGTATTTTTCTAGCTTTTCTTTCTTTTTCATTAAAATTTTTGCTTCTTTTTTTGTGTACTTGTTGATTTCTCCAGTTTCTTCAAGCTCTGCAAGTTTTTTAAAGTTTTCTACGCCTTTTCTTACTGTAGAAAAGTTCGTCAGCAACCCACCTAACCATTTGTAAGTAACATAAGGCATACCACACGCAATCGCTGCCTCTCTAATTTCGTCCTGACCCTGTTTTTTTGTGCAAACAAAAAGGATCGCCTTGTTAGCGGCAGCTTGATCTTCCACAAACTCGTAGGCTTTTTCAAAATAATACAGTGTCTGCTGCAAATCAATAATATGAATACCCTTTCTCGCAGCAAAAATGTAAGGTTTCATTTTTGGGTTCCAGCGTTTAGTTTGATGGCCAAAGTGAACCCCAGCTTCCAAAAGCTCTTTCATTGTAATGTGAGACATACAAACTCCTTAAAAATTGGATTTTCCACCACTTCTTAATATGCACAGATCTAAAATATAGACTCCCTGTGCACACAAATAAGCAAGTGTGCGTTTTTCAAAGAGGCATTTTATCATAAAGTCTTTTATATTACAATAATAAAATTCTTTGCCACTAATGTATATAATTTTTTTGTTTACAAACAATTTCAACTGAAGTATAATTTAAAAAATAAGCCTACATTGAGGTGAAAAAGTGAAAACAATATTAATGGCAGGTGGCTTTGGAACAAGACTTAGACCACTTACTATAAAAATACCTAAACCAATGGTACCAATCGCTAATAAACCTATAATGCTTCGTGTAATTAATTTGCTAAAGCGCCATCTTCTAAAAGATATAAGCGTGCTATTGTTCTTCCAACATGATATCATAAAGAACTTTTTTCAAGATGGCCAAGAATTAGGGGTCGATTTGAGCTACATCTTGCCTGACGAAGACTATGGCACAGCTGGAGCAGTTAAATATGCAATTATAGAGGAAAATACAAACGAACCAATACTGATTATAAGCTCTGATATACTGTGTGATTTTAACCTTACAAAAGCAATTGAATCTCATAAGGAAAAAAATGCAAAAGCAACAATTGTCTTGACTCACACAAAAGATCCTACATCATATGGCATAGTAATTACAGATAGTAACTCGGATATTGAAAAATTTTTAGAAAAACCATCATGGGGGGAAGTATTTTCCGATTTGATAAATACAGGTATTTATATATTAGAAAAAGAAGCCTACGATTTTATACCAAAAAATGCAGAGTTTGATTTCAGTAAAGATTTATTCCCGCTTTTATTAGAAAAAGGCATAAAAATTAACGCATTCGTAGACAATGGCTACTGGAAAGATATTGGTAATATCTCAGAGTACTTTGCAGCAAACATGGATTGCCTAGAATCAAAAGTATATGCAGAATTAGATGAAGAAAAAATCGAAAACACAAATTTTTTTGTAGGTAAGAATGCTAATATTAACTTTACATCTATGCTTTCTGACAATCTCATTATTGGTGAAAACTCTATTATTGAACCCAAAGCAAAAATAAAAAATTCTATTATTGGCAAAAATGTCCGCATTGGAAAAAATTGCAATATAGAAAATACAATTATTTGGGACAATGCGCAAATTTTCCAAGACTGTGAAATAAGAAATTCAATAATTTTAGATAATGTTACAATAGGCAGCCAAACTACAATTGACGATAACTGCGTTATATCAAGTTCAGTAAAAATAGGAAACAACGTAGTCATAAAGCCCAATGTTAAAATCTGGCCAAACAAAGAAGTGGAATCTGGAGCAATTTTGTCATCATCTTTAATATGGGCAGAAAAGTGGTCTTATATGCTCTTTGCAAAATATGGGGTAACGGGGCTGGCAAATTTAGAAATTACACCAGAATTTTGTACAAAGCTTGGTTCTGCTTATGCAACTAGTTTAAAAGAAAAATCTACTGTAGTGTGTGGCAGAGATACGCATCCCGTATCAAGGCTTTTAAATAGAGCTTTAATGTCTGGAGTCTTATCGTGCGGTGTCAGCGTAGAAGATCTAAGCGATACGCCTATACCCATTATAAGATACATCATAAAAACAACTGGTAAATCTGGCGGTTTTTATTTGAGACGCTCTCCGTTTGATACAGAATTTGTGGATATTAAGTTTTTTGACAACAATGGCATGGACATAGTTAGTTCAAAAGAGAAAACTATAGAAAGACTTTTTTTTAGAGAAGACTTTAGAAAATCACCCATCAATAAAGTAGGCAACTTAAATTTTCCATACCATGTCATAGAAAGCTATAACAACTCCATTTTAAACAAAATAAATATCGAAAGTATTAAACAAAAAGGTCTAAGAGTAGTCATAGACTACTCATTTGGCAGCGCATCAAAAATTCTGCCAAATATATTAGGAAAAATTGGCATTGAGGTAATTAGCTTAAATGCCTTTATAGAGCCAAACAAGACCACACGAACAAAAGAAGAATTTGATCAAGCCCAAAATACATTATCAATTATTACAAAAAGCACAAATGCTGATTTGGGGATAATGTTGGATTCGGGATGTGAAAAAGTTTTTTTGGTTGACAACCATGGCGAAATAATAGATAATGAACAGGCTGTAAGAGCGTTAATCTTACTCCAAGCTCAACAATTAAAGGGTAAGAAAGTTATTTTACCAATAAATGCTTCTTTTATGTGCGAAAAACTTTGCAACGATTTGAATATAGACTTTTATGAGTCTCCTTTTACAATGAAGGAATTGATGTATAATGCTTATAACCTAAAAGCAGACTTCAGTGCTGATGCAAACGGCGGTTTTTTGTTTAGCGATTATCAATACTTTTTTGATGGTATATACTCAACACTGAAAATATTAGAGCTGTTGAGTTTGCAAAATAAAAATATCTCTTATTTTGCCAATATGTACGAGTCTACACCTAAAGCTAAACTCTTGTTACCATGTCCATTTGATAAAAAAGGCATAGCAATGAGGAAGCTGTTTGAAAAAACGCAAACTGTAGATAGACTCACTACATTTGGTATTAAAGTTTATCATAGGGATATAGAAGGATGGGTGTTGCTCTATCCTGAAGAAGATAAGTCTTACTTTACAATAGAAGCGAATGCAAAATCCCAAAGCGATGTAGATACGCTAATTCACGCATACGCAGAAATGGTAAAAGAATACATTTAAATTTTAGGAGGTAACATGAGTGCAATCATTGAAGTTAGTGCAATTGAAATTTTAGACTCAAGGGGAAACCCCACCATCAAAACTATAATCAAAACAGAAGATGGGGCTATTGGAAAAGCAGAGATTCCATCTGGTGCTTCAACGGGCTCAAAAGAAGCATTAGAGTTAAGGGATAACGATCCACAAAGGTATAACGGAAAAGGTGTTTTGCAAGCTGTATCCAATGTTAATGATAGAATTGCAGATGAAATCATTGGTATGGATGTTTTAGAGCAGGCAGAAATTGATAATTTGCTTATCGAACTAGACGGCACAGAAAACAAATCAAACTTAGGTGCAAATGCTATTCTTTCTGTATCAATGGCTTGCGCAAAAGCTGCCGCAAGAGAGCTAAATATCCCACTTTATAGATACATTGGGGGTCTTAATGCAAAAACTTTGCCTATACCTATGCTTAATGTAATAAATGGTGGAGTTCATGCAGATAACAACATCGATTTTCAAGAATACATGATCGTGCCAGTCGGAGCTCAAAATTTTGCAAGTGCCATGCAAATGGCTTCAGAGACATTTCAAATGCTTAAAAAACTCTTGAAAGCTGATGGACATTCAACAGGTGTAGGTGATGAAGGCGGTTTTGCGCCAAACTTAAAATCAAACGAAGAACCATTGCAATACTTAGTAGATGCAATTGAAAAAGCAGGATACACTCCAGGTGAAGACATTGATATTGCATTGGATTTAGCAGCAAGTGAATTTTACAAAGACGGTTATTATTATGTTTCAAATAATAAAATATCAAATACTGAATTAATTGATTTGCTGGGCGAATTCATAGAAAAATACCCAATTTTTTCCATTGAAGATCCAATAGCAGAAGATGATTTGGAAGGATGGTCGAAAATAACAGAAGAACTTGGCGAACATATAATGATTGTTGGAGACGATGTATTTGTCACAAACGAAAAAATCTTTTCAGAAGGTATCGAAAAAGGCATAGCCAATGCAATACTAATAAAGCTAAACCAAATTGGTACACTAACTGAAACGCTCAATGTTATTAATCTGGCACAAGAAAATGGTTATAATTATGTAATTTCTCACAGATCTGGCGAGACAAAAGATACTTTTATAGCTGATTTAGCTGTTGCCACAAATTCCGGATTTATTAAAAGTGGCTCAGTCGACAGAGGGGAGCGTATCGCAAAATACAATAGATTGCTTGAAATTGAGCAAGAGCTGAAATCTAATGCGATTTACCCGACTTGGTAAAATTTTAGAAAATTTACTAATAGTTATTTTTATTATTGTCATAGGGGTTTTGATAAAAAGCTTCTATGACAATTACTCCAATTTAAATAATCTTCACCAAACTAAAGGAAAAATGGACAAAGAAGTAGTGAAAGAAAAAAAAGAGATAAATCACTTAAAAAAAAGTGTTAATGTTACAAATTCAACCATTGAAGATAAAGCAAGGAGTCAATACTATATGCAAAAAGATAACGAAACAGTTATAATATTTAAGAAGTGAATCATGGAAGTAAAATTATTAAATTATACACCAAACCCTGACGATATTTGTTTTGAAACAGCAAAAATTTGTTATCAGTCAAAATCAAATGACAAAGAAGGACTGCTAAACAAAATAATCAAAGCTGGACATTTGTCCATTTTAGAACATGCAAGTTTTACTTTTTTAATAAAAGGTATAAGCCGCGTAGCCTCTCACCAACTTGTGCGACATAGAATTGCAAGCTTTACTCAACAATCACATCGATACACCAAGGCATCTGGTTTTTTTACGCCAGAAAACATACAACAAAATCCGAAAGCCAAAAAGACTTTTGATGAACTAATAAAAAAAGCACAATTAGCATATGAAGAATTAATAAAATTAGGTTTACCAAAAGAAGATGCGCGCTATGCTTTGCCTTGCGCAATTGTATCTGATATAATAGTTACTATGAATGCCAGAGAATTGCTCCATTTTTTTACATTAAGAACCTGTCAGAAAGCTCAAAAAGAAATTCGAGACATTGCTATTGAAATGCTAAAGCTCTGCAAACAGACCGCGCCTTTGATATTTAAAAATGCAGGTCCATTTTGCGTACGTGGCGGATGCTATGAATCAAAACCCTGCAAAGACATTAATCAAATAAGACAATTCTTTGTCAACTTATGAACACAAACCTTTATGTTGTTGCCACTCCTATTGGTAATTTAAAAGATATAACATACAGGGCCGTTGAGATTTTAAACTCCGTAGACATAGTTTTGGCAGAAAACCCAAAACACTCAAAGATATTGCTATCTACATACAACATCAAAAAAAACGTTGTTTCCTATAACGATTACAATTACCAAAAAAAAATACCGATAGCACTTAATCTTGCAAAACAAGGCAAAACAATAGCGTTAATTACTGATGCGGGCACACCTACTATACAGGATCCAGGATATAGAATTGTTAAAGCTTTTGTGGAAAGTGGGCTTAATGTTGAGCCCATACCAGGTCCAAGTGCTTTTGTATGTGCGCTGCAAGCAAGCGGTCTTACCACAGATAAATTTGTATTTTTAGGTTTTTTGCCAAAATCTTTATCAAAACAGTCAAAATTGCTTTTAAAGTACGATCTTGAAGCCACAATAATTATATATGAATCCCCAAATAGACTAAAAAAAACTCTTGAAAATATCAAACAGACATTAGGCAATAGATATGTTGTGATAGCTAAAGAGTTAACAAAAATTTACGAAGAGTTTATTAGGGGACACATTGAAGATATAATCAAAACCCTTGAAGAAAAAAAAATTGTTGGGGAGTACGTAATTCTAATCGAAAAAAAGAATGTTTAAAAATATTAAAATAATAGCTTTTTTTACCATATTATCAAGAATACTAGGGTTTGTAAGGGATTTTTTGATTACGCGATATTTTGGTGCAGACATCTATACAGATATGTTCTTTGTAGCTTTTAAAATACCCAATCATTTTAGAAGAATATTTGGCGAGGGTGCCGTTAATTCCTCTGTTGTACCTATATTATCAAAAATAGATCAAAATGACCCAGAAAAAGCCAAAATAGCTGTAGGTAATTTAATATTGGTTTTTGGTAGCATTCTATTGATTTTCACAATATTAGGAATCATTTTTTCCAAAGGGTTAATTTTGATATCAGCCCCAGGTTTACTTAATTCTGCCCATATTAAAATTCTTGATTTACTAGTAAAAATTAATTTTAGTTATATCTTTTTTATTGGCATGGCAATATGCTTTATGGGTATTATGAACAGCTACAATCAATTTGGTGTTGGTGCATTTTCTCCATCTTTGTTGAATATTAGTATGATTGCCTCAATGCTTATTTTGTATAATTTTTTTCATCCGCATATTTATACTTTATGTTTTGGAGTGGTGATAGGTGGAATACTTCAAATGGTTTTTTCTTATTACGGTTTAAAATTAGGAAAAATACCCATAAAATATACATTTAAAATAGAAGATTCAACAAAACAAATCTTAAAACTAATGTCTGTAACAGCAGTCAGTGGATCTGTGCTGCAAATTGGCGATATGATAGATACATTTATAGCAAGCTTTATGAAGGTTGGCAGTATATCATACCTATATTATGCTAATATTTTGTTTCAGCTACCTTTTGCTATAGTGGTGCTTGCTATCTCGCAAGCTACACTGCCTCAGTTAAGCAAACTGGAAAAAACTCAACTTGTCGAAAACACAAACAGTTTGCTAAAAATTATATTTAATTTATCAATACCTATCACACTGTATTTTATTTTTTTTGGTAAAGATTTAATTACCATCATTTTTCAGCATGGTAAATTTACGCCACAGGATACAGCTCACACTGATATTGCTCTTACAATGTTTATGCTTGGTTTTTTGTTTTTTTCACAGTTAAGGATAGTCAATAATGCATTTTACGCAATCAAAGATGTTAAAACACCGCTTAGAGCAGCTATATTAGCGGTTTTGTCAAAATTGGTCATTTCTCCATTATTTGCAATAATATTTGGTTTTTGGGGACTGGCTTTAGCTTTAAGTTTTGTGGGGCTTATTAATCTGATTATACTAAGCTATTATTTTAAAAAGAAAATAGGAAAAATCGTATATAAAGTGCCAAAAGAAAGCATAGTACTTTTTTTTGTTTTATTAACTATTTCAATAATCCTAAAATATATAGACTTTAGTAAAACCTATACAATAGACGCCATTTTTAGACTTGCCTTTTCAACATTAATCTATGCCCCTATTGGTTTGTATATAATTAAAAAAGAGCTTTTAAGCTATAGGATTAAGTAACGATTCTATAAAGTCTCGTGCAACAAATGCCTTCAAATCATCTATTTTTTCACCCATGCCTATGTATCTGATAGGAATTTTTAAATCCTGACTTATTGCAAAGATAATACCACCTTTTGATGTGCTATCAAGCTTAGTTAAAACTACACCACTTACATCTAAGGCATTGTTGAATTCTTTTGCTTGAATAAGCGCATTTTGCCCAATTGTAGAATCAAGTACAAGCAACACTTCATTTGGATAATTACCTAATTTCCCAATAACGCGTTTTATTTTTTTTACTTCTTCCATTAAATGTTTTTGTGTATGAAGCCTACCAGCTGTATCAACCAAAACTATATCGTAATTTTTTGCAATAGCTTTATGAACACCGTCGTAGGCTACCGCTGCTGGATCTGTTTTTGGCGATGGTGCAAGAATATCACAGGAGTTTCTTATGGCCCACTCCTGTAGTTGCTCAATTGCAGCTGCTCTGAATGTATCAGCTGCTACAAGCAACACACTTTTGCCGCGCTCTTGATAAAGACTTGCGAGTTTTCCTATTGTAGTAGTTTTCCCAGAGCCATTGATCCCAACAACCAAAATAACAAAAGGAGAGCCCTTTATATAAAGCGGTTTTTCTACACTTTCAAGCACGCTTAAGAGTATTTTCCTTATAACAAACTCAGCATCCCTAATTGTTTTAACCGAACCACCCATGTTGCTGTTTATCTCTTCAATAATTCTTTGCGTAACACTTACACCAAAATCCGAAGTAATAAGCAATTCTTCAAGCTGTTCAAGGTAACTATCCGTTATAGGTTTATCCTTTGGCGTCTCTTTTTCATCGCCAAAACCCGATTTTATTTTTTTGAAAATATCAAAAATACTCATTTTTTCCTCTTTACAAATTTTTCCATTATGGATTGTCTCTTACCAAGCATCCATGTCTGCGAAAAAACATCCCGCTCCTGTGCCATAGCTTCGTTATTTGTTTTTTCAACAGAGTGTTTAACAAGTGTCTTTATAGGTTTAATAAGATTCAAATCTTCTTGTGCGAAAGTTTTACAAAATTTAAAAGTTTCCTCAAAAATAACTTCTTTATCAAAATAATTGTTAATAAGTCCAATTTTTAATGCCTCCTGAGCGTATATGGGTTTTGCACTAAGCAAAAGCTCCAAGGCTTTACTTTTGCCAACAATATTTACAAGCCTATATGTGCCACCCCACCCAGTTGTCACACCCATTTGTATTTCTTTAAACTGTATAAAACTATCGCTTTCTAAAAATCTTATATCAAAGGCCATAATAAACTCAGCACCACCACCAACTGCACTGCCGTTTATACAAGCAATTGTAGGCACTTCTAAATTTTCTATTTCATTTAATAGACAATGCATGGCATAGGACATACTTATAGCTTTTTCTTTAGAATCTAATGTAGCAAAATAGTCAATATCACCGCCAGAGCAAAAAACATTACCCGTGGATTTAACAAGTAATGCTTTAATATCCATGTTTTTAATATTTAAGATAATTTGGTATAGTTCATTCATAAATTCCAAATTAATAGCATTTCTTTTTTGATAGCGACTCAGCGTCAAAATACCAATATTTTCGATATTTTCAAATACAGTATAACTCATAGATTGAATTCTGGCTTATAAACAGTTTTTTCTGTAATTATAGCGTCTATTAGATGATGTGGTGTAACATCAAAAGCAAAGTAAAGCGCTTTTGCTCCCTCTGGTGCCAGAGAAATACCATTAAAATGTAGTATTTCACTATCATCTCTAATTTCTATTTCGATGCTGCTTAAGTCGTTAAAACTCCTATCAATTGTCGATTCTGGTGCTGCAACAAAAAACTTTACATTATGAGCTTTTGCAAGGCAAGCTAAGCAGTACGTACCTATTTTATTAGCCACATCGCCATTTCTTGCAATTCTATCAGCACCAACTATTACGCAGTCAACTAAATTTTTTTGCATTAGAATCCCGCACGCACTATCTGTTACAATCTTATAATCAATTTTTTCGTCAGAAAGCTCAAAAGCTGTAATCCGACTGCCCTGAAAATATGGCCTTGTCTCATCAACATAAATTTCTTTTACAAGATTCTTGTTTGCTGAATATTTTATAATCCCAAGTGCTGTACCAATACCTCCTGTTGCAAAACTGCCTGTATTACAATGTGTCAAAATACGCATAGGTTTATCGAACAAAGCAATGGCGTTTTGAGCCATTTGATAGTCAGCTCTCTTTTGACTTTCGTAAATTGAAAATGCGTTCGCCCTAACCTTTTTAATTATTTTCTCAACAGGTAAAAATGCGTTTTCTTTAATAACTTCTTTTTGGCTTTCAAGAGCCCATTTTAAGTTTATAGCCGTTGGCCTTGTTGCAATAAGGCTTGCATAAGCAACATTTGATGTTTGGTTTAATTCGTCGAAGTCTTTAGCATTTTTTACCGCAAGATAATATCCAAACGCTGCTACAATGCCAATGAGTGGGGCACCCCTTACTGCCATATCCTTTATGGCTTTATATACATCTTCAAGATTGTTTAACTTAACTTCTTTTATGTTCGGCAAAAATCTTTGGTCAATAATAAAAAATTCATCATCATCATTAAATATAAATGGTCTATAGCCATCCATTTTCTCTATACCACCTTATAGTTTTATACATACCGCTAAACAAATTATGGTTTACTTTAAAACCAAAATCGCGCATAAACTCATTACTTTTGCAAACCCACAAATGGGCCTTAATTTCGTTTATTTTATCAAAAAAAATACCACTTTCTTTTAAACCAAAAAACACTGCATCTAAAATTATCCTAGGAAATGCTACGGTTTTTATGTTTTGACCCAAATGATACGCAATAATATTAGCAATTTCAAAAAAATCATAATACGTATTTTCACATATTGTGTATATCTTTGGCCCATCCCATTTATGCTGAAGTGCTATATCTATAGCATCAATCAAATCATCAACATAAACAAAGCTTAATCTAATATCATCAATAGCAAAAAAGATACCAGTCTTCTTAGTAAATTTAATCAATTTATACACTTCTTGTTCATTTGGTCCGTAAATTACAGGTGGTCTTAAAACTATAAGATCATACCTATGGGAGTTTTTTAACAACTCTAACTCGCCAAGTCTTTTTGTATAGCCATAATATGAAACAGGCTCATTTTTCTCCAATGGGCCTTTAGCTGCAAGTGAGCTTACATATATTATCTTTTTAATGTTATGCTTTGCTGCTAAGATACTTAAGTTTCTTGCACCTAAAACATTCGTTGTATAAAAAGCTTTTTTTGATCCTCTAATTAGACCCGCTAGGTGCACTACTGTATCTACATTAACTATTGCTTTTTCTAAATCTTCTATATTGGCAATATCACCTTTAAAATAATTTATACCTTCTCTCTTTTTTCTAGAGAAACCATATAGACGATACTTACAAGATAGCCTGCTAATTAAATTTTTACCAACAAAACCGCTTGCACCTGTAACTAATATTTTCATTTAATCCAGTAAACCCTTGCTACTTTGTCATCTTCTTTGTATTTAATCTCTAAGTCACCCTTAAAAGCCCTTAAGATAGCTTTGCCAATAGCTACGGCTAAGTGTTCAAAAGTAGTATAAACATTCATTTCGCTATCATTTACTACTTCAATTTTTCCTATCCTTCTTAGTGGATTGATATTTTCGCTTTCTTTTTCTTTATTTTTCATTAAATTTACTATTTCGTCCTTTTTTGATTTAAGTATATCGCTTTTTAAATTCAAGATGCCCCCATAGTAATTATCTTTAATTCTTCTGCACGCTGGACATACATCTTCAAAGTATTCGCCTTTTGGTTTTTCAGTTTTCTTCCATATACCATCGATAAAAACAAGCCCACAAATCTTGCAAACAGTAGGCTCTTTGTATTTTTTGTTCTTCAGATAAAGCCTTTCATTCCTTTGCGCATAAAGGTTCGTTTTCATAGAAAACCTCCATTAAAACATTTCTTTTGAAAAATTTATTCTTTTTAATAATTCTTGTAAAAAACTATCCATATCATCAATGTGAATTTTTAAAATATTAAAAGATTCTAAATCCTGCAAAGGGATTGCTCGATAAGGCTTTATCCGACCAATGGATAACCAATTAACTGCATAATCGGAAAAATTTATAACAGCTGAGAGTTTTCTTGCGTCACTATCTGAAAAATTTTTACTATGATGTGAATAAATAGCTTCTACAACCAAATTATCAAAATTCCATGAATTTAATAACTCTTTTGCAACATCGCAATGATTAAAACCAAAAAATTCCTCTTCTAATCCTATACTCAACAAATTATCGTTTGAGTTTAATTTTTCAATGATTGATTCGTAATTTATTTTCTTGCTCTTATGCATAACCGTTTTTCCAATATCGTGCAGTAAGCCTGCCACATAGCTGATATTCTCATTAAACAAATTAAACTTAAAACTAATCGTTTGAGAAACAATGGCAACACTAATCATGTGCTCCCATAAAAACTTATCAATAAAATCGTAGTCTTTAAACATAGACCTTGCGCTAATTGTTAAAACCAATCTTTTTACGCTATCTAAACCGATAATTGATATTGCGTGCATAAGGTCTGTAACTTTATTTTTTACACCATAGAATGGAGAATTAGCTAGTCTTATTAGGGTTGCTGCAATATATGAATCGTGCGAAACTATTTTTGATAAATTATATATACTTACATTTTCATCGTTTAAAAGTGATAAAATCTGATTTGCAGCTTGAGGGAATGCTTCTAAATGAACTTCTTCAATCATATCTTGTATAAAAAACTTTTTTTCTTCTTCTAAAATCAAATCTTTCTCTCCGCATCTAAAACTTATACTTGCAAATTATACACAATTCAACTATAATTTACAATCAGAATATGAAAAGATTTGTAATTGTTCTAATTTTGCTATTGAGTTTTTCCATAGTATCGTGCCAAAGTATGCAAACAGGTGCTAACCAAAGCAATATAAGCAAAACAGCCCAGATATACTACGAAATGGCAAAAAATATTATTACCAATAAGGATTATTCAAGATTGCCAGAAGCTTTCTCTTATCTTGATAAAGCAAGACAAATCGAACCTTCGAACCCAAATATTTACTTTATTTATGCACTTGCCTATAGGCTAAAAAAGGATGACAATACTGCAAAACAATACTTGGATAAAACTACCAGCTTAGACAAAAATTATTATGATGCATACAATGAATTGGGCGTAATATACTATGATGAAAAAGAATACTCAAAAGCTAAAGAATTATTTGATAAACTAATTAATACATTGACTTATTCTAATGTAGACGTTGCTTATTATAATAGAGCTATACTGTATATAAAGCTAAATGAGAGTCCCAAAGCTATAAACGACTTGCAAAGCGCAATAATGTACTCAGATTATAAAAATCCTCTATATTGGCACAAATTAATAGAAGTTTATTTTTATGAAAAAGATTACCAAAAAGCGCTTCTAGTTATTCAGGATATGGAAAGCCACTTAGGTCCATCAGATTACATTAATTACACAAAAGCATTGTGTTACTATCATTTAGGATTATTTGATCAAGCAAAAGATTCTCTATCCAAAATTGCAAATACAGATAATTATTATACTATCGAGAAAGATCTGCTTTTAAAGAAAATGCAGCATTGAATTTATAGATTAAAAATTCCAACACTGCTATGCCAGCAAGATACAATGTTACTACAAATATACTACCAATTTGAGTTGTATGTATTATTCTTGCTGCATCACTTAAAAAAATTAATATTTGAAAATAAATTTTTATTGCAAAATCAAATAACAAAAAAAATGGCCATTTAATATAATACGGCAAAAACGTAAAAAATACGCTCAAAAATGATAAAGGCATAATTAAAAAACCAAAGTATGGATCCAGTATCAAATTTGAAACAAAACTGGTGGTTGAGATATACCCGAAGTAGTGCAAAGAAAGCGGAATTGAAAATATGCTCATAAATATACTAAAAAAGAGAAAAGCGTAAAATTTTTTTAACCTTAAACGAGAAACTACATTTGCAAAGTATATAGCAAAGAAAGTCATAACAAAAGACAAAACAAAGGAAATATCACTAAAAACTTCAAAGCCAAAAAAAATAAAAAATGCGCAAGCCACAAAAAAAAGGATATTATAGGCATTTTTCTGCCACCCAAATATAATTGAAAAAACAAACAAAAGCATCATAATAAAAGATCTTACAGCTGGTATTTCAAGGCCGCTAATATTAAAATATAGTAGGGTAAATACTATACCTCCAAGTGAAGCTAGTATTTTAAGATTATACTTATTATAAAATAACTTTAGGTTTGAAAAAAATTTAAAAAACAAAAGGTAAAATATAGCAAAAGCAAAACTCATATGAACACCAGAAACACTTAAAATATGTACGGTCTGCGTCTTTTTAAAATAATCTATGATCGGTGATATGCGTTTAGTATCACCAAAAACAGCAGCCTCTATTAACCTATCGTGTGGGTCTTTTAGAAAATAATAGTTTTCTCTAATAATTTTTCTTCTAAAGTTGTCCAATATGGTGCCTGTTGATAAGCATTTAGCATAATAAGCAAAACCATAATAATAAACATTTTTGCTTTTTAAATAATCCCTAAAACCATCATCTTTTAGACCATCAATGCTTTTTAACTTAGCAAAAAATAGATAATACCCGCTATCATTTATTGTGTATTTTTTAGGCACATACAAAAAAACTTTTTTTGAGCTATCACTTTTTGCAATAACACCTAAGAATCTACTTTGTTCTTTTACTGATATTATATGGGCTTTAAACTCGCTATCTTGTTCAAAATTTTGTGGAATTTTTTCGCTTTTGTATAATAGCAAAACTAAAAATACTAGAATTACAGATAATAAAACAAGTTTTATTCTAAAGATAGCTAATGCAAAAACTGTAAAACTAAAAAACAATAATGGACTTTTTTCGCTAAAAAAATAGACGCTTAAAATCCCGCTGAGTACAAAAGCAAATGGATATTCATGTAAAACTTTTAAAATTATTGACTTCATTGAATAATGATGCTTGCATAACCTACAGTTTGCTCTCTTGCTCCATTAACATCAAAACTGGTCTTGTGTTCTATCAATTTTGCTTTTTTAGCACCTAATTTAAGACTCGCTATTAAAGCAACATAAGCTATATTGGCACCACACATTGAAATATCGTTTTTATTAATAGTGCCAATGAATTCTTCCGGATTAAGCGAAAGTATTTTTTCTATAGCCAAATTATCTTTATGTAATGTAGTATCCTGGTCTTCATAATGATTAAAATCACTACTAACTATAATTAAAGCATTTTTATCATCTAAAGCTTTAGCTAATGCATTGCCTAGGTTGTTTAAGTAGTCTAAATCAAATGTTCCAACAATAATGGGCACAATACAAAAGCTTGATTGGTTTGTAAACTGTATAAATGGTAATTGTACTTCAATGCTGTGTTCTTTTAAGTGAGCAAGATAATCTTTTTTTGCTACAGGATTTCTTGTAATCTCGTTTATAATTGACTCACATGGCTCAACCTTGCCAAGTGGTGTTTCATATATACCATCAAATACAGATACATACCCACCTAAGCCTGTATGGTTTGGTCCTAAAATCACGTAAATATCGTATTGCTCAATTATGCTATAGACTTTTGCTGCTATATAACCACTGTAAACATACCCAGCATGAGGCACAATAATGCATTTTGGTTTTACTGTTGGTATATAGTTAACTACGCTGTCTAAATACTCATTGAGTTCTTTTTTGTCTGCCGGATAAAAATATCCAGCGGCTACAGGCTTTCTATTCATTTTTAAAATTTTTAAGTTCTTGCTTTAATTTTTCAATATCATCTTTTGTAGCAATCCCAACTTTAGAAAAAAACTCATTCAACGATTCAGAAACAATTTTATCAATATCTTCTTTCTTTTTTGTAACCTCAGAGTTTATATATTCACCTACATTTTTTTCTTTCAAAATATTTTTACCATCTTCAATTGTTTTTGATACCTTTTGATTGATATTATAAACCAAACCTACGCCTGCATAAAATAAATCTTTAAACATATCAACCTCCTTCTTTAGATATAGAGAGATTCATCAAAAATCGCATTTGCATTGAATTTATCAGAATTTACTCCTGCTTGAGCATAAAGCTCTTTTCCACCACCTTTTGCTCCAAATTTATTACAAATCTTTTTAACAATGTCATTTGCTTTAAAATAATTTTTACAATTACCACTTATCATACATACAATATAAACCTTTTCTTCAAATTTTCCATACAAAACCACAACTGCATCTTTAACAGTATTTTTTATTGTATCACCATATTTTTTTAGTGTTTCAATGTCTCCATCCAAAAAATCAATGTAAAAATTACATTCACCAATTTTTTTTAACTTTGATTGATTAAATTCAAACCTAAACAATTTTAGAGTTTCTTTTGCAGGTTGCTTTAGATCGACAATTCTTTTTGGCAACTCATCGATGTTGGTTGATAATTCTTTTAAAACTAAATTTAGTGTTTTTTCAAGCTTTATAACATAATCGTATGCTGCCATGCCTACTTTTGCTTCTATTCTTCTTACACCTTTAGATAGCGCTTCTTCAGAGATAATTTTAAAAAAGCCTATTTCACCTGTGTTTTTCACATGCGTGCCACCGCACAGCTCTTTGCTTACACCCTCAATCTCAACTACGCGCACAAGCTCATCGTACTTTTCGGTGAATATTGCGATGGCACCAGACTCAATAGCATCTTTTATTTTCATAATATTAGTTTTAACTGGATAAGCTTCCTGTATCCATACGTTTACCATGATTTCTATATCTCTAATCTCTTCATCTGTAAGTTTTGAATTGTGTGTAAAATCAAACCTGAGTCTATCTGGTTCAACTAGAGAACCTGCTTGCTTTATATTGTTTCCCAGTTTTTTAATGAGCGCAGAATCAAGCAAATGTACTGCGCTATGATGGCGTGCCGTATCTTTCCTGCGCGCGGTATTAATACTTAGTGTATATTTGTTGTCTTTTTTGAACTCGCCTTCTAGGATTTTAACTTTGTGAACAAAATACTTATTTAAATGTTTAAACACATCTTCAACAAAAGCTTTTAAATTATCTGAGTGTATATACCCGCTGTCGGCTACCTGTCCGCCACTATTCGCATAAAATGGTGTTTTATCAAAGACAAAATATGCACTATCACCTTCTTTAACAACATTGACATTTTTTAAATCCATATCTAAAATAGATAGCAGCGATCCTTGTTCTTCAAATTTATCGTAGCCTACAAATTCAGTTTGTTTCAAATCTTTCAATGCTAAGCCTAGAGTGTCTTTTAAATCAACGCCAATGCTTAGAGTGGATTTTGATCGTTGTCTTTGCATTTCTAAATGTTTGTTAAAACCTTCAAGATCAACAAAAATATTTTGCTCTTTGGCAATATCAAGCGTCAAATCAATAGGAAAGCCGTATGTGTCATAAAGTTTAAAAGCTTTTTGTCCATCTAAAATGTTGTCTGCTTTATCAACAAGTTTATCAAATAAAGCAAGACCCTCTTCTAATGTCGTTAAAAATTGTTCCTCTTCTTGCTTTATAGTGTTTTTAACAAAAATTTCATTTTGAATAATCTCTGGATAAATATCACCTAGCGATCTATTAACACTATCTACAAGCTTATATAAAAACGGATCTTTTGTACCTAATTTTGCTCCATACCTCATAGCCCTTCTTATTATTTTCCTTAATACATAGCCCCTACCTTCTTTATCTGGCAACACCCCATCTGATATCAAAAAATCCATAGCTCTCAAATGATCTGCAATTACTCTAAGCGAAACATCTGCGCTTTCATTATGTTTGTATTCCACAGAAAAATAATTGCATATATCGTTTATAATAGGCACAAAAAGGTCTGTGTCAAAGTTACTGTAAACACTTTCTAAAATTGCACTTACTCTCTCAAGGCCCATACCTGTATCTATACTTGGTTTAGGAAGAGGCGTCAATTTACCATCAGTAGATCTATTAAATTGCATAAAAACTAAATTCCAGATCTCTAAAAATCTATCACAATCACATTCAATTGAGCACTCAGGCCTTTTACAACCTACGTCTTTACCTTGATCTATGTGAATTTCAGAACATGGCCCGCAAGGACCAGTATCGCCCATTGACCAAAAATTATCTTTCTCACCCATCCTTATTATGCGAGAAGTATCTATCCCTTCTTGTTTGTGCCATATATCAAACGCCTCATCATCTTCTTTAAATATTGTTATCCATAGTTTTTCTTTTGGTAAACCATACACATCCGTTACCAAGTCCCATGCATAATGTATAGCTTCTTTTTTAAAATAATCTCCAAAAGAAAAGTTTCCCAGCATCTCAAAAAATGTATGGTGTCTTGCAGTGTAGCCAACATTTTCTAAATCATTGTGCTTACCACCTGCCCTTACGCATTTTTGCGAAGAACATGCACGTTTATATTCTCTTTTTTCATTACCTAAAAAAACATTTTTAAATTGCACCATGCCTGCGTTAGTAAATAGCAATGTAGAATCATCTTGTGGTACCAAAGAAGAGCTTTTTACCCTTTTGTGGTAATTTTTTTCATAATACTCTAAAAACGTTTCTCTTACAATTTTTGAGTTCATAGCTTATCCTCGTATTTATAAATTAAATTTTTTACGTCATTGCTATCAAATCCTCTGTTAACTAAAAACATATATATTTTTTGTTTCTTATTATCGCCTTTTATTTTTTGAATTTTTTTTAAGAAAATCTCTTCTATCTTATCGTTTGAAAATTCTAAACTATTCAATACCTCTTCACCTATGCCTTTATTCTTTAGCTGGAACAAAATTTTGTACTTTCCATAGCCTTCGTTTTGCTTTTTATTTTTATAGTCCATTGCATATTCTAAGTCATTTATATAATTAAGCTCTTTTAATCGGTTAATTATTGGTTTTAAATTAAAGCCTTTTTTTTCTAGCTTATCCTGTAGCTCTTTGGCAGTGTATCGTTTTTTTGCTATTAGACTAAATGCGTAATCTAGCCCATCCACTTAATAAATGCCTTTAAATTTTAAAGATAAGTCGTTTGGATTATTTGCAAACTCAAGTGCACTCTCAAGACTAATTAACCCATTATTGTAAAGCTCAATTAACGAATAATCAAATGTGCGCATACCTTGTGTGCCTAAAATTAATGCTTTTGATAAATCAGAACTCTTTTGAGGATCTAAAATCGCATCTCTTACAAAATCGGTACCTAAAAGTATCTCTGTAGCTACAACTCTGTCTTTATCTTTTGATATGCTTTTTATTAATCTTTGTGAGATAACAGCTTGAAGTATATTTGACAATTGGCTTCTAATTTGTTTTTGGTCTTTGTAATCAAATGTTGACACAATTCTATTTACAGTTTCTACAGCATTTAACGTATGAAGCGTTGATAAAACTAAATGCCCGGTTTCTGCTGCTTCAAGTGCTATTTTAATGGTTTCTTGATCTCGCATTTCTCCAACCATAATGACATCTGGATCTTCTCTTAAAGCACCTCTTAGCCCCCATGCAAAATTAATACAATCAAACTCAACCTGTCTTTGAATAACTATACTCTTCTTATCATGGAAAATATACTCGATTGGGTCTTCTATAGTAATAATATTTTTTGCTTTTTGTTCGTTGATTAAATCAATCATAGAGGCAAGTGTAGTAGATTTTCCACTGCCAGTTACACCGGTTATTAAAACCAAACCTCTGGGTTTTAGTGCAATTTCTCTTACAATTTCTGGTAAACCCAATTCTTCAAGTGTAGGTATTTTATAAGGCAAAAACCTAAATACAGCAGCGAAAACGCTACGCTGAAAAAAAATATTAACCCTAAATCTACCAATACCTTCTACACCAAAACCTAAATCAATCTGCCTGTTTTTTATAAGTTTGTCCATTTGGTAGCTCGTTAAATCAAGAGTGCCCAAAGTAGTTTCGAAATCATTTGCAGAAATCACATCAAAATTGCTTTCCTGGATACCACCAGCTATTCTATACTTCGGTTTGGTACCCACCTTTAAGTGAATATCTGACGCTTTGTGTTCTATTGCATCTTTTAAGATTTCTTTAATCTGTGCCATCTTCTTTCTTTTGTGTATAACAATTCAATTTAGTTTTGATCTCATCAATAAGTGCCTTTAGTAACTCAGGATTATCTTTTAAAAAATCCCTTGCATTATCTCTGCCTTGGCCTAAGCGTTGATTCTGGTAGGCAAACCAAGATCCGCTTTTTTCTATAATATCGTGGTTTACGGCTAAATCAAGCGCATCACCAATATAATCTATACCTTTACCATATATTATATCTACTTCAGCTTCTTTAAATGGCGGTGCGACTTTATTTTTAACAATCTTAACTTTTGTGCGATTACCCACAATGTCTTGACCTTGTTTTATATTATTGATTTTTCTGATATCAATTCTAACGGAAGCATAAAATTTCAGTGCATTACCACCTGTTGTGGTTTCTGGGTTGCCAAACATAACGCCAATTTTGCTTCTAATTTGATTTAAAAAAATTATAGCAGTGTTAGTCTTGCTAATTGCACCCGTTAGCTTTCTTAAGGCCTGACTCATTAGCCTAGCCTGTAAACCCATATGAGCATCACCCATGTCTCCTTCTATTTCAGCTTGAGGGACTAAAGCTGCAACTGAGTCAAGCACAATAATATCCACCGCATTACTTCTAACAAGCGTGTCTATAATTTCAAGTGCCTGCTCACCTGAATCTGGCTGACTAATGAGCAAATTATCTACATCTACACCCAAATTTTTTGCATATTCAACATCCAGCGCATGCTCTGCGTCGACAAACGCTGCAATACCACCCTCTTTTTGAGCATTGGCAACACAGTGCAAAGCAAGAGTGGTTTTACCGCTTGACTCTGGGCCGTAAATTTCTGTAACCCTGCCTCTTGGAATACCACACACACCAATTGCATAATCTATAGATAACGAGCCGGTTGGTATAACATCTATCTTAATAGTTTCATGCTCACCTAATTTCATTAATGAGCCTTTTCCAAACCGTTTTTCAATGCTTGATATGGCAACTTTTAGTGATTCTAGTTTTTTTTCATCCATAAAATCTCCCTTTTTTTATTTTACTAAATTTATAAACAATTTTCAATTTATCTAAAAATCAAAGCTAATAGAGTTTATCTTCTGATATTCAACTCATCTGCAAAATCAGCTTCTCTAAACTCAAATTCACCTCTTGTACCTTTTGTTTTCAACTCTTGATCATAGGCTTTCAGATCCTTTCTTATTACTTTTGCACTAATTGTTTTAGGGAAAGCACTCATAAACTCTATAACCCTTGGTCTTTTATATGGCGCCATATGGTCTCTTATAAATCTAAAAATATCCAAAGCCATCTCTTTTGATACTATGTAATCTGGTTTTAGCACTATAAAAGCTTTTGGAATAATTCTATCCTTTTCATCTACTGTTGGAATAACACCTACCTCCAATACAGCATGGTGCACCATAATCTCACTTTCTACTTCAAACGGGCTAATTCTATAATCAAGGCTTTTAAATACATCATCGGCTCTGCCAACAAAATAAAAATAGCCATCCTCATCAACTGATGCAACATCACCTGTAAGGTAATAACCACCTTTGAAAATCATTGCATTTCTTTCGTGATCCCCAAGTGCTGTTAGCAATCCAAGAGGCTTTATAGGATAAATTTTAACTGCCAACTGCCCATCTTCTCTAGGTTTTGCCGGATCAAGCAACTCATTTAGAGGCAAAAGCTCATATCCAGGCACAGCTTTACCCATCGAACCTTCCTTGGTCGGCTCACCTATGAAATTTCCTATCATAGCTGGACTTTCTGTTTGACCATAACCTTCCCTCAAATCGAGGTTTAATTTTTCTTTTACTTTTTTTACAATTTCTGGGTTTAATGGCTCCCCTGCACTTACAAGCTGAGTCAATGAAAACTTGTACTGACTCAAGTCTTCAATTAAAAACAACTTCCACACGCTCAAAGGTGCACAAAGCGTTGTAACTTTGTATTTTTCTATTACTGATAAAACTTTTTTAGCATTAAACTGCTTGTATCGATAGGTAAAAATTGTGGCTTGTGCATTCCATGGCGCATAAAGGCTACTCCATGCATGTTTTGCCCAACCAGGCGCACTGATGTTATAATGCACATCACCTTTTTTGCATCCAATCCAATAGGTCGTAGTAAGATGGCCAACTGGATACTGATGCGGATGCATAACTAACTTTGGTTTTGCAGTGGTGCCTGAAGTAAAAAAAGAATACATTTCGTCTGTAGAGTACGTTATAAATGTAGGCACATATTCATCTTTGTACTTATCTACCTCTTTGTAGTTAATCCAAAGAGGCACCTTTTCTTCCTCTTCTCCTAATATAGTATCTAGGGAATCTCCAACATTCACGCGTGCTACTAAATCAAACAATGCTTCTTTTGCTTTCATTACCTTATCTACGTACTCGCTATTAACAAACAGGAATTTAATATTTGCTGATTTTATACGATCTGCTACATCTTCTGGTGGTAACATCGTCGCAGCTGGAATTATGACGCCACCAGCTTTCATCAATCCAAGCAAAATTTCATATAAATACACAGAGTTTTCCATCATTATCATAACTCTATCGCCTTTTTGTAAACCCAAATCTTTAAAAAAGTTCGCAGCCTGATTTGACCTTCTTCGCATTTCATCAAATGTTACTTTTTTTTCTAATCCATTCTCGTCTGCACAAATTAAAGCCAAATCATTATTATCCTTTGCTATATGATCAAAATAATCTAAAGCCCAGTTAAATTTAACCAAATGAGGCCACTTAAATTCCTTTTTACAGGTTTGATAGTCTGGCCCGCTAAGGACAAAATCTCTTAACCTTAAAAACTCAGATAACTCTTCTTTCATAAAAACCCCCCTAGTTAATTAGCGTATATTTAGTGGTAGTATATATAAAAAGTAAAATATGTCAATAAAAAACTACTTTTTTAAATAAGAGTAAATTTTAGCTACAATAGGGCTTGAGTACATCTGCAAGCGCGTTTTGAACCAATTTAAATCGGATTTCCAAACTCTAAATCGTTTAATTTCAAGAACATTTCCACCAATGACATTTGCACCAATTTTCGTTGTAAATAGATACTTAAACCCAACATTTTGAGCTACTTTAATACTAATATTGTCGTATGCGCCCCAAGGCCATGCAAATGAGTAGGTTTTTCTTCTAATTTCTGTTTCAAGCTCACCCTTTGCAAGCTTTAACTCTCCCAAAACTCTTAAGTATCTCTCGTTGTCAGTTTCAAAAACACCGATTTTGCCATTTTCTTTTTTATAACTATCCACAATCTGAGTCAATTTTTTCATATAGTTTTCTTTTTTAAAAAATTCTAAGTAGCCATTATCTAAAACATGCTTATGTAACATATCATTGAGGTCTTTGTCTGGAATAAATTGATTGTAGGCATACTCAGACTTTTTATCAAAATCAAGCGTCCCATAGCGTTTATCACCTGCTACATCGCCAAAAAAAGAAAGCTTTTCTTTTGGTCTATTAAAACCTATTATCTTATCGCTTACATATACTTTTTGGTGCATTTTAGAATGTGGCAAAACCTTAATTATGCCGCTTTTGTCCATAAAGCGCACCTCACTCCAGCATAGTTTGCTTTCTTGTTTATGCCTAAAACCATCAACTAGAGCAAATTGCGCTTCGCATTTTGCCAGCTTTTCTAATGGAATATTACTAGAGTAAACATCATCTAAATTAAAACCTAATGACTCTTCTTCTTCAACATTCCATGTGACCAAAAAAAGCAGTGCTTTAAATCCATATTTTTTAAGCAAAGGATAGGCCCACACCCATGTATCTAAATAGCCATCATCAAAAGTTATAACTACAGCCTTTTGCCAATCTTTTTTGCCATCCATCATGTATTGAGCTAACTCTTCGTCGTCAATGCTTGTATAGCCTTCTTGCTTTAAATACTTAAGCTGAGCCTCAAAAACTTCAGGACTAATAGACAATACATCGTTATCGTAGTTTATGTGGTGGTATAATAAAACTGGCACACTAACCATCTTTTTCCTCCAACAAGCTTTTTACTGCCAAAAATACATCTTCAGGGTTAATATCCCTCATGCACCTAAAGTGACCTAGCCTGCAAACATTGCCTCCGTGCAAATGGCATGGTCTACATTCAAGCTGTTTTTCTATTATAACAGATTTTGTTCTTGGATAAAAACCAAATTCTTTTACCGTTGGACCAAAAATTGCCACTATCGGTACATTACAGGCACTTGCAATGTGCATCAAACCCGAATCGTTTGTAATAAAAATATCACATGAACCTATTTTTTCGACAAGCTGGCTCAGTCTTAAATTACCAACATAATTGGTTATCCTATATGTTAGTTCATCAAAATCTTTTGCAAGCGCTTTTTCATCCTTTGAGCCAAAAATAAAAAAAGATGGGTGAATAAACTCTTTATCTAACAGTACCATTAATTTGGTAAAGTTTTGCGTCTCCCACATTTTGTTTTTCCACGCAGCAAATGGAGCTATTCCGATTGTTAAACCCTCATGTTTTTCCTTTTTGCAAATAAGTTTTGGTAAGCCATCCTTTTTACCTATTAAACCTAAATAATCTTCAATGATATCTTTTTGTTTTTTATTTTTTACAAAACTAAAAGGAAAACGTGATTTATACAATACTTTTAATCTATAGAGTCTATGTTTTGGAGCTTTGTAGATTTTGCCCTTGAGCTTTAGCGCTAAAATTAAACTGCGCCAATTAACTTGCAAATCGTATATTGCATCAAACTTTATATGTTTTATACTGCTTACTTGGCTATACTCTACCACTTTATCAACAAAAGGCATATTATAAAATAAATCAACAAAACTCCCTTTTGTAACATAAAAAATCTTACTTCGAGGGTAAATTTTTTTTAGTTCAACAATAAAAGCAGTGGTTATAACAATATCGCCTAAAGAGCTTAAGCGAATTATGCAAAAATTCATTATAAAAACTCAATAGCTGTTTTAAAAACTTCTTGTGGTCTTATGCGCATCATACACTCAAAGTGAGACTTTTTGCAAGAATTGCTGCCATGCGAACCACAAGGCCTACAATCTAAATCTTTTATCTCAAAAATTGCATTTTTTTCACTGAGCGGATAAAAACCAAATTCTGGCGAAGTGGGACCATAAATCTCAATTGTTGGTATATTGTATGCAGATGCAATATGAACAGGCGCAGAATCGTTTGATATCAATAAATTTGCTTTTGAAATTACAGCAAATAATTCTTTGATGTTTGTTTGACCCATGAGATTTACAATGTTTTTTTTGTTGCTTTTTATGTATTCGCCAATATTAATGTCTTTTTGAGTTCCAATTAATAACACCAAATAACCATTTTGCTCAAGCATTAAAGCCAACTCTTTATAGTACTCTTTTGGCCATCTTTTTGTAGACCAAGCAGAAAGTGGATTTATAACAACAATTTTTTTATTATCATTTACAGAGCAAGCTTCTAATACACCATTTATTAGTTTTTCATCTTCTTTTAAAAAAAACAAATTAATCTTTCTAATAAAATCTCTATCTTCAAAATCCAAAAGCTTGAGTAATGCAAGGTTTTTGTCTATCTGATGTGGACAGCTTTCTACTTCTACATTTATCGTATTTGTATATAAAAATCTTAGTGAAACGCTAGAAGGCGCTATGCGTAACTTAGCTGCGCTAAAATAGCTAATAAGCGCAGTCCTTGCACTAGGATGGTTTGTAATTACACAATCAAAGCCAAAACCTTTTAGAAGCTTAATTTTCTTTATCATGCTAAATACATTGTTTTCCAAACCATGTTTATCATAAAGAATGATTTCACCTATGTTTGAGTTTAGCGTATAAACTTCTTTATTTTGTGGAGTAGTAAGAACTGTAATACTCGCATCTTTATATTTATTTTTTAAAGAATCAATAATTGGTACACTCAAAATGGCATCACCTAAAAATGCTGTCTGAATAAACAGAAATTTTTTCATTTTGTACAATTATCCCCTATTATGCATGTCTGGTTTTTATTAAAGAAATTGTAATTGCTATTTTGGGAGCTTTGCGAAAAATATTTTTGAATATTTTCTTCACCTATAACAAACCTTTTTTGATCTTTTAGGTTTACAAAAAGTACAGGCACTTCATCAATACCAATATTGTTTAAAAAGTTTTTATAATCTTGCGCATCGTATAAATTAACATTTATATGTGAATTCCTTAAAAAGGAAATAGTCTTTTCACAATGGGGGCAGGTTTTCGAGTAAAACAAATCATAACCTTGCCTTAGAGGCGATAAGTTTGGCATAATAAAGAAACCTATACAAAACACGCTCAAAAAACCTAAAATTGCAAAAAACATTGAATAATGTTTTTCTAATAATCGCCAAACCACAATAATTAAAAAAATCAAAAATATTGAAAAACAAAAATAACAAATAACTTTAAGCGAAAAAATTTGAAAAGACAAAAGCAAGCCTTCAGTTGACAATGCAGCTATCAAAATCGCATCAATCAAATAATCTTTAAAATTAAATCTCGACAATTCAAGCAATGTCAGAATAAAAAAAACAATAACACCAGTTAATATTAATACAAACTCGCCATATTTTACATAACTTGCAACAAGCTTGCACGCGTATGCCTCGCATAAACTTTTATGGAAAAAAGCTAAAACCAGCTCTATAAAAGAAAGTACAAAACCCAGTAGGTAAATAGCAATTCTCTTCACAGACACAAAGTATACATGAAGAGTTTTTAATTTTCAATAATTCTTGAAAATATTATTTTTTTATGGTATTTATAAATTAGTATGGAAGGTTTATCAATAAAAGGTAGAAATTATCTAGGATATGAAATCCAGATAGATAACGATAGTTCAGATGAGCAAATAATTGATTTTTTACAAAACCACGTAGTGAAAAACTTTGAGTTATTTAAAAATTCTATATTGACAATTAAATTAGATAGTAAAAGAGAGACTGGTGCTATAATTAATTATCTCAAAAGTCACAATTTGAATATAAGTGCTATTTTTGCTAACAGTGAAAAAATCGAAAATAATATAGAGGTACCTTTATTAAATGAAGTAATAAAGCACCCAAACTCAGTGGTCTTTAAAGGTAATTTGCGCAGTGGCCAAACTCTTGAATCCGACGATAATTTAATTATTATGGGTAATGTAAATAGGGATGCCTATATTTACGCAAAAAAAAATATATTTGTTTTGGGCACATTAGAGGGTGTACCCCACGCAGGTTTTCAAAGTAACAAAGACACATTCGTGTTTGCATTTGAACTTAACAGTCCTCAGATTCGTATATCTGATTTACTAGCCAAAGCACCTGATAAAATCAAAAATGGCTCTAAAAAAGAACCAGAGGTTGCATTTGTTGAAAATTCTCAAATTATTGTACTAGATTATAAAGAATGGCTAAATTACAAAATGGAGTGACTAAATGGGGAAAGTAATTACAATTACATCTGGAAAAGGTGGTGTAGGAAAATCTACCACTAGCGCTAACATTGCACTTGGGCTTGCACTTGCAGGGAAAAAATGCGTTGCAATTGATCTTGATATTGGTCTTAGAAACCTTGATATGATCTTGGGCTTAGAAAACAGAATTGTTTATGATGTAGTAAATGTTATTGAAAATGTAGCTAAAATTAACCAGGCTCTAATTAGGGATAAAAGAACAGAAAATCTATACCTCATAGCAGCAGCCCAAACAAGAGACAAGTCTGCTGTAAAACCCGAACAGGTAGTCAAGTTAACTCAAGAGTTAAAAGAAGAATTTGATTTTATTATTTTAGACTCACCGGCTGGTATCGAAGGTGGATTTAAAAATGCCATGATACCAGCTGATGAAGTATTTATTGTCACAACGCCAGAAATTTCGTCCATTAGAGATGCAGATAGGGTTGTAGGCATACTTGAAGCCAATGAAAAAAGAAATATTAAGCTTATCATAAATAGAATAAACCCACTTCTGGTTAAAAATGGCAACATGTTAAATACAGATGATGTTTTACAGATTTTAAGCATACCGCTTATTGGTATTATACCAGAAGATAAAAATATCATTAGTTATACAAACATGGGCGAGCCCTCGGTACTACACAAAGATAGTCCATCTGGCAAAGCCTACTTTAATGTGGTGAGAAGAATTTTAGGTGACAATATAGATTTCAACGAAATAAAAGAAGAAAAAAAAGGCTTTTTACAAACGATTTTTAGCTTTTTTAGGGATTAAAACATGGGATTGTTAGATTTTTTCACAAAAAGACGAGAATCAGCCAATGTTGCAAAAGATAGACTGCAAATAATTCTTGCACACGAAAGGCAGCTGAACAGCGCCCCATTTGTAGAAGATTTAAGGAAAGACTTAATAGCTGTAATATCAAAATATGTCAAAATTGACCCATCTCGCATAGATGTTAAGTTAGAACGTGATAATCATCTTGAAATACTAGAAATAAATATACCTTTGCGCTAAATTGTCACAAAAACTGTTTTGCAAACTTGACAGCATCGTCTTTTGTTTTAATTTTTTGCAAAAAAACGCTTTTTTTAAGTAGTTTAATAACTGCAGTAAGCTTTTTGTTTTCAACACCTAGATCAATTAGCTCATCTGCTTTTAAAATTTGCGGTACTTTTAAGAAATTTACATATCTTTCGAAGTAAAAACATGTCATATCTTTGAGAAAGTCTATAAATACCTCTCTGTTTATCATTTTGATTTTTCCTTTAGCTAAAGTATCTGCTAAAGCAAAAATCAAAAGATCAACACCATTAATACCGAATTTATCAAAAAAATCGTACAATAATTCATCAGTTAAAGCATTGTTTTTCCAATTTAAAAAAAGTTTAGCAGGTTCTATGTGGTTTAAAATCAAAAATGTTGCAATTTGTGTAATCTTTTTTTGAAAATTGAATTTTTTGGCAAACTTTTGAAAAATTTCTGCACTGTAAATTTCATGATTTTTAAATGAAATTTCATCACCAACCACTTGTTTTACAAACGGCTTTGAGCAATCATGAAACAGTGCAGCTAATTTTAAAGCAATAATTATTTGCTTTCTATTTGCCTTATAATAACCATAATAATGTTCAAAACATTCTTCACCAACTATTCTTTTCATCCTTAAAATCGACCACTCAACAAAATTGTACACACTTAAAGAGTGTGATTTTACATCATATAGATGACTTGAGCTTTGCATGCAGCCATTTTCGTAAGACAATTCTTCGAAAAGCTCATCAAGTAAACCAATCCTATCCATTAATAAAAGATAACTATAGGTATCGTTTATTATAAAAAATTTTTCTAATTCTTGCGTTATCCTATCTTTTGCAACACTGTTAATAAGATAAACAAGGTCTTTAGCTTTTTTTAAAGTGTTTTTTTCTATATCAAACTTTAGTTTGGCAGCAATACGAAACAATCTTATTAGTCGAATTGGGTCTTCCTCAAAAATATAACTATTTGAATATTTAACAATGCGATTTTGAAGATCATCAATGCCTTTTGTGGGATCTATGATATTTTTCGTATCCAGATCCAAAGCAATTGCATTGATAGTAAAATCTCTTCTTTTTAATTCTGACTCTAAATTATTGGGCTCAAACTGGGATAAATCAATTGTGCAATCGTCAAAAACATACCTAAAGACCCTTATTTTTTTTTCAAATAGTATATGTGTTTTGCCGGTTATTTGCGAAAATGTTGCAGCTATATCATCAATTTTATCGCTAATCAAAAAATCAAAATCTGTTGGCTTTTTATTCAAAAGCATATCCCTTATAGCACCGCCAACTAGATATGACTTGACTTTATGGTTATTGCACAAAATTTTTAATTGATTCATATAGGGATATGCTTCAATATCAAAATTCATAAAGCTATATTTAATATATACCGAAATTTATCAAAAATAAAGTCAGGAGTAATTTTTTTTAAAATTGATTCATCTTTATAGCCGAAACTGATCCACCCCATTTGAATATTTGAAGCTTTCGAAGCAAAATAATCATTTTCGCTATCACCCACAAAAAGAGAACTTAATGGATTTATTGCATGTCTTTCAATTAAACTCAAAATAGGCTGAGGATGTGGTTTTTTATTCTCAAAACTGTCTCCGCCAACTATTTCTTCAAAAAAATCGGCAATACCTAACTCATTTAATAATTTTTTGGAAAACTTTTCAAGCTTGTTGCTTACTACAAATAACTTATAGTGTTTTTTTAAAGTCAGTAATGTGGATTTAACACCATCGTAAAGATAACTATCCTCACACACATGATCGTAGTAATATAATAAAAAAATATTTAAAAATTGATTATAATAATCAGGGCAAGCAATTGAGTCTAAATAATCTCTAACTAACCTGTGTATCCCGTTACCCACCAAAGACAAAATATATTCTTTGCTTAAAATTTTTAATTTAAGATTTAAAGCAGTGTAAACCACTGCTTTTCCTAAATCACTTTTTGAATCGACAAGCGTTCCATCTAAATCAAAAAAAATAGCATTATTCATTAAATTTTTTAAACACTAAAACAGCGTTTGCACCACCAAAGCCAAAAGAATTTGACATAACAGCATTTACTTTCTTTTCAATGGACACGTTTGGAACGTAAAACAAATCACATTCTGGATCTGGGTGTTCTAGGTTTATAGTTGGCGGTATAATTGAATTTTCGATTACCATAGCACTAAAAACTGCTTCAATACCACCTGCTGCACCAAGCAAATGCCCTGTCATTGATTTAGTCGAGCTAACAGCCAATTTATACGCATGTTCTTTAAATACAGTTTTAATACTTAACGTTTCTATTTTGTCATTAAAATATGTAGATGTACCGTGAGCATTTATGTAATCAATACTTTCTGGGTTTAGACGAGCGTCATTCAAAGCCATTTGCATAGCATAAATTGCACCTTTGCCTTCTGGATCGGGTGCAGTTATATGATAACCATCATCGCTCATCCCAAAACCCACAAGCTCTGCTAAAATATTTGCATTACGCTTTTTTGCAAACTCGTATTCTTCTAAAACTAGTATACCTGCTCCTTCTCCAACAATAAAACCATCCCTTTTTGAATCGAATGGCCTGGATGCTTTTTGTGGCTCGTCATTTCTAGTTGAGAGTGCTTTCATGTTTTGGAAACCCGCTATTGCAAGAGGCGTAATTGTTGATTCACACCCACCAGCAATCATAACATCTGCATCACCATATATTATGTTTCTAGCTGCAAATCCAATCGCGTGCGTTGCGGAGGCGCATGCTGTAACTGTAGCATAATTTGGGCCCTTTAGTCTATACTTTATAGCAATATTACCTCCAGCCATGTTTATTACGGCTGTGGGTATAAAAAATGGTGATACACCCTTGTAGCCACGTTGCATCAAAGCTTGTTCATATTTTTCTATTGTCCCAAGACCTCCAATACCAGAACCCACACTTACACCACATCTAAATAAATCGAGTTTTTCTAAATCTAGACCAGAATTTTCTATGGCTTCTTGAGCTGCAACTAAAGCATATAGACTAAATAAATCGTACTTTTTAACTTCTTTTTTTTCTACATAATTTTCTGGATTAAAACCTTTAACTTCTGCAGCAATTTTAACTTCAAAATTGGTAGCATCGAACTTTGTAATTTTGTCAATACCACTTACGCCATTTATGGCATTTTTATAACTTTCTTTAGCAGAAAGGCCTATGGGCGATATTATCCCATAGCCTGTTACAACTACCCTCTTTCTCATAATTATTTATTAATATGGCTTTCTACGTAGCTTATTGCGTCTTGGACAGTTAAAATTTTCTCTGCATCTGAATCTGGTATTTCTATACCAAATTTTTCTTCCATAGCCATAACTAATTCTACAGTATCCAAAGAATCTGCCCCAAGATCCTCAATAAACTTTGCCTCTGGCTTAATCTCTTCTTCTTCAACCCCTAGCTGTTCTTTAATGATTTCTTTTACCTGATCTGCAATAGATGACATCTATTATTCCTCCTTGTGCAATTATTTTTAAATACTTAAACCACCGTCTATGTTTATTACTTCACCTGTAATATAGCTAGCTTCTTCACTAAGCAAAAAAGCAACCAGGTTAGCTACATCTTGACCGCTGCCTAGCCTTCTTAGTGCAATTTTATCTGTTAAAAACTTCTTTTGTATTATATTAAGACCATTAGTCATATCAGTTTCAATAAAGCCAGGTGCAACAGCATTCACTCGAATATTTCTTGAGCCCAACTCTTTTGCTAAACTCTTTGTAAAACCTATAATACCGGCTTTTGAAGCGGCATAATTTGATTGGCCCGCATTACCAAAAAGACCTACAATTGAGCTAATATTTACTATCACACCAAACCTTTGTTTCAACATGTATTTTGCAACAATTTTAGAACAATTAAAAGTACCGTATAAGTTTAATCTCACTACCTTATCAAACTCGTCTTCTTTCATTTTTATTATTAAATTATCAGAGACAATACCTGCATTGTTAACAAGGTAATCAATCTTTTTATACTTATCAATGATTTCTTCAAAAGCTTTCTCAACTTCAGCATAATTAGATACATCAAATTTCTTTATCTCGCACTTGCCCTGCTCTTTTTTAATTGATTCGCTAATAGCTATAGCTTTTCCCTCACTTGAATTATAATTTATAATGGCACTTAGGCCTTTTTTTGCAAGTTCTATAGCTATAAACGCCCCAATACCTTTTGAAGCTCCAGTAACAACTACAACATCACCCTTATAACCCATAAACTTCCCTAAATGTATTATAACTTTTTAAATCAAAAATTCCACTAATATTCACATTTTTAACATTTCTCTTTAGCATTAATGACAAAGTATCTTTTGGGCCACATTCAACTATAGACTTTATTGGATATACTAAAGCTTTATTTACATTATCTACCCATCTAACTGGTTTTGCTATTTGCTCAAGTAATGATTGTTTTATTTGATCAGGCGTTTTGATAATGTTTGAATTTACATTTTCGATTATAATTTTATCTACAGGGTTTATTGTAATGCTGTCTAAAACCTTTTGCATTTTTTCTTTGACTGGCTCCATTAATTTGCAATGAAAAGGCGCAGATACATCTAGCATAATTGTTTTGCCTAAATTTCTTTCTCTTATAATTGACTGCAAACCTTCAACACCCTTTTTATAGCCAGAAACTATAATCTGAGTAGGCGCATTGTAGTTTGCAATATCACAGTAAAACTCGCTATCTTTGGAAACGTCTTTGCATAAATTTTCTATTTCTTTTATATTATTGCCTATTACAGCCATCATTGCGCCAATGCCCACACTTACTGCTTCCTGCATGAATTTTCCGCGATTATAAACAGCAAAGACGGCATCTTCTAGGCAAATAGAGCCAGCTGCAACAAGACTTGAGTATTGGCCTAAAGAATGGCCCGCGCTTATTTCAAACTCAAAACCTAATTCGGTTTTTATCAGCTCATATACGGCAATTGAGGATGTTAGTATTGCTGGTTGAGCATTTTGAGTTAATAAAAGTTCATTTGATGGACCATTAAACATCAAATTACTCAAAGAAAAAGACAAGGATTCATCTGCTCTTTTTACCACATTCTTTACAATATCAAAACTATCATAAAGATCTTTTATCATTCCAACAAACTGTGAACCTTGACCTGTAAAAATCAAAAAATCCATTTTAGACTCCAAGCTTGTTTAAATTGCCAAGAGTAACTTTAGCCTGTTTTATTATATCATCTATAATTTCTTTTACAGGTTTAATCTCTTTAACTAAGCCTGAAATCTGACCTGCCATAATACTGCCATTTTCAACATCTCCATCTATTACAGCAATTCGAAGTTTACCAGAACCCAACTTTTCAATTTCCTCTATTGATGCTTCTAGTTTTTCCAGCTTTTCAAACTCTCTTGCAAGTTTATTCCTTATAATTCTAACAGGGTGGCCAGTTGATAATCCGGTAACAACAGTATCACGATCTTTTGCTTTAATTATTGCTTGTTTATAGTTTTCAGAAGCCTGACACTCAATAGATACTATAAACCTCGTGCCAATTTGAACACCTTTTGCACCAAGTGACAATGCAGCTAAAAAGCCTCTTCCATCTGCTATACCACCTGCTGCTATTACAGGTATTTTAACAGCGTCTACAACCTGAGGCAAAAGTGCCATTGTTGTAAGCTCGCCTATGTGTCCACCAGACTCCATACCTTCTGCGACCACTGCTACAGCGCCTATAGACTCCATACGTTTTGCTAATGCCACAGCTCCAACCACGGGTATTACTTTTATATTTGCCTCTGCAAAAGCTTGCATGTATTTGCCAGGGTTTCCAGCACCCGTTGTGACAACTTTTACTTTGTGTTTTATTACTAATCTAACAATCTCTTCAACAAAAGGTGAAAGTAGCATTATATTTACACCAAACGGCTTATCTGTCATCTCTTTTGCAAGTAAAATCTGATTTTCTAACCACTCTGGTGTGGCGTGCCCTGCTGCAATGATACCAAGTGCACCAACCTCGCTCACGCTTGAAGCAAGTTTTGCATCCGAAACCCAAGCCATACCACCTTGGAATATAGGATATTCTATGCCAAGTATATCGCAAATTTCTGTCTTAAACACTAATTTCCTCCTACCAAACAACTACGCAAGCACCCCATGTTAAACTTGCGCCAAAACTATTGAGCAAAATTTTGTCATTCTTTTTAATTTTCCCCTGCGAATAAGCCAAATCAAGAGCAAGAGGTATTGAAGCAGCTGCGGTATTTCCATGAATATCGAGTGCAATTTGCACTTTCTCCATAGGAAAATGTATTCTTTTTGCCACACCTTCTATAATCCTAATATTGGCTTGATGACTCACCATTAAGTCTATATCATTAAAGCTCAAATTACTTCTGTTTAAAGCTTCTTCTGAGACAGCTACGATACTTTGAACGGACATTTTAAATGTTTGATTGCCAAGCATCTTTATATATATATCATGGTTGTCTATTGCTTCTTTTGAACAAGGCGATAAACTGCCACCTGCTGGTATTTGCATAAGATCCGTATAATCACCATCTGAATGCAACACTATATCAAGTATACCACTCTCGTCATTGCTTGGTTGCAACAACACAGCCGCAGCACCATCACCAAAAATTACACATGTGCTTCTATCTGTCCAATCTACAAACTTACTTAATACCTCAGCACCAATGACAAGCACATTCTTTGCAGTATTTGATCGTATATATGAATCGCCTACACTTAGAGCATACAAAAAACCGCTGCAGGCAGCATTTATATCAAAGCAAAAGGCATTTTTAGCCTTAAGTTGTGATTGCACAAATAATGCCGTAGCTGGTAAGATTTTATCTGGTGTCACCGTAGCAACTATTATAGCATCAATCTCTTCTGGATTAATGACACCTTCAATAGCTTTTTTTGCTGCCATATATGCTAAATAACTTGTGGGTTTATCTGATATATGGCGTTCTTTGATACCTGTGCGTTTCACAATCCACTCGTCTGATGTATCAACTATCTTTTCCAAATCGAGATTTCTCATAATCTTTTCTGGCAAATAAGAACCAATTGAAACAATCTTAGATCGCATTCTCCACCTCTTTTCCAATGTATTTTAGCGCAGAACACTTTTCAATCGCCTCTTCAATTTTTAGATTTACATCAAGGCTTGCAAATTTTGCAGCTTTCAAAATAGCGTTTTTTATAGCATATGCTTTGCTCCTGCCATGACTAATTATGCAAGCACCATTTACACCCAAAAGAGGCGCCCCTCCAAATTCTGCGTAATCTGTTTTCTTCTTAAGCATTCTAAATGCAGGTTTAGATAGCAAATAGCCAATTTTATATATCAAGCTTCTAGAAATCTGAGCTTTTAAAAATTCACCTATTATATTGGGCACAGATTCGGATGTTTTTAAAATTATATTACCAACAAAACCATCACATACAGCAACATCCACCTTATCTGAAAATATTTCATTACCTTCAATGTTTCCACAAAAGTTAAGTGTAGAAGGTTTTATTAAGTCATAAGTTTTAAGCACAAGACTATTTCCTTTGCCCGGTTCTGAGCCATTGCTAATTAAACCCACTCTTGGTTTTTGCACACCAAGCATATGCTTAATATAAACAGAACCCATAATACTAAACTCAAGTAAGTGAATTGGTTTGCAATCCACATTTGCTCCAGCATCTAAAAGCAAAACGCTGCTATTTACTGTGGGCAATAGAGCACCTATTGCTGGTCTTGAAATACCTTTAAGTTTACCCAACACCACCATAGCAATAGCCATAACTGCTCCAGAGTTGCCTGCGCTAATAAAAGCATCTGCTTTTTTATTTTTTACAAGCTCCATTCCAATATGCATAGATGAATTTCTTTTCCTGGTAGCTACACTGGGCTTATCAAACATAGTAATTGCATTTGGAGCATCTTCTATAGTAATTTTCTGCGCAGTATTTGAACTAAAATCTTTGGAAATAGTTTCTATATTTTTTTCTATTTCACCTTTTTTACCCACAAGCACTATATCTAAATCAAACTCTTTGGCAGCCAAAAATGCCCCTAAAATAATTTCTTTTGGGGCATTGTCGCCACCAAACGCATCTACCGCTATTGGTTTCATTCTTCAATTTTTAGTATTTCCTTATCGTTGTAATAACCACAAGATGGGCAAATGGCATGAGGCAATTTTACAGCGCCGCATCTTGGACATTTTGACATAGCTGGCATACTGGCTTTTTTATGTGTTGCTCTTTTAGCAGCTCTTGAGTGACAAGATTTTCTTTTTGGTTGAGCCATTTTTAAATCTCCTTTTATGTTAATTTATAGTATTTCTAAAGCACTAAAAAAATAAGGTATTTCAAAATCAGTAGATTCTTTAGAATCAGAACCATGAACAGCATTTTCTTCTATATTTTTTCCATAAAGTACCCTTATTGTACCCGCTTTTGCGCAAGAAGGATCAGTTGCACCCATCAGTTCTCTATAATCTGCAATAGCGTTTTCTTTTTCTAACACCATAACAATAATGCTACCACTTGACATAAATGTGGTTAATGAATCGTAAAACGGCCTGTCTTTATGCACAATATAGAAACCTTCAGCCTGTTTTTTTGTGAGATTAATCTTCTTCATAGCTTTAATCACAAAACCATTTTCCTCAAGCATTGCTATAATTTTACCACTATAGCCAGCTTTTACAGCATCAGGTTTAATGATTGACAACGTCTTTTCCAGCATTTTTTGATTCTCCTTTATTGGCCTCAACTTTAGAATTTGTTGATTCTCCTTTATTAGTCTCAACTTTAGAATTTGTTGGTTTTGAATTATTTTTATAGTCTGTCACATACCATCCTGAGCCTTTTAGCTCAAAAGAGGTATGAGAAATAAGTTTTTTTAGAGAGTTGATTGCACCACATGAAGGGCATGCGCTTGGAGCTTTAGCACCCATTTTTTGCATAAATTCAATCGTTTTACCACAATCAGAACACTTATACTCATAAATTGGCATTTTTAATCACCCTTTCTATTTTTGAATTAAAAACTTTTTCTTCTATATCTAGCTTAAGTGTTTTTATATGCGATTTTTCACCACTTAAAATTTTAATACCAGATTTCCTTATGTTAAAAAAAGAGGACATTAGTATAATTACAGCCTCGTTAGCTCTACCTTCTAGCGCAGGCTTTGAAACTTTAACTTTCAAATACCCTCCTTCAAACCCACAGATCAAATCTTGTTTTGCATTTGCAATTACTTTCAAACGAACTTTCATAAAAAAGCCAAATGACAAACTACCATAATTTTTTTTATCAGTCAATACAATACTTGCACAATTTTAGTAAACACCCTCTTTTTTTAACACAACACCAAAAGTTTTTACTATTATAATAACGTCAAGCCACAATGACCAATTAGTTACATACCAACTATCCATTTTTACACGAAAATCATAAGTAGTATCGTTGCGACCACTTACCTGCCACAGTCCTGTAAGCCCAGGATTTACCATATAGTAAAATTTAGCGTATTCCCTGTAGTACTTTTCTGCTTCTTCTTTTACAACAGGTCTTGGGCCCACAAAAGACATTTCATTTTTAATGATATTTATAATTTGAGGGAGCTCATCTAGAGAGGTTTTTCTCAAAAAATTTCCTACCTTAGTGACACGTGGGTCATTTTTAAGTTTAAAGTACTGATTCCACTCCTTTCTTAGTTCTTCATTACTGTCTAGTAAAATTTTTAAACGTTCTTGTGCATCTTCATACATACTTCTAAATTTATATATTTTAATTGTTTTTCCGTTCTTGCCGATACGCTCATGCTTAAAAAATACAGGTCCTTTTGATGTAATTTTTATAGCAACACTGATGAATATCAATGTCATTAAAAAAAATGGCAGTGCAATCACCACCAAAATCAAATCAAATGCTCTTTTAAGAAATTTATTTATTGGCGATTCAAAATTATTTTTGGTTTGTATAAAAAGTAATTTTTGAGAAAAGTAAAAATTTATTTTTGTATTAAAAATAGACAAACCTTCAAAATCTGGTATTAATATAACATTTTTAAAGATTGTCTGTAGAGTTGTTAAATCTATTTTTATATTGCAGGATGTAATTACAAAAACTGTATCTACATTGTTTAATTTAGATTCTTGAGATAACTCTATAAAAGATCTTATAACTTTCTTGTTATTTAGCGTTTTAAGAGGAGATTTTTGATCAAAAAAAGCTAATGTCTTGTAGCCTAGGTAAAATTGATCATCAAGCGATTTGCTAAAATCTACAGCCTGGCGGCAGATACCACAAATAATAACTTTTCTTTGCCAAAGCTTAAGGATATACAAAAATTTTTTAGAAAGTATGTGTAATAGTGAAAACAACAATAACCCATAAAACCAAAATAAAAATATCAAAAGCCTTGAAAATAACAAGCTAGACTTGGTAATAGACACAAGAGATAGAATAATAATAAAAATTATTGTTAAAGAGTTAAAAATTTTCTTTAAATCTTCCCAAACATCGTCTCGTTTTGTGTAGATACCTTCGTAATAAAATAAAAAAAATACTATAAAAAAAACAAAAAAATACTCGTAATAGTAAGAAAAGTGTTTTTTATACTGCACAATATTAAAAATATTAAAAAAAATTCTTGTTTGATGCGCAAGGTATAGGCTTAACACAAAAGCTATAAAGTCAAAAAAAACAATAATTAAAAATGACATATATTCTTTGGTTTTATTTCTCATAATGATTTTCTAAGAAATCAGCCAATGCGCTTTTCCAATCTCTAATTTCTACATTCAAACTGTTACAAATTAATTTGTTTGTCATAGCACTTAAAAAAGGCCTATTTGCCTTTAAATTAAAAATCAGCCTATCAACTGGGTATACTAACTTATCAATTTTTAATTTAGAAAAAGCAAAGGTTGCCCATTCAAATCTTGAGCAAAAACCGCTATTTACTAGATTGTAAAGACCATTTAAACCCTTATCCAGCGCAAAGCTTGCTAAGTAAGCAATATCATAGGCACTTGTTGGAATAGAAAATTCATTGTATGCCACTTTTAATATTTCGTTTTTTTCACACCAATTAATAAGTTTTGAGATAAAGTTATTCTTTCCTCTACCATAAACCCAGCTTGTGCGAAAAATTAAGTAATCGCAACCAGATTCTATCAATAGGCGCTCACCTAAAAGTTTGGACTTTCCGTATTCATTTAAAGGATTTGTAGTATCATTTTCATTATAAAGTCCGACTTTTGTTCCGTCAAACACATAATCTGTGCTAAAATGTACTAAAAAACTACCAAATTGCTTAGAAAGGAAAGCCATTTGGGCTACCGACAAAGCATTAACTTTGAAACCTTCAGAAAAATTAACCTCACATTCATCTACCAAATTATAAGCAGCCGCATTAATAACAATTTTTGGTTTGTATGTAGCAAAAACATCTTTTAATTGTAAGTAATTGGTTATATCACACTGTTTTTTATTAAAAGCCACAAATGTCTTATTTTGCTTGTTTAACTGTTCTTGAAAAGCTTTTGCTAATTGCCCATCGCAGCCAAAAATTACAATCATCTATAAGCCTCAAAATCTATAAAATTTTTTAAGAGTTTGTCTTTTTTAGAGACAATAGGATCTTTAGTCTGCCAGTCAATATTTAGCGTTTTGTCGCTCCACACTACGCCATCTTCGCAGTTTACACAATACTCATTTGACGCTTTATAGTGAACAATCGCACTATCACTTAACACAACAAAACCATGCAAAAAGCCCTCTGGCACATACAATATATGTTGGTTGACATCATTTAACTTAAAAGAAAGCCATTCGCCGTATGTGTTAGAGTTTGCTCTTACATCAGCTATTACATCCAATATTTCTCCTTTCACACACCTTACTAGTTTTGATTGAGACTTTGGTTTCCTTTGTAAGTGCAAACCCCTCAAAACGCCTTTTTTTGAAAAAGAAAAATTATCCTGATTAAAATCTTCTTTTACTCCTGCTTCTGCAAATAAACTTTTTTTGTATGTTTCTAAAAAAAATCCTCTCTCGTCAAAAAAAACTTTTGGTTTTATCAGTAAAACATTGTCTATTTCGCCCCTTTCGAACTCAAATGGCATAAAAAGCCTCCATTTCAAGCAATTTTATATGCAATAAACTTTAGTGCATCCTTGAGCAAAAATTCTGGCAATAAAATTAAGTTATTTGACTCAAGCGCAAAACTCAATTGATCTGCAATATAGTTCAAACCTTCTTTTGAGGTTTTACCAAAGGCTTGGGTTATCCACTTTTGAGATTTATAAAATCTCCCTACCGCAAGATATCGCTTAAATTCTTCTTTTAATGAGTAGTTGTGTGAATGATAAACACATGCATTACTATCATAGTATACAGCATATCCGGCAAGTAAAACCTTTGCTGCCATATACACATCTTCACCAAAATCTAATCTAGTAAAACCACCCAAGCTTTCAATAATATCTTTTTTATAAGCAGAAAACGAGTTAGAATTAAATGCTAATTTTACACCGTAGGCGCTTTTGTTTGCAAGCGTTTTTTTTATAGAATAGTTTGTGTAATTAAATAGTCTTAAATGTTTTGAAAAAGCTCTAGCGTCCTTATGCGGTAGTTGTCTGCCAAATGCTATTGCCACACCCTCTTGATCTAAGTGTTTTATTAACCTGCCAATTGCACCTTTACACAAAATCGCATCTTGAGTTAAAAATACAACCGTATTAAATTTTGCCAAGCTTAGTGCGTAATTTCTTGTTAAGCCATGGTTAAATTCTTCTTTTTTAATAACATACATCTTATCTGTAAAAGCTTTTGCAATTTTTTGTGTGTTATCACTCGATGAACTATCTATAACAATTATGTCTTTTATGTTTTCTTGCCTTAGTCTTAAAAGCAACGCTGTTATCGTGTTTTGAGCGTTTAATGTTGGGATTACCACAGATACATTCATAGTGTTTCTTATAGCCTATCAGTGGTAATTTTTCAAGTAATTTTAGTATTGTTGTAAATTCAATGTGCAATACATTACACTTGACACAATTCAACTTGTATATTACAATTCTAAAAAAAAATGGAGGTTCGTATGGCAAAAGTTAGCGTAGATCAAGCAACATGCATTGGTTGTGAAGTATGTGTTGATACAGCACCAGATGTGTTTGAAATGGTTGATGGCAAAGCTCAGGTAAAAAACCCAGATGGTGCTTCTATTGATGTAATTAAAGAAGCAGCCGAAGCATGCCCAACTGAATCAATTAAAGTAGAAGAGTAATAAAAAGGGGGATTTTCCCCCCTTTTTTTTATTTTATTATAAATGGATTATTTGCTTTTTCGTGATTTAGTGTGGTTTGAGGGCCGTGGCCTGGGTAAACTGCAATATTCTCATTAAGAACCAATATCTTATTAATAGAAGCCATTAAATCGTCAAGATTACCGGTTGGTAAATCGTATCGCCCAATAGATTCGAAAAACAGTGTATCCCCACTAAACAACACCTTATTTTCTCTATTGTATAAACAAATTGAGCCGATAGTATGTCCTGGCGTTTCAATAATGTTAAATTTAATATCCCCAAACGTTACTTCGTCGCCTTCTTTTAATAAAATATCTGCTTTGGGGGATTTTTTTGCATCAATCATAAACATTAAAGCATCTTTGTAAGCGTTTTGAAGAAATTGGGCATCTTTTCCTCCAATTGCGATAGGTATATTGAACATATTTTTTATATCAAAATTAGCCCCTGTATGATCAAAATGGTAGTGTGTATTTACTATCAATTGAGGTTTTAAATGCTTATTTTCAATAATGCTTATAATTTTTTCAGCATCACCTCCAGGATCAATTATGATAGCTTGCTTGCAATCGTGAACTATATAGCAGTTCGTTTGCAAAACACCTACAACCACTGTTTCAATTTTCATAAATTTTATTGTAGCATATAATCAGTTGAAATTGAAATGTTAATTTTGTATACTTTATTAACTTAACAAGGTGGAGGGATAAATGAAATTAAACGAGCTTTTTAACAAAGCTATTGAAAAAAGAATTGATCAAAGCGATGCAATAGAAATCTTAAAGTTAGCAGATGATGAGTTTTTAGAATTACTGTACTTTTCAAATAAATTAAGAATACACTTCAAAGATAACAATATTAGCCTATGCTCTATCATAAACGCAAAAAGTGGCCGATGCAGTGAAAACTGTGCATTTTGCGCCCAATCGGCTCACTTTGACGCTAATGTGGGTATGTATGATTTTTTGCCACCACGTGTAATCGAGCAAAAAGCTAAAAAAATGACTAACTACCCAATAGAGCGCTTCAGTATTGTAACAAGTGGGCTTAGTCTAAACAACCAAAACGACTTTGAAAACTTAAAAGAATCAATTAACAAAATCTCTAAACTTCCACTAATACCCGGTGTATCAATTGGTTTGCAAACAAAAAAGCAATTGTTAGAATTAAAAGAAGCTGGTTTAAAAGAGTTTCACCACAATCTTGAAACCTCAAGGGAATTTTTTACAAAAATCTGCACCACACACAAGTACGAGGAAGATATAGAAACAATCAGGCTTGCTAAAGAATTAGGTTTTTATGTATGCTCAGGGGGTATATTTGGTATAGGAGAATCTATTGAAGATAGGGTTAGCCTTGCATTTGAACTAAAAAGCTTGAATGTCGATTCCATACCACTTAATTTCTTAATACCAATCAAAGGCACACCGCTTGAAAACAAAGAGGCATTAAAACCAATGGAGGCATTAAAAATCATTGCTATGTTTAGGTTTGCAATGCCCGAAAAAGATATAAGAATATGCGGTGGCAGAGAGGTTGTCTTAAAACAACTTCATCCGCTTGTATTTTTTGCTGGTGCAAACGGTATTATGGTTAGTGATTATTTGACTCAAAAGGGAAGAAAAATTGAAGATGATGTAGAGATAATCAATGATCTTGGTTTAAAGATAAATCCTCAACGCTTTTAGTTTCTATAATCACTTCTGGTAATGAGTTTAAAAAAATCTTACCATAGGGTTTTGTTAATACCCTGTTGTCTGCAATAACAATAAAACCTGTATCGTTTTTTGTTCTAATAAGCCTGCCAAAACCTTGTTTAAATTTTAATATTGCTTTTTGCAAAGAATAATTTATAAAGGCATTTTGGCCTTTTTTTTCTAAATTTGTATATTTTGCTTTTTCTATGGGATGAGTTGGCACTTCAAAAGGTAATTTTGTCATTATTACACATGAAAGATTGTCACCTTTAATATCAATGCCTTCCCAAAAACTATTTACACCAAAAAGAATCGTTTTGCTCTTAAAAAAAACTTTTTGCATATTGTAGTTATCGATGAGCCCTTGCTTTAACACGGTGTATCCTAGTTTTTTCAAAGCATCATTTGTTTTACTATAAGCTTTATTTAGAGTTTTATAGGATGTAAAAAGCACCAAAGTACCTTTGTTAATTTGCGAAGCCACTGTTAAAATCAATGTAGATATATCATCTATATAGCCATCATTTTGAGGATTGCAGATATTGTTTACGATAATTAGTTTTGCTTGAGATTTGTAGTCAAACTCTGTTTTAAATGTTTTTTCAAATGCTTTTTCTATTCCTAAAATGCCTTTTATAAAACTAAAATCGCTATTAATTGATAGCGTTGCTGACGTAAAAATAACACTATCCACTTTTGGATAAAGATTTTTCTTCAATAAATCTGCAAAATTTAGATTTGTAATATTAAACAAAACAATATCCTTAAATTTATCCAGCCAATAAACAGCTTCATTGTAGTTTTGGCTTAAAAACGACTCCATTATTTTTAAATTTATACTAAGTTTGTCAACAAGAGCTTTAAAATCAATGCCTAGCTCTACATCTATTTTGTCTTTGTAATTGACAAGATCAAAAACAAGCTGTTTTTGCAAATCTGAAATCCTAAACAAAAAATCTTTTGCATATCTTTCATCATATGTAGTACTGTAATCAACAATATTTGCTAGCTTAATCAATTCCTCTTTTAGTTTATCCATCGTCTGCATAGCTTTGTTTATTAACTCAAACAATCTTAACTTGCCAATAATGCTGGAAAAATTTCTAATCAAATTGAGTTGATCATAAAAATTAAATGATAAAGTTGCAAAACTCGTTAGATTTTTTTCAATATTATGTGCCTCATCAAAAATCAACGCATCAATCGCATCAAATACCTCCCCAATTTCGAATAAATCGCTAAAAACAAGATGGTGATTTGTAACAATAATATCTGCGTCTTTTAGCCTTGACCTTGCATTAAAGAAAAAACAATTTCTATACTGCGGGCAAAAACGCCCCATGCAAGAATCTTTCTCGGATTTAATTTGCTCAAATATACCTTCTTGCCAGAAATCAAACTCGTCTTTCGTGCCATGTTTTAAGTTTGCCAAAAAGGCTTTTGGATCTTCTATATTGCTAAAAATACTTGATGCGTATGCATAAAATTTCCTTTTGCAAGCGTAGTTTTGCCTTCCAAGTGCAATATCAAAAGCTACATCCTTAAAAATCTCTTTAATTACAGGTATATCCTTTAAGATGAGCTGCTTTTGAAGATTAATCGTGCTAGTTGCTATTACTATTTTTTTCTTAAAATTCTTTACAAACAAACTAGAAGCAATAAGATAAGAAAAGCTTTTTCCAATGCCTGTTGGCGCTTCAATTAAGCCTATTTGGCCATTTATCATCAAATTATATATGTCTTTTGACATTTCAATCTGTGATTGTCTTTTTTCATAGTTTTCTACTTTTAAACTTAAACCTTCAAAAATCTCATCTATGCCCATAAAGTTAATCTAGATTAAAATAATTTTTATGTCAATAGCGGTGCTTGAAAGTAAACAAAAAAGTAGTAATATTGTAAAAAAAGGAGGACTATTATGTCAAAGTTGATTTTAGTAAGACATGGCCAATCAATCTGGAATGATAGAAATTTATTCACAGGGTGGGTTGACATACCACTTAGTCAAAAAGGAATTTTTGAAGCACTAAATGCTGGAGAAAAACTTTCAAAATTTAATATTGATATAGTTTATACTTCAAAATTGGCAAGAGCTATCCAAACAGCTCTTATAATTTTATCTAAAGTTGAGACACAAAAAACACCGCTTATTATCCACTTCAATGGAAAAATGAAAAAATGGTCAAATTATGCAAGCAATATAGAGCCCATACCAATAATCCGAAAAAAAGCGTTGAATGAGCGCTACTATGGCACGCTCCAGGGTTTAAATAAAAAAGAAGTGGGGTTAAAATATGGTGAACAACAACTCAAACTTTGGCGCAGGAGCTTTGATGTGGAACCTCCTGGCGGCGAATCGCTAAAAGATAATTTAGAGCGCACTTTGCCTTTTTTTAAAAAAAAGATTATTCCAGATTTGGATGATAATAAAAATGTCCTTATCGTAGCACATGGCAATAGTTTAAGGGCTATAACAAAATACATAGAAAACTTAGACGAACAACAAATAATAAAAGTTGAAATCCCTACAGGAACACCTATTGTGTATAATTATGAAAATAAAATTTTTAAGGATAAGGTTATATTATGATTGAAAAATTAAAGGAATCAGCTAAAATCAACAAAATTGATATAGTAGAAACCGAAAGTATTGATTTTCTTGAAAAACACAACCTTGATGTAACCAAAGAATACGACTGTAAAAATGATGTTGGTTTTGTTAAAGCTTTATGCGTTAGTGCCAACAGTGCCCAAACAATAATCGATATTGACAAAAAAGAAAAATTAGACAAAATTATGAAGACGCAAGATCTTTATATAGTTTTTCACGCATCAGACATAAAAGAGAATCTAATAGACGCCTACAAGTTTGCAAAACAAAAAAAAGAAAGCGCTTATTATATCTTTGTTTCTCAAGAAAGCAAAACCGCAGATATTGAAAAAACTCTTGTAAGCGGTGTGCAAGGACCAAAAAGAGTAGTTTTTGTATGCGTAAAATAATTGACTGTTCAAGCGATGTAGCTTTGTATATTAAATCAAAAAGTACTGAGTCACTAAGAAAGAAAGCAGTTTATGGTATGTTTGATTTATCTTGTTGATAAAAACAAAAACCATAAAAAACATTAAGCTACCGTATAGATAGCAATATCAAAAACGGTATTGTGGATGCTTTAAATTTTTTTTTAAAAACATTCTACATTGAAAAACTCATACCTCATAGAATTTATGTAGAAAAATAAACGGTGGTGTTCTTAATGTCAAAGCTTTCATGAGTACGTTTAGTTACAATCTAAAAAATTACAAGATGACAATGAGCTGAAAACAAGCATTTTTCAATTGCTCAAATGCTAGGCATAAAAAAAGTAATACTAAATGGTTTTCCAATTGGAAGTGTTACTGCTTTTGATTGCTAAGAAGGCGTAATTTAGCCAGTCGGCGTGAGGTACAATATGAACTGCGGGGTGTGGTGGGGCAATTAGCATAAATGCAGATGTAGATGAAATTCAAAGGCATGCCGAAACAATTCTTTATGCGCTTTACTCGCAAATACCAAAAAGTGCGGTTAGTGATAAAGCAGTTTACTATTTAAATGAGAAGAAACCCAGGCAAGTAACGTTTGAGGGCGCACAATTTGCAATAAAAAACGACTTTGTAGAAAAAAGTAACCTTCAGGCAATAGAAGACAACGGCTGTATTGAAATTGCTAGGAATTGCCTAATAAGCGATGTAGTAGAGTGTGGTAAAACAGAACCAGGATCTTTTGACAGTGGAAATCATTTTTTTGAAATTGATAAAGTTTAAAAAATTTTTGATGAGCAAACTGCCGCCACTTTTGGTACCTTACATAATCATCCTGTATTATTTCTTCATGCAGGCTCAATAGGGCTATTGCTATTGATTATCTTAAGTTATTTAAAGACAAGCGCTGCGCACAAAAAATTATCATTCTCAAACAAAGAACTTGTTAGTCTATTCTTTTTGGACTAACCAGCCCTAAACTACTATCAAGCGGCAAATTACGCGCTTACAAACAGACAAATTTTGGGTTTTAGGGCATTGGAAATAATATTTGACTACAGCACAAAACCTATAAATTGCACATTCTGGTTGCTAAAAACTCAGATCAAACACTAAACAGCATTTGTCACGGTGTAGGTAGAGTACTAGGAAGAAGGCAAGCTATAAAAACTTTAAAAAACCAAGACTTAATTGCCCAATTAAAACAAAAAGATATATTGAAGCAACACCATTTGCTTACAAAGATATTGATATAGCTATAGATATTGTTAAAAAGCAAACCTTGCTAAAAAAGTAGCAAAACTCAAAACCTTTGCTGGTAATAAAAAGCTAACTACCTCTCTTTTTGTTAAATCTCTATTTACCAATTCTTTAAGCTTTTTCTGTAAATTTCCCTTATGTTTTCGATCTTTACAGGTCTTGGACTGCACACAAGCAGTCTTTGCACTTCCATGGCTGCTTGGGATAATTCTTCTATACCTTTTTCGCTAAAGCCCACAGCTTCTATGCCAGAGGGGAAATCTATATCTTTCATTAGCTCCACAACGGCTTGTTTTGCCAAATAAGCACCTTCTATATCAGACAAACCATCTGTGTTTTTGCCCATTAGCTTTGCAATTTTTTTTAGCTTGGCAGCACTTGTTGGTATGATAAACTCTAGCGCTGCAGGGGCCGTAACACACACGGATATGCCGTGGGGCAACTCATGATTTCTGCCAGCTAGAGGATAAGCCAAAGAGTGCGGTATATGCACACCTGCATTACCAAATGCACCACCCAAATGAGCAGCCAAGAGCATATTGGTCCTTGCTTCTAGATCATAGGGGTTATGGCAAGCTCTCCTTAGGTACTTTCCAACAAGCTCAATGCTTTTTTCTACAAACAAATCCGATACTGGGTTTGCACCAATATAGACTGGCCTTTTATCGGGCGAGTCTGGTCTTTTTCTTGCATAAAACGGCAGACTTGTATAGGCTTCTATAGAGTGCAGCAGTGCATCCATGCCGGTAGAAGCAGTGTAATAACTAGATAGTGTTACAGTTAAAACAGGGTCAAGTAAAGCAAGGCTTGGCAGCAAGTATTGATGGGATATACCTACCTTTAACTTTTCTTTTTCTAGATCCACTATAGCAACAGGCGTATTTTCACTGCCTGTGCCTGCTGTCGTAGGGATAGCAATAAGAGGTTTTAGTGGTCCTGGTATGGTTTTTCCAAGTCCTGTTGGTGGCGCCACATAGTCTTTAAAGTCTTGCGTTGGGTAGGTAGTGTATAGATTAAGCATTTTGGCTGTATCTATAGATGAGCCACCGCCTACACCAATAAAACCATCGTAAGTACTGCCTTTAATTGATTCTAAGCCTTTCATAAAAGCAGTATCTATAGGCTCAACAGGCGAGGAGTCAAACACATCAAAGCCTACGCCCGATTTTTCCAGACTGTCTTTTATTGTAGACAGTATATCTGTGTTTTTGCTTATATTTTTATCCGTTACGATAAGAACTTTTTTTGCACCCATCCTTTTTGTCTCATAGCCCACTTCACTTGCAACGCCTTCACCAAATTTTACCTGAACGTTTCTAACCGTAAAGACTGTATCGTTTGGAGAAACATACTTAAGCGACATATTAGCCTCCTAGTTTTTGTATTTTTTAGCAACAATATTATATAAGCCTGCATTTTTTAACAAATCAATGGGCACCAAAAAGGTGGCTGTAACTGTACCTGGTAGCCTTCCTATTTCAATTGCTCCAGTAATTGTGGCTCTATTTTTAACTTCTGGTATGGATATCTTTAATACTTTAGAAGCTCTCTCTAAAGCATTATCAACTGCTTCATTGATATTTGCACCGCTGCCTACAAATGCTACCGGTAGGGATTCTTCAAGCTCTCCAATCCCCCAAACAGAAGCTAAATTTTTTACCGATTCCTTTTCTTCACATGAGAAAGGCTTAGCCAGATACGGTAGATCTTCAACGTTTGGTAAAATAATGGGACCTTCAATTGATACGTTTTTCAAAACCTCTACTTGCAAAACCGTAATACCAGAAACATCTGTCGTATGCCCTGCTATTTCTCCTTCACCTTGCATGGCATGCATATCGCCTAAATATATGCCAGCCCCTTCAACTTTAACCGGCGCAATAACAACTGCATGCTCTCTAACCTTGTTTATATCCATGTGCCCATCTGTGCGCATAGCAAGCTGGTCTTTTTTGATTGCATACTCATGAGGTGCGTCAATCAAAAATTGTCCAAAATCACCAGCATTATGTGAATCTGGCATTTTAATAGAAGGTGTAGCGCCTAGCTGACCTAGAAATGGTCTTAAGCGAGCACTAAGGCCTACAATGTCTGCTTGGGCAAATACAACAATAGGGTTTTGTATTGAACTATCCGGCGTTTGCATGTAGTATTTTGCATCTTTTGCAGCAATTTCTGCAGCTTGCTTGTTAAGCGTAACACCTACCGTGTAATTTTCATCAAAGGCTATTGTGTATCCATTTGTGAAATCAAAAGGGACAATGCTTTCACCGCAAACTTTACACTTTATAGCATCTTTTCCTATACCGTCTATTATAGTTTCTGGATAAAGTGTAGAACATTTTGGGCACTTGGCTGCAACAAAAGGGTCACCCAGAAACCTTCCTTCAATAACTTTTTCATTGCCCGAAGAAGTTAGAATTGAAGTAACTTTTATTGAATGAATTTTTATAACTACACTATCACCTACTTTTGCACCTTCTACGTAAACAGGCTTTGTTACCTCATGCCCTCCACGAATTGCCGGTGTTATCATGGGTCCCCAGCACCCTGGTGCCGTATTTGCGATAATATATCCGCCATTTTCTACAGGCCCAAGCATTTGGCTGTCCGGGTCTAAAATCCCATTTGTGAGCTCACTTACATAAACTACTTTAGATGCCATATTGCCTCCTTTTATTCATAGTACTCTGGAGCTAATTTTATAGTCTTGAAAAATTCTGGATCATCTCCAAACCAAATTTCGGCGTTTTTTTCGCCTTTGATAACTCACCCAGTGATTGTACACAAGTAGGCTGCATCTGCAAAGTTAAGGGGGCAAAACCATAAATTAATTACACCATGTGCCTTTTGGGTCTTTTATACACCCTGGCGATATACCTGTGTCAATGAGAATCTTGGTTCCATCTACATCAACTAAAAAATAAGGCACAGGAATATCAAATGGTTCGCCAACGCCTGTGTTGAATAAAAACTTTTCTTTAGTAGATTTTAAAATGCCACTGCTAAATACGTATAACTTAGTGCTCATAAAAAACCTCCAGAAGATTTTGTGTTTAAAAAATAACCCAATATTAATTAATTTCAAGTAAAGGGAGATTTTTTGTAACTTTTTTAAAATTATTGACCTTTTAATACTTTTGGATATGATATAAAAAAAAGGAGTAGCTATGGACTTTAAAGAGCTCTGCGAACAAACCGCACAAAAATTTTTTGATTTACAAAGCAAAGAAGAAGAAATTAGAAAAATTGCAACAGTAATATTCAATACACTGAAAAACGGCAACAAGCTATTAATTTTGGGAAACGGTGGTTCTGCTGCAGATGCTCAACATATGGCAGCAGAGCTTGTAGGGCGCTTTTTGAAAGAAAGAAAAGCTTTAAGTGCAATTGCACTAACGACAGATACTTCTATACTTACAAGCATATCTAACGACTACAGCTTTGATGTGATATTTGAGCGCCAAATAGAAGCGCTTGGTAAAAACAAAGATGTAGTTTTTGGTATATCAACTAGCGGCAACTCAGAAAATGTGTATCTGGGTTTAAAAAAAGCTGGACAACTAGGATTAACAACAATAGGCCTTTTAGGCAAAAACGGGGGAAAAATTAAAGATATTGCAGAAATTAGTTTAATAGTTGATTCCGATTATACACCTACAATACAAGAATTGCATATTTTTATTATTCATAATATTTGCAAAATAATAGAGGACTTATGGACAAAATAAAAGTATTTTCACAAATCAAAGAAATAGCGGATTCTCTAAAAGCTCAAAACAAAAAAATAGTTTTTACAAACGGCTGTTTTGATATAATTCACGCAGGCCATGTTGATTACTTAAAAAAAGCTAGACAGTTAGGCGATGCATTAATTGTGGGACTAAACTCTGATAATTCAGTAAAGTCCATTAAAGGCGAAAAAAGGCCAATAAATAATCAAAATGATAGGGCATCTGTTTTAAGTGCATTTTATTTTGTTGACTATATAGTTATTTTTGAGCAAAATACGCCCTATGAACTAATAGAATTAATTAAACCAGATATCTTGGTAAAAGGCTCAGACTGGCAAAATAAAAGCATAGTGGGTGCAGATATCGTAAAAAAGGCTGGCGGCAAGGTAGCACTAATCGATTATTTAAAGGGAAAATCCACAACTAACATTATAAAAAAAATCCTGAAAACCCATGGATGTATTGAATAGTTTTTTAGATTATTTGCAAAACACTTATCAATCAAAGCAAACTATAAAATCATACTTTTTGGATGTATCGCAATTTATTGAGTATAAAAAAACATATGAAGTTAACGAGCAAGATATTAACGCCTACATTTTATTTTTAAGCAAAAGCAAAAAAAGCCCTTCAACTATAAAACGCAAGCTTTCAGCATTGAGTGTATTTTATGATTACTTAAAAAAAAGTGGCGTATACAATTTTAACTTCGATTCCATTGTAAGGCCAAAATCATCCAAACCTTTGCCAAAATTTTTAGACATAGATGAAACAATCACTCTTATAGAAAATATTCAATCTTTACGAGATAAGTCAATTATTTTTTTATTATATGCAAGTGCACTAAGGGTCTCCGAACTGGTAAATTTAAACATAGAAGATATAAATTTTTCAAACAATACAATTTTTATTACAAGGAAAGGTAACAAACAAATGAGTGTGCCAACAAGCCCAAAAGCCCTAAAAACCCTAAAGGACTATCTAGGAGATAGAAAAAATGGGCCTGTTTTCTTAAATAAATACAATAAACGACTAACTAGCCGATCGATAGAAAATATAGTAAAAAAATACGCTAAAAATTCACTTCTAAAAGATATCTCGCCGCACACTCTAAGGCATTCCCGTGCTACGCACCTTTTAAATAATGGAATGGATTTAAGGATCCTGCAGCGCTTTTTGGGCCATTCGTCTATACTTGCAACACAGGTATATACGCACCTATCGCTGCAGGATTTAGTCAAAGCCTACGATGCATTTCACCCTTTAAGCAAAAAGGATTGAAGTAATTGAAAATTATTTTTTAAAGCACAAATACCAACCAACCTATGTATTGATAGCTTTCGTTCAGTCTCTGCTTTGCGCCATCAACAGTTAACGGTGCTCTAATAATAACTTTTTCTTCGTCAAATTCCCAGGTTTGCTTTGAATTAACCCAATTTGCAAGCGTTGCCACTTTATCGGAATCCGTTTTTTGCAATGCCTCTAAAAGCCTGATAATTTCTTAGATGTTTCTTCTGTTTGTTAAAGGATTAGTAAAGAATTGCCCTGATAATCTCATTTGGATCAATAAAAAAACACTGATCTTACCGTTTTTGGATCCGCTTGCTTTTGGGTGCAGTATACCATAAAGTGAGGCTACTTTACCCATAGGATCACCTATAACCGCAAATTGTATTTTCTTATTAGCTTTTTCTTCGATGTTCATAATCCATGAAATGTGAGAATAAATAGAAAGGCCTAATATTTCGCAGTTTCTTTTTTGAAACTCAAAGTATTCTTTATTAAATGCAATAAATTCTGTAGTACAAACCGATGTATAATCAGCTGAGTGTAAGAAAATACAACCCATTTGCCTTTAAAATCGTCTAAAAAATTGATAGGACCTTTTGCAGTTTGTGCTTGAAATTCGGGCGCTATTTCACCAATTAATAGCTATCTAGCCTCATCTATAAAATACCTACTTAAAATTATTATTTTTTATAATCTTATCTATATATCTCATATATTTATATGTAAAGTTAAAATTAACCCAATACTTGATATTTTTAGAAATTAAGCTATCTTAGTAGAAAGAAAGGAGGAAATGTAATGCTGGTAAGAGATTTTATGACAAAAAATGTAATAACCGCACAGGTAGAGGAAAAGGTTAGTAATGCTATTACGAAAATGAAAGAAAACAACATTAAACATTTACCCATTATTGATAAAGATAAGATTTTTGGCATTATTTCTATAAAAGAAATAGAAGAATATTCACCATCAAAAGCAACATCGTTAGATATTTTTGAATTACATTATTTATTATCTAAAATAACTCTAAAGGAAATTGCAAGGCGTGATGTTATAACAATAACGCCAGACATTCCGATTGAAGAAGCTGGTGCTATAATGTATAAAAATAGGATTGGTTCTTTACCCGTTTTGGAAAACGACAAATTGGTAGGCATAATCTCGGATAGAGATATTTTTAAACTCCTGATCTCTATAACAGCGGCTCAATCAAAAGGCGTAAGGATATATACACAAATCTCAGATGCTGCGGGTACCATTGCAGAGATTGTAAATATTATAAGCAAGTTTGATACAAAAGTGCACGCTATTTTTACATGTTACGAAAAAGCACCAGCAGGAAAAAGAAACGTCGTAATAAGAACAACAGACATAGCAAATATAAATGGCTTGGAAAAAGAATTAAAAGAAAAATATGACTCTGTTTTGATTCAAAAATTTTGATTAGTTGATGTGAGTTTTTCTAGCAAGGTATAGTCGGTTAAATCTGCTTTTATTGGCGTAACAGATACGTAATTATTTTCAAGTGCCCAAAAATCAGTGTTTTTCGAATCGTTTGTTTTAATTAAGTGGCCGCCTATCCAGAAATATGAATTTCTCCTTGGATCCTGACGCTTTATTATGTTTTCTTGATATATACGCGATCCTTGCCTTGTAAACACTATGCCTTTAATTTGCTCAATTTGTTTATTTGGCACATTAACATTTAAAATTGTACTATCTGGTAAATTTAGAGTATTTATTAATCCTATAATTTTTCCGGTATAAAAAAAAGCGCTTTCAAAGTGTTTTTGCTCCTCATCGATACACGCAAGACTGACAGCAAAGGATTTTATACCAAGCAATCTTGCCTCAAAAGCAGCTGCAACAGTGCCAGAATATATTACATCTTCACCTAAGTTAGCACCGTCATTTACACCTGATATAACTAAATCTGGTAAATTATCTTTATACAAATACCTAATTGCCATTAAAACACTATCTGCTGGTGTGCCATCAATAGCATAGGTATTTTCTTCTATTTTTCTAAGCCTTAAGGGCCTATGCAGTGTAAGAGAGTGGCTTGAGCTGCTTCTATTCCTATCAGTCGTTACTACAAATACTTCGTTATTTTTTAGTAGATATTCTCTTAAATCTCTTATACCTTCAGAAAAAAAACCGTCATCGTTCGTAAGCAAAATTCTCATTAAAACCTCAGATATTTTATAAAGGCAATTTGATGTATTGTCAAGTTTTTCTATTAACAGCATAGGATGCGATATACTACGTGTAAGCGGCAGTACGCATAAAGATTACGTTAAGCAAGCATGCCTTAGACACACAAGCAAACTATCTTTGATTTATGCCAAAATTAAACGCAATGCTTCACTGTATCACTGGTTACTGCTGTATATTCAAAAAAAGCATTCACACAAAAAAAACAAAATACTTTATCATGCCTTCTTTACTTATAAAAATACAGCTTATGCACTCATATAATGTTGATGAATCAAAAAGTTATTGTTTAATACAATAAAATAGACCTAAATCGCTTCAATATCGAAAATAAAAATAAAGATTTTTTGAACTTATTAAACTTACCTGACAATAAATTTTACTTTTTATACGTATCAATAAATTTCTGGCTCAAAAGGGTTTTTTTATTTGCTAGAGGCTTTTAAAATCGCATGCAAAGATAAAGATTTTTTTAAAAAAGCGCATTTAATAGCAACAGGACAAAACGATATTAAAAAATTTAAAGCTAAAGCAAGTAAACTACACATAGAAGACAAAATAATTTCTTTTGAAAAAAGAAACGATTTAGAAAAATTTTATAAATCAGCTGACTGCTTTGCTTATCCAAGTCTATACGATAGTGCGGGCTTTGTAATAGAAGAAGCCCTTGCCTGTAGTTTGCCAGTTATTGCAAGTAAATTTGCTGGCTACAGCAAACTTGTAAAAAAAGCAAAAACCAGAGTTGTAATTGACCCAACAGATATTAATAAATTTTCGGAAGTTTTATTGGATTTCTTCTATAAAAGTAAAGAAGAGTTAAATAAGCTTCCTTGCAATGCGTCTAACTTTATGATAAAATTAAACAGTATTAAAGATGAAGACATTTTTGATAGATTTAGACAAAACACTTTATAAACCTCAAACAGGTATATTTGAAGAGATAAACAAAAATATAAAAAAATTTATGATACAGCATTTAAACCTTCAAGAGCAATTTGTAGAAAACTTAAGGGTACATTATGTTAAAACTTACGGCTCAACGCTTATGGGCTTAATAAAAAACTACAATATTGACCCATATGTTTTCTTAGATTTTGCGCATAGTGTAGATTTATCAACCATTAATCCAAACAGCATTATAAAAGAAAAGCTAAGGTCAATAAAAGGCAGAAAAATTATTTTTACCAGCGCGCCCAAAAAACATGCCTTAAATGTACTTGAGCGTTTAGAAATTTTAGATGAATTTAACGATATATTCGATATTATTGAAGCAGACTTTATTGCCAAACCAAACAAAGAACCCTATATAAAGGTAACACAAAAATTCCCATCGAGACTTTACACAATGATTGACGATATGGAACAAAATTTAATTACAGCGAAATTGTTCAAATTTAAAACAATACTTATTAATAAGAACAAATCTACTCAGGTGGATTTGTGTGTTGAAAGCTTTGAAGAAATACCTGTAGAGCTTTTATAACAAACACAAAACTTCCCTTACTACACTTGCTGCAACAATTGATGAAACACCACTTACATCATATTGGGGCGATAGTTCAACCACATCGCATCCTACTATATTTAAAACGCTAATTTTTTTCAGACAATCAATCAGTTCTTTGTATGTAACGCCACCTGGCTCTGGCGTGCCTGTTCCAGGAAAAATCGAAGGGTCTAAAACATCTAAATCTATAGTAAGATAAACGGGTTTACTGCTAATTTTATCAACATAATCTTGGACTTTGTCAAAATTAAACAAGCATAGATTGTCTTTTCTATATGGAAGGTTTAAATCTGTAATATTTAAACTTCTAATCCCAAGTTGATAAACATTTTCAAAACCAACTATTTCAGATATACGTCTAATTACACTTGCGTGAGAGAGTTTTTCTGAACGATAAGAATCTATCAAATCACTGTGGGCATCTAAGTGTACAACAGCAAGGTTTTCGTATTTCTTGCTAAATGTTTTAATCAGAGGAAAACTAATTAAATGCTCCCCGCCAATTGACAAAAGCTTTTTTTTATTTTTAATTAGCTTAAAAGAAAATTTTTCTACAATATCCAAAACAAGCTCTTTATCCCCAAATGGCAAAGGTATATCGCCCATATCGCATATCTTTTTTTCTCTTAAATCCTTATCAAAATAAGGTGAATAAGACTCAATTCCGTCAGAATTTTCTCTAATAGCATTTGGAGCAAATCGTGATCCTGGCCTAAAACTGGATGTGCCATCATATGGCACACCCACTAAAACTATATTTGATTTTTCATAACTTGAAGTAGCGCAGTAGTATTTCATTTCCACCATAACACAACACAGGCAAAGGCACAACCGTTTCTTTCTACAATGTGTTCAGCAGAAATACTTACGATTTTTCCAATTTCATAGTCACGCTTTTCCATACCCCATTTTGCCATTTCAATAACCACTCTCTCAGCTTCAATTTTTGAAATATCATAATCTTCGTATTCCATTATGAGGCCATTTTTTGTTTTATCTTTAGGTATAGCACAAGCTACAGCAGCAGAGATCTTCTGGCCTTCTTTTTTAGAAACAATCGATGCATACGCCACAGGTACCAATGATCCAAGTGGTAATTTGATGTTGTCTTGGTATTCGCAGTTTGGTGGCAAAATTGAGCTCATTTTAACAAGGTTTGTATTACCTATGCCACTTTCGAGCAAAGCTACATCGAATGCGTTAAGCAATGTTAACCCTTCAGCACTTGACGATGAAAGTTTATAGATATTCGGCGCAGTTAGAAAGATATTATTCATTGCTCTACCGCCAAATTACATTGAGCTTTATATGTAAAATGTTCTAAATCAAGCACACCTCGCAACACCTCTTGCTCTTTAGTGTATAGTGGTTTGAGCAAATTTTTAAGGTACTCGTGTGCTTTCCATGGATCTGCAGAATCCCCGCATGTAAAAAAATCTATCGCCGCATAGCCATACTCCGGCCATGTGTGAATAGCCAAATGAGATTCAGCTATTATAACAATACCGCTTACGCCAAAAGGTTGGAAGGTACGAAAAGAAGAAGAAATTACAGTAGCATTTGCAGCTCTTGCTGCACCATTTAAGAATTTTTCCAAAGCCATTGCATCATTTAAGATGCCCTTATCACAGCTAAAGTACTCCGCTAAAATATGCCTCCCGAGTGCCTTCACCCATGTGCCCTCCTTCAAACAAAAAATTTTCACTAAATTTCTTAATGCGCACTTATGCACTAGCAGGGTTTTTTAACATTTATTTGCTAAAATGTCAATAGTTTATTTTAGTAATTTATAAAGCAAATTTTATTTACCTACATAATATACAAAATCAATCCCAGCCTTGTCCAGCTTTGTAGGATCCGTAGCATCTACAGAAACAGCATAAGTATAGGCAGCAGGTGTACTACTTGCTGCACAAGCAGGTGCTATCGTAGTTGAAGTAATTGTAATGCCTACATTATAATAATCGCTACTTGAGTTTATCTTGCCAAAATTTATAGTAATATCTGGGCTAGAATTTAGACAGCTACCCCAATACTGCGTAGGGTTTTCTCTCTTTATTCGAAAACAGCTTTGATCATTTATAGAATATGTACCTGCTGGCAAATTTGGATTTTGACCCCAATACAGTGCATCCATGATAACCTCTGCACCACCAATAGCCGCATCATGTGCACTACTGTATTGCTTATGCATACTACTCATCTTTGTACTTTCAACCACAAGCCAAAGTAGAGCACCAATCAAAGCTAAAGTCATAAAACTAAGTAAAATTGCTACAATTAAGGCTATACCCTCTTCACTTGACTTTTTCATTGCACTAAATTCCTTGGTACAATTGATAATTTTATTGTCTTCCACTGGTAGTGCACTTGATTACCAGCTGGCGTAAAAGAGCTTAAGGTACCTGTATCGGTATCGCCTAAATTAATTGTATTTGCATTAGTGTATTCTGGATTAAATTTGCCAGACTGCTGGATTATAAAAATTCTTACCTCTTGGGTATTTTGAGAATCAATAACACTGCCAAAGGGATTTTTACTTGTAAACCATTGTCCATTGCTTTTAATGGCAACTTGAAATTTTGCGACGCAATCTAAAAGCGGTTGTTTATTCATTCCGCCGTTTGCTTGATTAATTGTAGTCCTGTATAACTCGTATGTAGAAGGCTCGCAAAACTTTGGCAAATTCGTATTATCCAAAAAATAATCTACACGGTTAAATGGCATGCGTAGTGTAGTATCTGGGCTTACACCATAGACTATATATGTATAATCCGATGGTGGTATATTGGCGTTTGAGGGCAGTGTACTTAATTTAAAGTAGTAAAGCCCACTTGATTTTGCGTATAAGTCACGCTTATTTAGTATTATAACGTAATCATTGTCGTCTGAACCTGGCCTAAAGTGATAATCAGATTCAGCAGCTGGCCAGGCTAATTGATCAGTGTATCCTTGAATCTGCCAACTAGAACCATCATAGTACATTATGCTCCATTTTTTAGAAGCGCTATTTATGTTTGCTAAGCAAGAACGTATGACTAAATATGAGGCATTGTTGTATGTGCCAATTTGGTACGGCCATGGCACACCTGGTGCCACATTGTAAGTTTTTGCTGGAGAAGAGACTGCCTCATTATAATTGCTTGAGTCTACAGTATTTGGTATGCTTTGGGTTAATCCGTAGCCAGCCATCTCGCAATCGTACCTTAATAAAGTCGTACCCATAAGCGTGTTTATTTGTGATTTTGTTGTGCTTGAATGGTAAAATGAGAGTTTTAAAACCCTTACAAAAGTATAATATCCTATAGCCAAAGCTACCATTAGTATAAACAGTGTAACAATGACTTCTATTAGAGTAAAACCCTTTTCGCGATCACTCATTGATTCCTCACAACGATAATTCTTGTTGTATGCTCCTGTTTTCCTTTATATGCCCAGCTAAAATCTGCAGTACAAATAGTATTTGAACCCTGATCTTGTTTTGTAGTTTGAATTGTGTAATTTGGAATATATTTTTGTATAGTAGAGTTTGTTATATTGATTGTTGTGGGTGAAACATAATTGTCACATAGTGAGATGTTAGATTCTATAGCATTTCTTTGTTGACCAATGATGTTGAGTAAAGCGTTCCTTACTTCATTTTGTACTTCTACATTCATACTTAAGTTTAAAGCGCCCAAAAGGCCAACTAAGGCGACAATTATTATAAATAAAGCAATAATTGCTTCTATTAAAGAAAAACCACTATTACTGCGTGCAACTTGTGCCATTGTATACTCCAGAAATTATCTTTGTAAAAGAAACACTTGTACAATTGGGATTGTTTGCCTGTGTAGTATATATGCTTGCAGGCGTAGGGTAGCCTAATGGATAAAATATAACAACAGCGTTTTGAGGGTTTGTATAACAAGCGTATTTTAAAGCAATAGGACCCTTTATCGTTTTATTGTTTGTAGTATCTACTATAGTGCAACTATATTGTGAGATTATCACATTTACCTTAACTTTTCTTGTAAAAGCGTAAGTTTTTGCATAATCAAGGTCTGCTTCAATGCGATTAAATTGGCTTGTGATCTGAAAGCTTTTCATGTATTTATTAAAATTTGGTATAGCAATCGCTAAGGCTATAGCCAAGATAGCTATCGTAATAATCACTTCTAATAAAGTAAACGCCCTTACTTTTCTAACCATTGTATGATAATTCCTTTATTTGTTCCAGCGCTAACTTTTGCAGGTTTTTTTATAGAAGGAATGCCGCTAAATGTCCCAATTTTACCCGTTGTATTTGAGCTATTAGCGCTTGCTGCATAAATACCACCGGAAGAAGTTGAGATAAGATATATATCTGTGCTAGTATTTGGTGCACCTGTGCCGCACATTAAAGACCATACATTCGCCTGACCACCATAGCCCGATATACAAAGAGAGTTTGAAACGTTATTAGTGCCTGTAGGCAAAGCCGTTGTAAATGTCACAGCAGTGCTTCCTGATGATGGATCACTAATGTCACGCTCACCATTATCAGTTAATGGCATATACCAAGAAAATCCGGGCACATAAGAAGCATTGATTTGATTTGAAGGTGTTATTTTTGTTATATTATTGGTTGTGCAAGAGGCAGAATTTATGCACTCAGTTACATCAACACCAAAAATATTTTCATTTGGCAAAGTTATACCATCTGTAGGTTTAAAATACCTCCCTGTGCCAAAGTAAATATACTGTCTTATATTTTGACACTTAGACGTGGCTACTTGAGCAGTAACTGGCCCAATATCCATACCCAACGGAACTGGGATAACTTGCCATTTTGCATAATCCGAATTCTCAAAAGTATTTAGCAAAAAAACTTTACCATGCCAATTGTTGTTTGGATCCTGATAAGAAATTCCAAAAGGTATAGCCTGAGTTAGGCTATTTGCATTATCTACAATACCACCTGTAAATAGTCTGCCTCCAAAAGCTTTTTGGTAAGTTGAGCCACCAAAATTTGTAATTGTTTGCAGTAGTTGTCCAGAAAGTAGATCTATAATAAATAAACTCAAAGACTGCGTTGATGTGCCATCATAATTCGTTGGACCAGATAAAAATACTGCAAAATACTTATTTTGCGTACCATCGTATTCTTTTATGATAGCAGGACCAGAATAGCTAAAACCCAAAGCAAGATTACTGAACTCCCACAATAGTAAAGGGTTTTTAGGGTCTGTAACATCTAGTGCATAGTAAGAAGAATAGCCAGCATCAGTTAAAGGGCTAACACAACCACCAAATCTCATGCCGCCAATTAAAATTGTTTTAACACCATTGTTAGTATATATTCTAAATACAAATGGCTCTAAATCACTAAAATAGATATGTTTGCTTGAGTCATAATTTGGGTCTGCTAAATATTTTAGATACGGTAGAGAATTTTTTGGTATAAAAGCCCAAAGCTCACTACCTACTTGATTGTTTCCATCACTGCATGCCACATTTCCACTAGAATCTACTGTAAACTTATTATCGTTGCACAGTACAACAACTGGGTCTTGTTTGTATGTATTTATAGGCTGACCAAGCAAAAATGCATGCAGCATCCCATCATTTGCACCAACAAAAATCACATTGTATGTTTTTGAAGCATCCGTATAGTCAACTGCCTGCATCACAGATGGTGAAGAGTAGACTATATCACCTAATTTCCACACACCAGATACACCAACACTTCGACTCCTTGCGCCCAAATCTGTAAAATCTGTACCCCTTATATAGTTAATTAAATTAGCTGCCTGGTTTGAACTACCTAAATAGCTTGGCAAACTGCCAAAATACGGACTTATTGAATCTACTTCTACTTTGCTTGTGCCAAAAGAAATAAGTGTTTTACCATCTGTTGTGGTATATATTGTTCTATCATCTGGGAGAGTGCTTAGCAGTACAGCACCTGCTTCAAAAATAGGCTTATTTTGATCAAGTATTGTTGATTGATTTGTAGAGCCAAATGTGATAGTTGTGTCGCTTGGGTTTAATTGCTTATTGCCATCATTGTCTGCTTTTATTTGAGGTGCGCTACCTGCGCTTTGCTGAAGCCACCAAGCATAAAGCTTACCAACCCATGAAACCTTAGCGCCATTATCAAAAGTTTTCTGAGGCCAAAATACAGATTGCAGCAATATAGAACCCTGGTTACTCGTGCTTGCAATAGCAGCAGATGAGCCAGATGAAACATTTTTTGCAATATCCTGAAATATTGCAGATAGGCTATTTTTTAGCTGACTTGCGTTATTTGAGCTAAAAGTTGTAGGAGGGTTTGTAGTAGTGGGGTCTGGTTCTGGAGTGGAGCAGTAACTACCGTATGCATATTTATAATAATCCGTATTTTCGCAATCACTTGAACACGACGGGCAATTTGTAGGATAGCTGCTAATATTTGTTGAGCCATACAGTGACACATTTTTTAGCGCTTTAAAACCGCAATAGCCGCTGCCTGTTGGTAAAAACATACCCACTGTGTATACTTTGTTGATTGTAAAATTTGTATTGTTTAATGGGCGGCTAAATTTGTTGTACATATACCATGCAGGCTTTAGCGGGTCACCGCCACTATTCCAGTCGCCATCAGACATTAAAATTACATAGTTGTTAGCGCATTCTGCAGAGCAAAAACTACAGCTTTTAGTTATACAATCTGACTTACACGGCTGATACATAGGGTCTTTCCAGGTACCTTTAGAAGTGTTAAAGCCATTGCTGTAGCTATAACCTTGTCCCTCACAGTCCGTACCAATATTAAGTGTGCTTTGATTAAAATAGTCTAGCGCTGCTTTCATAGCAGGACCCGTTGCTGTCGATCCACCAGGCGTTGCACTATTTATCATTCTAATAAGGTTTGTATATGGATTGTTAGGGCCTGTGTTACCCGATTTATCGTAATCACCAATATAAACTTTACTTGCACTCACATTGTTCGAAAACATCTCTAAACCAATGCGAGGCTTTGTATTTTGCGTGCTGTTTGCTAAAGATAATAATAAAGAATTATTGATGCGGCTCATAGGTGTAAGTACATCTACTCCATTATAAGTAGTCAGCATAATATCGTTGCCATTGTTATTAAGCCTAGGGTCACAACTTTGATTATTATTAGAACAATACTTTGGCGAGCCTCCCGTTAAAACCCACTGTAATAAGTCAATACGTGTCATATAGTGAAAGTTTAAATATGAACCGCAATATCCACCATCAACTCTTCGATCAGTAGGACATTTAGCAGAGTTTACCTGTGATTGATACCAATAACCATCGTTACTATTATAAGAGTAAACCGCGTTGGGGTCAAAATAACCCTCTTCTGTGCCAGTGTATCTTCCTGTATATGCCTTCCAGCTCATAGAACCACTAATATCCATTACAATTAGCACATTTGGCGGTATTGATACTGCTGAGCCCAAAAACGGCGGTATAGCTGAAGCAGAGGGTGACTTACAATCAGCCATAGCATACGGGCTAAACATTAAAAAAGCCCATAGCACCAAAAGCAGTTTTTTAATCATCTTTGCTCTCCTACTTTGGCTTTATTGCAATCACTTATAACATACAAAGATATACCATCCCCAACGTTAAGTCCTTTTATAGCTTCGCTGTTTTCTATATCAAATGTATGCAAACCGCTGCACACTTTAGAGTACACTTTAACCTCAATGGCAGAATTTTTTGTATCAATAAATAAAACTTTACCTTCTATTCTTGTATATTCTTTTAATGCATACACACTGTGTAATAACAATGATAAAGTTATAATTATAGCCATAATAATCGTTTTCATAAAACCCCCTTGTTTTCCTATTTGTATTATTCTATATTTACTATTTTACAAAAGCAAGTAAAAAATTAAAAAAATGCAACGAAAATTTTAGCTTTATTGACAACAAAAGCACAGAAATGTACAATAATTTGTTGTTTTGATTTGCAAAAAAACACACGAAAGAGGTAGTTTATGGATGAAACTATTAGGTTTAGTATTTCACTGCCTGAGTCTTTGCTTAAAGAATTAGACGAAAAAATGATTAATAAAGGCTATGCTTCAAGATCTGAATTTGTACGGGATTTAATCAGAAAAGAGTTAATCGAAGAAAAGTGGTCTATCTCTGGAGAGGAAGTATTTGGTGTTTTAGCGCTCATCTATGACCATAACAAAAAAGAATTAGCAGAAAGATTAATTGACATTCAGCATCATACGCCCATAAATATTGTATGCGCAACACATATACACATAGATCACCACAACTGCCTTGAAACTATCATTCTAAGAGGTACTCCAGAGGCTATAGAAAACATTGCCATCAAAATAGGCGGCTTAACCGGTATAAAATTTTCAAAATTAACAAGAGCTGCTACGGTTGATAAATAATTTAGATCGGTATACATATTTTCTTGTTATTTTTGCTAATAAAATAAAACCCCATGCCGTACGTTTCCGCTATAGTATGTGGATTAGCTTGGGTGCTTTTACAAAAATCAAGCACCTTGCCATCTTTTAAAAAAATTAACGAGTGTGCATAGTTTATAGCAATGTTAATATCATGAATTGCTATTATGGCTATAAGCTCAGTCTTTTCCACCAAACCTTTTATAAGACGTATGGTGTCTATCTGATTTTTTAAATCGAGATTGTTTAGAAGCTCGTCTATAAGCAATAGCCCTTGAGTCTTGAGCCAAAAGCTGGGCAATCCTAACTTTTTGAGCCTCTTCCGCCACTGAGTTCATTAAACTTTTTTAATGCAAGGTGCTCTAAATTTAACCTTTTTATAATAAAAGGTTAAGTCAACTAGGAAACCCTAGTTGACTCTGTTTATTTTTTGATATGATAGTTTTTGGTTCGATTTTAAATTTAAATGTGCAAAAAAGATTAGCCCTGCTATAATAGCAAGCTCTACTGCAGAAGCATTTAGCGTGCCTAATCCGAAGCCATGCATTGAGAGGGGTTTTGTCAATAAATCCCCGAAAGTTGCGCCAAACGGTCTTGTAAAAACAAATGCTACCCAAAATAAAGCAATCTTGTTTACATTGCTAAAGTGATGCAATATTACTACTGCTAAAATTACACCTGTTGTAATAAATGTAGCACCCAAATAACCCAAACCTAAGCTATCAGACAGAAAATCTCCAAAAGCAGTACCTAAACTATTAGAAAACAATACAGCTATCCAGAAAAGCAACTCTTTTGTTTTGTCTGTCATAGGGTAAATGCTTAAATCGTTAAACTTTTTAAACCATGCGAATAAAGTCAAAAACAAACCAGTAGTTAAAATTAAACTACCCAAAGGGTAACCTAAGTGAAGCGTTCTATCAAGTAAATCTGAAATTTCTGTGCCTACCGTTGTTGTACCTACAATTGCAAGCCAAAAGTACAACGGCACATATTTTTTTGACGACAACTGGGCAGAAAGTGTAATCATCAAAAAGACAGCTGTCAACAAAAGTGTGATAGAATAACCTAAGTTTAGCGTCATAGATAAAAAATCTCCAAATGTCTCACCCAATGTGGTCGCTACAATTTTTGTTAGCCAAAACACCAGTCCAACCTCAGCAACCTTGTTAAAAATTTCAACCGAATCTGTATTTTGCATACCTGCACCTCCTAAGATTAATTTCGCCAACCACAATATCACAAAATACATTAACAAAGCATTAACAAACCCTACGCTTTTATTTTTTATTTTAATCCCAATTTGGCGTTTTTTAGGTGAATATATGCCACATGAATAGTACATGCACACTGGTTTATTGGTCTTTTTTAAAAAATTAAAAATTTAAAAATTTGATTTTTTGCTCGATGGGAAACTTGATTTATAAATGCTATAACCCTGTAAATACTGCCAATTCTAGCTGAAAAACCACATACGCATTTAGTATAAACCTTTAGATCAAACCCAGTTTTTACTTGTTTCAATATAGTCATCTTCCAATCTATCCATACAGCCAAGCACTAGTACACACACATACCCATACTCCACCAAATATTATATTAAACTAATAATATTAAATCTATATAACTTCTATATAACTTCGTCAAGCATTATTTTTACAAAAATACTTGAAAAAAAGTTTACATTTGTTATACTTATAAAAGTTTATCGGAGGAGTGGCCGAGTGGTTTAAGGCGGCGGTCTTGAAAACCGTTGAAGGTGTAAGCCTTCCGTGGGTTCAAATCCTACCTCCTCCGCCATTTTTTATTTGGAGAGGTGGCCGAGTTGGCCTAAGGCGCTCGCCTGCTAAGCGAGTGTAGGGGCAAAACCTCTACCGCGGGTTCGAATCCCGCCCTCTCCGCCAGTTTTTATGCAAGCGCAAGTTATTTTTTCTAAACGCAAAACCATAAGCCTTATCATAACAGATCATGCTGATTTGATTCTAAGGGTACCCTTTGGCACAGACAAAAAACTCATAAACAAAATTATAGATGAGAAAAAGGACTGGATCGAAAGAAAAATCAACGAAATTAAGCAAATTAAACCTGTTTCTAAAAACTCATATCAAGACAAAGAAACGTTTTATTATTTAGGAGAACTGCTTACTCTCAAAATAGTCAATTCGCAAAAAAACAGCGTCTTAATTGAAAACGAAACGCTTCTATTAAGCTTAAAAAAACAATCGAAACCAGAGTGCATTTTAATAAAATGGTATAAACAGCAAGCATCGAAATTTATTTTTCAGCGCTGTGTTTACTATGCAAACATACTTGGGTGCAAATTTAAAAGCATCACTATTACAAGTGCCAAAAAAAGGCTCGGATCTTGTGATTTTCAAAGAAACTTGAGGTTTAGTTTCTACAATATTTTACTAGATGAAGCCTATATTGATTATGTTGTTGTTCATGAGCTTTGCCATTTATTTTACCTAAACCACTCAAAAGCATTTTGGCAAAAAGTACAAAGCATTATGCCTGATTTCAAACAGAAAAGATTGTGGCTTAGGAAAAATTTTTATATAATGGTAAGTAGTTTATGATAACCAAAACAATTGTAAAAGAAGAGCTACGGTTATACAGCTCTTTTCCCACTATGAGTATATGCAGAGATTATTTGGCAATATTTTACAGGCAAGGCGTAGTTGACCATACAAACCCTCATGGCTTTTATGGCAAAGTACAGTGTATAAAAATAAAATTAAGTGAATTAGAGAGGTTTTTCGATCAAAACAACCCAATTAATATACAAGAAAGCCAATTATTTGAAAGCCAAAATGAACTGGACGCTATAGTTTCAAAATTAAATGATAATCTATACACGCTTGGCACGAGAATTTTTGTTAGAAATAAAATAAACGATGTATTTTTATCTGTATCTGAGAATTGCAATTTTAAGCATAGGCAAAAAGTTAGCGTTAAAGATATTAACCTGGCCGCTTTTTACGGTAAAGCATTAATTGTAAATTCTTACTATATATTTAGTGCATACGGCGCCCTAAAAGGCGAAAATTTTACAAGGCCCCTATTTATTGCAACAAAAGATTTTTCGCATTTTGAACTTTTTAGCTATCTAGATAGTTCTAAAGATTTAATGTTAAATGAAACTTCGGTAGCAAAAGCAAGCGATGTTTATATAGCATTTTCACGAAAAGATACTTACCCAAACTATGCTTTGTATTATAGCACTAGCAAAGATTTTATCAATTGGGATAAGCCAAAAAAATTCACAGACTTTGCTTTAGCCCCTATGGCAATAGATGTAAATGGCATAATATTTGTAAGTTTTAGGGACAATGAGGGTAATACAAACAAGATAAGCATTATAAACGTAAAAACACACGAAAAAAAGGTAATTGACACATACAAAGGCAGTCTATTTGATGGTGGCTATACAGATTTAGCCTTCATAAATGGATATATTTACATAGTCTACTACACAAACAATCAAGCACCATTTATAAAGATGACCAAATTAAAACCCTTTTAAATAATTTTTTGAGTCAAGCTTAGAAAAAAGCGGATAAACGCGGTTTCGACCATTTTCTTTGGCTAAATACAGATTGTTATCGGCAATCTTTATAAGCTCATCTATATTCATATCTTTAGCAAACTCAGAAACACCGATAGAAATTGTAATGTTAAAAGAAATAGTTTTGTTATTTTTAAAAGTTATAATTGTTTGAGCAATAGTAGAGAGAATTTTGTTTGCAAGCAAGCATGCCCCATAAAGGTCGGTGTTAGGTAGCGCAAGACAAAATTCCTCGCCGCCATAACGGCCAAATATATCTGACCTTCGTGTCATTTTTAAAACAATTTCTGCAAGTTTTTTTAAAACAAAATCACCTACATCGTGACCATAAGTATCATTTATTTTTTTAAAATAATCAATGTCTAAAATCATAAAAGAAAGTGGCTTGTTTTCTCTTATGCTCAAAGCAGAAAGATTTTCAAGAAAATGAAAAAACGTGCGTCTGTTGTAAATACCTGTTAAATAGTCTTTCTCGGATGTTTCTTTCAATCGCTTAATTAACTTTGAAATTCTAATATTTGCCCTGATTCGCGCAAAAAATTCATTAATATTGTATGGCTTATAAATAAAATCATCCGCCCCTAAATCCAAAATTTCAGATAATATATCCTTTTGTCTAAAAGCTGTAAGACCCACAATTGGTATAGTAATAAAACGCTCATCAGACTTTAAAATACTAATCAAATCGTATCCAGTGTATTGTGGTAAAAAAATATCCATCAAAATAACATCTACATCATACCCACTCAACAGATACCTCATAGCTTCAACAGCATTTTTTGCACTAACTGGTTGTATGTTTTTGAGCCTTAGTTGTTGACAAATGGTTTCATTTTGAAGCATAGAGTCTTCTACAACCAACACACTACCTTCTGTAATTTTTTCATTAAAATAGTCTAATAAATACGTTAATAGTTCACCTTGGTTAAATGGCTTTTTTAAAAAATCAAATGCGCCTAAATTGAATGCCTCCTTTTCGTAATAATCCCCTTCATTAGCAGTCAAAATCACAACGGGTAAAAAGATTAAGTTTAATTCTTCTTTTATTTTTTTTAACAGTTCAAAGCCATTCATTTGTGGCATTTCACCATCAATCACAGCAAAATCAAGCCTTTGACCCCTAAGCAGAAAATTATAAGCGTATATGCCATCTTCGAAAATTTCTAAATCAAAATAATCTTGAAGTTCTTTTTTTATAATGGCTCTTATTGTGGAACTATCATCGCAAATTAAAATTCGCTTTTTCACTTATTTAATATATTTTGGATATGAACCCAAAAGTTTAACAAACGGCACAATCTCACTTAAACTGTCAAAAGCTTTTTTTACACTTTCAGACTCAATATGTCCATCAACATCAACATAAAATATGTAAGACCAATTTTCTTGTTTTGATGGTCTAGATTCTATGCGCGTCAAATTAATCTGATTGTCATAAAATATTTTTAAAATGGAATACAGCGCTCCAACCTTATCGTGTATTGAAAACATCAATGAAGTTTTGTCTTCTCCGCTTGGCGATGGGATATGCTTGCCTATAACCAAAAAGCGCGTTACATTGTTTATTTTATCTTCAATGCCCCTTGCAAGCACATTTAAATCGTACAAACTACTTGCTGCCAAAGACGATATAGCGGCTACACTCTTGTCTTTTGCTGCAATTTTTGCCGCTTTTGCAGTAGAGGCGGTTTCTAACAGTATAGCGTTTGGTAAGTGTTTTTTGAGCCAATTTTTACACTGGCCAAGGGCGTTTGGGTGTGAATATACAGCTTTAATTTCACTCAAACTGGTTGCTTTGGACAGCAAATTATGCTTTATATCTACCATAACCTCAGAAACAATCTTTACATTTGAGTTTACAAACATATCAAGTGTATAGTTAACAACGCCTTCAATGGAATTTTCTATTGGCACAACACCAAAATCAGCCCTATCCTGTTCCACATCAAAAAAAACATCCTCAATAGATTCTTCTGGTTGGTAGTAAAGACTTGTACCAAATTTCTCAATTGCCGCTTGGTGTGTAAATGTAGCTTCTGGGCCCAAATAACTTATCGTGAGCGGCTCTTCCATTTTAATTGAAACACTCATTATTTCTCTAAAAATTGCCTTTAGAGAATTTTTATTCATAAAGGTAAGCTTTAGGCTATCAAGTGCCTTGTAAATTTGATTTTCTCTTTCTGGTGCGTAGAACGATAAACTTTTTTCGCGCTTTATAGCACCAACTTCTTTTACAATCTCTAAGCGCTTCTCTAAAAGTTCTATTATTTTATTGTCTATTTCATTTATTTGAACCCGCAAATCTTGCAAATCTTTATTCATTTAAGCCTCACAAGAAATTCGTTGTCATAGTGCGCCATTTTTCCCATCTTTTATCCAATAACTTTCTTGGATTATTCCGTGTTAATTCTTTTAAGTTTTCCACGATGTAATTTTTTATTGCATAGGCTGTTTGTTGAGGATTTCTGTGTGCTCCACCAAGCGGTTCTTCAATAATATCATCTATAACTTTTAAATCATACAAATCTTTAGCTGTTACATGCATGGCTTTTGCAGCTTCAACAACATGGTTACCATCGCGCCACAAAATAGAAGAACACCCCTCAGGCGATATAACACCATAAATAGCAAACTGAAGCATAGCGACTTTATCGCCCACAGATAAAGCAAGTGCTCCGCCACTACCGCCTTCGCCCGTTATGATGCAAATCGTAGGCACTTTTAAACCAGGCATAATGTATAAATTCCTTGCAATTGCCTCTGATTGGCCACGCTCTTCGGCACCTATGCCAGGATATGCACCAGGTGTATCCACAAATGTTATAATAGGCAGGTTAAATTTTTCTGCTAGCTTCATAACCCTTTGAGATTTGTGGTAGCCTTCTGGGTTTGCCATCCCAAAGTTTCTATAGAGATTCTCTTTTGTATTGCGACCCTTTTGGTGGCCTATGATAGCTACTTTGTATTTATCAATATAACCAAATCCAGCTATAATAGCCTTGTCATCTGCAAATAACCTATCACCATGCACTTCAACAAAGTCTTTAACAATAAAATTTACAAAATCAAGCGTATATGGCCTGTTGGGGTGTCTTGCAATTTTAATAACTTTATCAATGGATAAATTTTTAAATTCTTCTCTTATTATCTCGTTTTTTTTACGCTCTAGAGCTTCTATCTCTTCGTGAACATCAATTGAACTATTGAGTGCCATTTGTCTTAGATTCTCTATTTCTTCTTCTACTTCATAAATAGGTTTTTCAAAATCATAAATAAACATAACTCACCTCTTACTCACCAAACCATCATCTTTCATTAATTTATATATTATTGAATCAAACAGTGCTTTTTTCGATGCCTCGATGACATCTTCGCCTACACCAACCGTTTCCCACCTATCCTTTTTATCTGTAGATTGGATTAATACCCTTACGCTTGCACCTGTGCCTTGCACACTTTTTAGAATTCTAACCTTGTAGTCAATAAGCGCTAACTCTGCAAGGTTTGGATAAAAAACAATCAAAGCTTTTCTTATAGCATTATCAAGTGCATTAACAGGACCATTGCCAAGGCTTGCGGTGTGTTCAATTTTGTCTTTTACTTTAACAATAACTGTAGCTTCAACAGGACTGCGCTGACTTTTATCGCATCGCTCTCTATCTATTACAGTGTATGATAATACTTCAAAATAGTCTCTAATCTCACCTCTGTGTTTTCTAAGCAACAATTCAAACGATGCGTCAGCGGTTTCAAAGTAGTAGCCTTCGTTTTCAAGTTTTTTAATCTCAGCTAACGCATTTTTGCCTGCTTTTGAATCTTTATCAATAGGTATGCCTATATTTTGGGCTTTGTATATAATGTTGCTAATTCCGGAAAGATCCGATACCAACACTCTTTGTGAGTTACCCACAAGCTCTGGTACAATATGCTCATAAGTTTTGGAATTTTTTAATATTGCACTTACATGAACGCCACCTTTGTGAGCAAAAGCACTCTCCCCAACAAATGGCAAATGCTTATTATGGTGTAAATTAAGTATTTCGTCAATTTTTTTAGACACTATAGTAAGCTTTTTTAAATTTTCATCGCTTATGCAATCTATACCCATTTTTAATTTTAAATTTGGAATAATAGAGCACAAATTAGCATTTCCACAACGCTCACCATAGCCATTTATAGTGCCTTGAACATGCACGATACCATGATTTACCGCTAAAATAGTATTTGCAACACCAAGCTCAGAATCATTGTGCTGGTGTATACCAAGCACTGCATTTGGAAATTTTAATTTTACCTTTTCTATAATCTCTTCAATCTCCCAAGGCATTATACCACCATTTGTATCGGCTAGCACAATAACATCTGCTCCACCTTCTACAGCTGATTGCAATGTTTTTAGGGCATATTCCGGGTCATTTTTAAAACCATCAAAAAAATGCTCTGCATCGTAGATAAACTCATCACAATGTTTTTTTAAATACTGAACGGAGTCATATATAATCTCAAGGTTTTCACTCAGTGATATTTTAAGAGCATCTTTTACATGCAAATCCCAGCTTTTGCCAAAAATCGTAATAACAGGCGTTTGGCTTTCAACTAACTGTATGATATTTGGATCATCTTCAACTTTGAGTTTAGCCCTTCTTGTAGAACCAAATGATGAGATTTTAGCGTTTTTTAAATGTAGGCTTTTTGCCTGTCTAAAATAATCCTCATCTTTTGGGTTTGAACCTGGCCAACCACCTTCGATATAATGAACACCTAAATCATCTAAAATTTCTGTTATTGTAAGTTTATCTTCAACAAGCAAACTAACATCTTCTGATTGTGTACCATCCCTTAGCGTTGTGTCAAATATTTTAACTTGATCGTGCATTTCCCCCTCCAAATATATTATTCTTTATCTAACCCAAATGCAGTATGTAGGGCCCTTACGGCTAGCTCTAAGTACTTTTCTTCAATTATACAGGAAACTTTGATTTCTGACGTTGTAATCATTAGTATGTTTATTCCTTCTTTTGCTAGTGTACCAAACATTTTAGCTGCAACACCAGGGTGAGATCTCATGCCAACTCCAACAATAGATACCTTAGCTATATCTTTTCTAACCTCAATCTCACTTGCACTAATCTCTTTGATAATTGATTTTAATAGATCGTAGGCTTTGTCTGCTTCATTTCGTGGGACAGTAAAAGAAATATCTGTATAGCCCTCTTCACTTGCATTTTGTACAATCACATCTACATTAATGTTTTTTTCTGCTATAGCCCCAAATATCTTTGCTGATGTGCCTGGTTTGTCTGGCACCTTGACAATAGTAATTCTTGCTTGATTTTTGTCATGCGCAATACCTGAAACTAATGCTTTTTCCATATTTTCATCCTCCCATGTTACTAATGTGCCTGGATTATAAGTATAACTTGATATAACCATAATTGGCATTCTATACTTCATGCCAAACTCAACTGACCTAATTTGCAAAACCTTTGAGCCTAAACTTGCAAGTTCCATCATTTCTTCGTAAGTAATTTTATCAAGTTTTCGGGCTTTTTCTACAATCCTTGGGTCTGCTGTGTAGACTCCATCTACATCCGTATAGATTTCGCATACATCTGCTTTAATGGCACAAGCAACGGCCACAGCTGTTGTGTCAGAACCACCCCTGCCAAGCGTTGTAACATCGCCTGTATCTTCTGATATACCTTGAAAACCTGCGACAATTACAACATAATTATCCTCAAGCATATTTAAAATCTTTTTTGCATCAATGTTTTTTATACGTGCCTTAGTGTGAGCAGAATCCGTTACTATGCCACACTGTCTGCCAGTCAAAGCAGCAGCTTTAACGCCAAACTCGTTTAAATAAATTGCAACAAGTGCACTTGAGATACGCTCGCCACTTGAGAGCAATAAATCCATCTCACGTTCTTTTGGACTTTTTGATAAAGCATAAGCCATCTCTACAAGCTTATCCGTTTCTCCAGCCATTGCAGAAATAGTTACAACAACTTTGTTGCCTTTTTCTTTAGTTTCTTTAATGTGCTTACAAACATTTTTAATTTTCTCTAGTGTCCCAACTGATGTACCACCATACTTTTGAACTATAAGGCCCATTTAAACCCCCTTTATATTAGTAATTCCCTTTTACCCTTATCGTCTGGTTTTGACAGTATGCCCATTTTTTCCATTTGCTCTACAATACGAGCTGACCTATTGTAGCCAATCTTCAACCTTCTTTGAATATAGGAAATTGTTGGTGAACCACCATCTTTAATAATTTTTAACGCTTCATCAAAAAGCTCGTCTTTTTCTTCGTCTAATTCTTCTTCTATACCACTTTCTTCTTTGGCTTCATTTATGAGTTCTTCGTTATAGATAGGTGTACCTTGAGATTTTACATAGTTAATAATAGCTTTTAGTTCATCATCGGTAATAAATGCTCCATGAACACGTGTCATATGTGATGTTCCAGGCTGCAAAAATAACATATCGCCCCTGCCAAGCAACATCTCAGCACCTTGCGAGTCCAAAATCGTTCTTGAGTCAATTTTAGATGACACCTTAAATGAAATACGCGCGCTAAAGTTAGCTTTAATAAGACCTGTCAATACATCCACACTGGGCCGCTGCGTTGCAACAATTAGGTGAATGCCAGCAGCTCTAGCCATTTGAGCAAGCCTTGCAATTGACAGCTCAACTTTTTTAGATGATACCATCATTAAATCAGATAACTCATCTATTACGACAACTATATATGGAAATGGCGGATAATCTATTGAGCCGTTTTTTGCTTTTTCATTAAAGCCATCTATGTTTCTAACGCCTGATTCGCTCATTATTTTATACCTTGTCTCCATCTCTTTTACCAAGGCAGCCAGTGCACCACTTGCTTGTTTTGGATCTATAACGGGTGGCATCAATAAATGAGGCATGCCATCATACATAGAAAGCTCAATCATTTTTGGATCAATAAGAACAAGTTTAATATCATCTGGTGTAGACTTATATAGTATGCTTACGATCATTGTATTTAGCCCAACACTCTTTCCTGCTCCTGTTGCCCCTGCAATCAATAAGTGGGGCATTTTAGCTAAATCAGCTATAAAAGGATTTCCCATTATATCTTTACCCAAAGCTAATGTCAATGAAGATTTTGAGTTAAGAAACAACTTTGATGCCAATATTTCCTTCATGTATACTGTTTGGATCTGCCTATTTGGGATTTCAATACCTACGACATTTTTACCTGGAATGGGAGCTATGATTCTTACAGCAATAGCCTTCATAGCCATAGCTAAATCATTTGCTAAATTGGCAATTTTACTAATTTTTATACCAGATGAAGGTTTAAACTCATAGAGTGTTACTACAGGTCCAGGTCTTACCTCAACTGTTTTTCCTGTCACACCAAAATTTCTTAATTTTTCTTCTAAAATTTTAACATTTTCTAAAATTTCGTTTTCTTCAACTTCTTTGTTTATATGCACCGGATCATTTAATAGCTCTATGTTTGGCAAAATATACCCATTTTTTGTCTTATTTCCCAAATTTTGTGTTATCTGGATACCATCTTCTTTTGTTAAATTGCGCTTAATACTGATATTTAACTTTTTTTCAATATTTGTATCTATAGCTTTTTTATCTTCTTCGACTATGCTTTGCGATTGTAACTGTGGCGCATCTATTTTACTTTGTTGTATCATAGGCTGTTTTTCTTTGATTTTTGGTTTTATGTTAATTTTTTTTTTGAACTTAATTTTTTTTAACAGACTGATAATGAATAAAAACATCTCTTTTGTAGAAAACAACAAGCACAAAGCAGCAATTGGTGAGAAAATTACCATTATACCTACTCTGCCAAGGTAAAATTCTAAAAAACTACCCATATAATAGCCGCTTAAACCATAAAGAAAATATCCATTTTGAGTTAAATACTGCCTACCTTCAGCACCAAATAAAATATATAGCATTATGTTTATAGCTACAACAAACAAAAAAACAAACACAATACTTCTTATAAGCTTTATAGGCTTTATTAAGTATGCAAATACGCTGGTAAAAAGTAAAAAAGGTAATGCATAAGAAAGTATACCAAAATTTGTGAAGAAAAAATTTGAAATATCAGCACCAACATACCCAATAAGGTTGTGTATTTGCGTATGCGGATAAAACGTATCGTGAAAATCATAAGAGATTATAGCTAAAAAAATTATGAGTAATATGAATGTATATACGGCCGAAAAAGTCTGTCTTTTCAAAATCAAACCTCCATTACAATAGGTAAAACCATGGGGTTGCGCATGAGTTTTTTGTATAAAAATTTATTTAGTGCTTTTCTGATTTTTTTCTTTAATTCTAAAGAATCCATGTTAACATTCAAATCACATTGACTCACAAGATTTTTTACCATACTTGTAGCTTCGCTAATCAATTTTTTTGACCTTTCTTCGTAAGTTAGCCCCTTTGTGATAATATCCGGTCCACTTATCAATTCTCCACTGGAGCTGTCAAAAGCCAAAATCACTATGACAAAGCCATCTGTGGACAACTGCATTCGATCTCTTATAACTACATCTTCCACATCTCCAACACCTTTGCCGTCAACAAATACTCGTCCTGCAGACACCTTTTTTGTAGACTTAACATTATCGTTTAGCTCAAACACATCGCCGTTGTCAAGCATAAATATATTGTCTTTATTTATACCTACATCAATTGCTATGTCCCTGTGAGCTACACGCATCATATATTCGCCATGAATGGGTATAAAATATTTTGGTTTTGTGATTCCAAGAATGATTTTTAATTCATCTTTTGAAGCATGGCCTGACACATGTACTTCTGAGTTCTTATCATGGTAAATTTTTGCTCCTTCTTTTAATAGTGTGTTTATTATCCTATAAACGGCTTTTTCGTTACCAGGAATTGGCTTTGCTGATATGATAAATGTATCTGTAGGTTTGACTCTAATTTTCTGGTGCTCTTTGGATGCGATTCTTGATAGACCACTCATAGGTTCACCTTGAGAGCCTGTTGTAACAATAATTAATTTATCGTCGGGATAATCAGCCAATTGAGACTCTTCAATTATGCAAGCTTTGGGATCATTCAAAAAACCCAATTCTTTTGATATATTTGTGTTTCTCACCATGCTTTTCCCCATTATACAGACTTTTTTATTCGTCAAAGAAGCCACATCTATAATTTGCTGGACTCTGTGAATATTAGAAGCAAATGTTACAACTATAATCCTACCTTTTACTTCTTTGAATAAATTATAAAATGCCTCTCCAACTTTTTTCTCAGACTTTGTAAAACCTTCATTTAAGGCATTTGTGCTATCGCTTAAAAGCAATTTGACCCCTTTTTCACCATAATATGCAAGACGGGCTAAATCTATAGGTTTTCCATCTACAGGCGTCTGATCAATCTTAAAATCGCCAGTATGCAGAATTATACCTGCTGAAGTTTCAATTGCAAAACCCACACCACCAATTATCGAGTGTGTCATTAAGATAGGTTCAATTTTAAAATTACCCACTTTATAAATCTTTTTTGTTTCAATTTCTATTAACTGAGCATCTGTTATCTTAAACTCATCGAGTTTTTTTTGTAAGATACCCAATGTAAATTTTGTGCCATACACAGGAAGCTTAATCTTTTCAAGCAAATAAGGTATCGCTCCCAAATGGTCTTCGTGGGCATGAGTCAAAAACAAAGCTTTAAATTTACTTGCATTATCATACACATAGCTAAGATCCGGTATTACCATATCTACGCCCAGCATGTCTTCTTCTGGGAACATTAATCCAGCGTCAATTAAAATAGCATTTGTTTTGTCCTCAATTACTGTGCAGTTTAAGCCAATTTCGGATAATCCTCCAAGTGGTATAACATTTATACCCATTTTCTCTCCTTTAAGTATTTATAAAATTTATATATTTCTTGAATACCCACCTGCCTAGGTCTTGTATTCAAGATTAAATTCTCATTTAAGTATTGAACAGTAATATATCCCTTTAGATTGTTTCTGATAGTTTTGTTTGGTTGGGCAAAGAATTTTTTTAGAAAGTCAAAAAAATCACTTTCTGGCGGCTCATTAAATAAGCTAACCTCATAAGGCACAAGCTCAACAACGCTGGATATTACCTTTGGGGGTGGTTTAAATGCACTAGCTTGCACATCAAAAACTCTTCTAACTTTACAAAAAATCTGTACAAAAATACTAAACTTTGAATATTCTTTTGTTTTCGGTTGTGCAATTATAGTATCTGCTACTTCCTTTTGAACCATCAAAATCATCTTTTTAACAAAATTCTTTTGATTAATCATATTAACAATAATTTTCTTTGATACATTGTATGGCAAATTACCCATCACGCAGTAACTTTTATCAAGTCTGTATGTTGTGGCATCAGCCTCGATAATATTTAGTCTACCGCTATCCTTAAACTTTTCTTTTAAATACTCAACCATATCTTTATCAAACTCAACCGCATCTACACTAAAGCTTTTTTCTAATAAGCCTTCTGTCAGCGCCCCCCCGCCAGGTCCAATTTCTAAAACCAAACAAGGCTCATCAATTAAAGATACAATGCGCCAAATGACGCTTTTGTCGTGCAAAAAATGCTGACCTAGTGACTTTTTTGCCTGCATTCGATCATATTATAGGCTTGAAGTATCGCTTCTTGCATACTTTGGTAGCTTGCTTTAAACTTGCCAGCAATGTCAAATGCACTGCCATGGTCTGGAGATGTTCTAATGATAGGCAAACCCAGAGTAACATTTACGCTTTTATCAAAATAAAGCGCTTTCAATACACTCAATCCATGATCATGGTACATGCTAATAAACAAATCGTATATCTTTCTATTTTGAGGCAAAAATGTAGTGTCTGCGGCAATTGAGCCTACTACATCTATGCCCATTTTTTTTGCTTGTTCAACAGCAGGCATAATCTCTTTTTTCTCCTCATCTCCAAACATGCCATCTTCTGAGTTATGAGGGTTTAGTGAACTAACTAATATTTTTGGGTTTTTTATGCCAAATTTTTCAACTAAATCTTTGTGGCTAATTAAAATAGTATTAAACACACGCTCTTTTGTAATTAAATCACTTACATCCCTTAAACTCACATGCGTGGTAACAAGCGATACTCTAAATTTTCTATATCCAAGCATCATAACATAATTCTTTGTATTAGTTTTTTTGGCCAAAATTTCTGTATGACCTGGGTAATCGAATCCAGCTAAATTCATAGCCTTTTTGTTTATAGGTCCTGTTACATACGCATCAATTTTATTTTCAAGTGCCATATCTATGGCATAATTTATTGATTCAAATGATAGTTTGCCATATTCTTTATCTATTTGACCAACAACTATGTCTTTTGGGTTTAAACTTGTACAATTAAAAACATTGAGTGCATCATCATCTAAATTATTTAAATTTTCTATCACCTTAATCTTAAAGTTTAAATCAAACAATTTTTTGTAAAATTCAAATACATTGCTTGCGCCAAAAACAACTAACTTGAGGTTAGCTTTTTTCCCGTAAAGAAAGTATTTTATTATAATTTCTGGTGAAATACCTGCTGCATCTCCCATGCTTATGCCAACAATTGGTTTACTTTTCATAAAATTCCTCACTTAATACCTCATACAGCAAGCTAGATTGGGATTTGCTTAAAACCCTTTCTGGTACATCAAGCACTTTGTATGTAACTTTCTTTAAAGAAAAGTATATTGTGATGGTATCGTTTGTTTTTACATCACTTTGCGCTTTGGCCTTTTTATCATTTAAAAAAACAAAACCATCATCGCACATCTGTTTTGCAAGCGTACGTCTTTTAACAATACGCGATTGTTTTAAAAAAAGATCAATTCTCATTAAAAATGCTTATATCCATAGAGCTTTTAATACCATTTAGCCAGCTGGCAAATCTCTCTTGCAGTTTTTCCTCAAACAGCAAGTTTCTAATTTTATCTTTTACTTCATCAAAAGGCAAATTGACATCTTTTTTATCTAATACTTTAATGATAAAATAACCGTTACTTGATTCAATAATCGGACTAATCTGATCTACCTGCATCTTTTCTATAATACCTTGCAATTGTTTATTTATATCAGCTACATAAACTTTTTTAGGTTCACTTTTGTCTATTGAATATTTTTCTTTTACGCTATCAAAACTAGCTCCAAGCTGAAGCTGTTTCATAGCATCCTCAGTATCAGCTTTATTGCTCGTTTTAATAATGTCTAAAACAACAGTACTTTGATTAAACAAATTTGAATGATTGTTATAAAAGTTTTTAATTTCTTGCTCATCAATTTGAATTGTAGGGGCGAAAACCTTTTGCATAACTTTTAGTTTATATGCGTTGAATTTTGCAAATTCCTTATAATAATCATAGCTTAAGCCTTGCTGTTTAATTTTTTCTTCTAATTGGTCTTTTGTAAGCTTGTTATTTTTAGCAACATTTTCAATAAACTGATTAATATCTTCATCAGTAAGCGCAATGCCCTCTTTTTTTGCAATATCTTCAATTACATAATCATCTATAACATCATTGAGCAACTGCTTTTCATCTTTGGCATGATAAAATGGGGCAAGTTCCTTTAAATCATACGTTGTTATGGGCCTATCATTTACTGTTGCCATAATTTTATCTATTATTTCAGCTTTAGCTATGCTAACAAAAAAAATAGTAGCTACAATAAATACTAAAAATTTTTTCATACGTACTCCTTTTTATAGAATATCAATTTATACAATATTAATCAAGAAGTTTTTTAGCACATTTAAGTTATCTTTGTCAATATCTAAAAAAACTGCTGTCTCACCCAAAAATTTACCCTTTAATGTATTAACCTGTTTTATTAATTTATCTGTATCAATTTTTGCATCGATATAAAATTGCACCGAAACACCTTTTGGGCCAAACATTAAACTTTTTACAAAAGATTTTTTAGCATACAGTTTTATTATACTAATTTCAATGAGTTTTGAAACTAATTTTGGAAGTTTGCCATATTTATCTTCAATGTAGTTTTTTATGCTACTTAACTCTTCTTCATTTTTTGCTTTTGAAATAAGCGTGTAAACAGCTGTTTTTTCATTATCATCTATATACCAGGCGGGTATGTATAGATTATCGATAAATTTTATCTCGACATCGCGCTCGGTTTTCTCATTTGATATTTGCGATAATGCTTCCTGTGTTAACTCAACATATAAATCATACCCAAGAGCTTTTATGTTGCCGCTTTGATCTTTTCCCAAAATATTGCCTGCGCCTCTAATTTCTAAGTCTTTAAGGGCAATATTAAAACCCAAACCTCTTTGCATATATTGCCTTAGCGTGTCAAGCCGCGTTAAGGCTTGTTCGCTAAGTTGAGTATCGTAGAGCAAATATGCAAAAGCTTCTATATCAGAGCGCCCTACCCTACCTCTTAGCTGATATAAGTCGCTTAAGCCAAAATTTTGCGCCTGGGTTATAATAATCGTGTTTACATGCTTCAAATTCAAACCCGATTCAATAATAGATGTAGATATCAGAATAGGAAACTTGCCATTTGCAAAATCTGTAATAATTTTCTTTATCTCATTTTTTGGCAATTTTGAGTGAATAACATGCTTTTGGCAATCCGGCAACAACCGATCAAGGTGTTCTTTTATTTTATAGATTGTTTCAATTCTATTGTGAACAAAGAACACACTACCATCACGGAAAAGCTCCCTTTCTATCGCTTCTTTTATGACTTTATCCGTTTGTTTAAGTACGTATGTTTGTATGTGTTTTCTTGAAAGAGGGGCTGTCTTTATAACACTAATTCCCATAATCGAGTTAATTGCCATATTTAGCGTACGAGGAATAGGCGTTGCAGAAAGGTATAACATATCGATGGACTCGTATTTTTGTTTAAAATACTCTTTAATTTTTACACCAAAGTGTTGTTCTTCATCAACAATTACGAGGCTTAAATTTTTAAAATTTATATCTGCAAAATAAACAGAGTGCGTCGCAATTAATATATCAATCTGACCATCTTCAAGAGAACTTTTTATTTTTTCTTTTTCTGATTTTTTTGTAAAACTATTCAAAAGTGCTATTTTTACAGGAAAATTAGCAAATCGCTCACAAAAAGTATTGTAATGTTGCAAAGAAAGAATAGTAGTGGGCGCAATGACCACAGTTTGCCTTCCATTAAAGCAAGCTATAGCTGCAGCTCTCATTGCTACTTCTGTTTTGCCAAACGAAACATCGCCACAAATCAACCTCTCTATTGGCCGATAAGTGCACATATCGTTTTTTACATCCTCAATCGCCTGGAGCTGATCTTGGGTTTCCTCATACTCAAATTCCGCTTCAAATTCTTTAATCTCAAGCAAGTCTGTATTGTATGGCGTACGGGTAAGTATTTTTCTTTTAGCATAAATATTTACAAGTTCTGTAAGGATTTTCTTTATGGCTTTAGATGCATTTTCTTTTCTTGTATGCCATGATTTTGAGTTCAGTGAATCAATCTGGGCTGCTCCTTCGTACTCAAATAAACAGTCTGCGTTTGTCACAGGCACATATACTTTGTCTTGGTTTGCATACTCAATTTCAAAAAAATCCATCAAAGCACCCTCAACCTGCATGGTTTTAATACCTCTGTATATGCCGATACCATAATTTTTGTGAGCAATAAGCTTGTCTTTTTGAAACTGTACCATTTGTGCCTTGGGCTGTATTTCCTGGTCTTTTTGAACTGGTACGCCAAAAATTTCTTCAAAACTAACAAATGCGATATCCTTTAACTTAAAACCTCTTTTCAAATAGCCTCTGCTTAACAAAATACCTTTATCTCTATTTAGTGAAATATCAGAAACCTTTGACTCAAGAATGCTTTTTAGCTTTTCCACACGGTAATCGCTTGCACAAGCAATGACAACCTTCATTGATTTTGACAATCTTATAAGATAATCTAATTTTTGGTCTGGCTGTGAACTTGGAGCAAAAACACTTTCAAACTCATTGATAAACGATAAAGCATCCGTTGCTGCTTCATTTAATATACGCAAATCGTAAAGATTTTTATCTAAGCTGGCTTTTTTTAAAACAAATTCCAATGATCGCTCATCAAAATAGCAATGTTTTTTAAGTTTTTTAACTATTGCATAATCTAAAACATAACCCCTTATGCTTTCATCAATTAGCGAAAAACCAAACTCATCTTCATTATAATTATAGCAGTATTCTTTCGCATATGTAATATTAGCCCTATCAATTTTTTCGTGTGTAGTTTGATTTAGTGGGTAAAATGTTCTTATATCGTCAATCGTATCACCAAAAAAATCAAGTCTTAGAGGCTTATCATAGATAGGCACAAAACAATCTACAATGCTGCCACGCATAGAATATTGACCTAGCTCTTCAACATTTGTTGTAAATTCATAGTAAAATCTCGCTAAAAGCTCAATAAAAGCCTTTCTATCTATGCTTTTGTTTTTTTCAACCTCATGCAAAATAAAACTTTCTTCTTTAATTGTAGGCTGCATTAGTGCTTCGAGGCTTGCTATTAAAAAGTGATTTTTGTTTTGATTTTTAAGGTTAGATAGCGCATTTATGCGATTTTTAATCGTTTCTTTGGAAGGTGCAATAGAAGAGACTGCCCCAATACTATAGCCTTCAAAAAAACTTATCACGGCATTGATACTAAAATAATCTCTAAAAAAAATTAGCGATTCATATAAATTTTTAGCTTCAAAATTGTCTTTTAAGACTACCAAAACATCGTTTTGTAAAATTAAACGGTAAGCAAGGTAAGACAGCAATGAAAAGTCATAATACATGCACCATTTTTATCATTTTTACTGTTAATTTTCAATCTAATTAAAAAGGTTTAGAAGCTATTTAGCCTCTAAACCTAGAATATACCTGCAATCTCGTTTGAAATAAGATTTTCAATGTCAGGTGTAACTTTTTTTAAATCCATGTTAGTTTGCTTTGCTTCAACCGCAATTCTTGTTCGGGAAGCTTGATAATTTGACTCTTTTTCATACTGGCTTGAAATTTGTGTACCTTCTTTGTTTTCTTGAATTTGTGTAGTTGAATTAGTGCCGTATGTGCCTTGTGTGTAATTTGCGTTACTGTTATAGCTACCACTTGATTTATGCGTTATGGTTGCACCAGCAACAGGGCCTGATTCACCTTGAGAGTAATTTGAAGTTACAGTTTGTTTAATTGTGCCATTTACTCTCTCTGATACTTGAACATCAACTACACCCAAATAGGTATCAACATGAATAGCACTGCCCACTGCTGCGCCAAGTAAAGAACCCACTGCAGCACCACCTAATGCAGCAGCACCTTTCCCATAGCCTTGTCCAATTGCAACACCAGCCAAAGCGCCACCAAAACCTCCAGCAAGTGCTCCATCAAATGTGGCAAATTGGGTTTGTTTGCCCATATACAATACATTAGCTTGAAGCCAATAGTGGGCTTGTTGCGGGTCTTCAACAATGCGGTAGCCATTTGTCTGTAATTTTTGTATAACCATAGCTTTCAAATCTGGCATTGGCACCTGTGATGTATTGCGAACCTGCACATATATTGTTTTTTGAGCTGGACTAACTGGGTTTAAGAAAATAGTATTGCTCATTTTGGCTTGAGTTTGTAGTTTCGTATTCTCAATCCCACTCATAACGGTAGCGCAAGATGATAAATAAAAAACTAATCCCAATGCAAAAAACACACTAAAAAAGTGTTTATAGAAACGTTTCACAACAACCTCCATACATAAAAAATTTCCATTTTAAAAAAACGAAAACTTTGTTAAATATTCAACAAAAAAATCATTTCGCACACACTCTATTGCGTCCGGCGCCTTTAGCATTATACAAAGCCTCATCCGATTCTTTGATAAGGCTTTCGAGCTTTACCTCATCGCTTGGCTGGCTTTTTGAAATACCAACCGAAATTGTAACTTTGATTTCTAAATCACTAAATAAAAAAATTTGTTTTTCTATAGCATTTCTTATACTTTGTGCCTTTTCTAAAACATTTTCAAATTTGCATATTAGTCCTGCTACAAATTCATCTCCGCCATAGCGCAATAAAACATCCTCTATTCTTAATAAACTCTTTATGATTTTTGCTACTTGTTCTAATATATAATCGCCCGTTTGGTGGCCAAACGCATCATTAATGTCTTTAAAATGGTCTATATCAAACATCATAACATAAAATGGGCTACTAAAGCGTTTTGCCCTTGAATAATCTTCTGAGAGCCTAAGCATGCCAAATCTTCTGTTATAAATACCAGTAAGCTCATCAATAGCAGCGATCCCTTGCATATGCTCATACGCAAGGGATCGCTCTAAAGCCAAAGAATATTGATACATCAATCGTTTAAAAAAGTTTATATCATCTGGTTTTAAGTATATATCAAAATAAAATACAACTAAATAACTTTCACTTTTTTTTGTTTCTATTGGTATAAATATAACCTCTTTGGGTTTAATAGATACCACTGCAATGCTGACCTCAATACTTGGGTTTTGAAAGCGTACCAATTGACCTTTTTCCAATATGTTTTTGATTGACTCTTTTTTATTCTCAGAAAGATCTTGCCTTGCTAAATAACTATACACTATGCCTACATTGCCCGTTTTATCCAAGTTAAAAATTTCAATACCAAGGCAATTGAAGTTATCAGTAATAAATTTAGCAAAAGTATTATTAAGTTCTTTTATTTCTAAAGACTCACTAAGATTTAAATAAAACTCATCACTTTTTTGATACTGCCAGAAAAATTGTCTAATGATACTAATGAACAAATTATATTTAATGCCTAACTCATAAACATCCTTATTGCTTTCAACAAAACAATCTGTACATGTCTCTACATACTTGATTTTACCTTCTATGTAATTTTGTATATTTGTTGAAATTGTATTGATCTTGTCTTTTAGGTTTCCTAATCTTTTTATAATTGTGATTTTTATTATTAGGAAACCAATGAAGCCAACAATTATGCCAGCTATTATGCATACAACAAAAAAAGCAGTCGTATAAACTTTTGTTTTTGGCAGCGCCAATACTACATCACTAAAAAAAGGAAATAAAACACCAATTAATACCCCAAAACCAAGCATTAATAGTGCTGATTGCAAAATCACATTATCTTTTAAGCGCATTAAACCACCACATTCCTGTAAGTTGGAAAAATTAAATCACAATTGAGTAATAATTTCAAGGGAAATTTCCAAAAAAAATAATGTTCTAATAATTTACAAATTCTTTCATTTATGGTAATATCGGCTTTGAGTTATAAAAAAGGAGAAAGCTTATGAGAAGTGCAAAACATATTTTTGTAATAGGAAGAAAAAATCCTGATTTAGATAGTATAGCTTCATGTATTGGGTACGCTTACTTAAAAAATAAAATTTCAAATGAAAATGAATACATTGCCTGCGCAAGTGGAAGCATTAACGTAGAAACGCAAAAAGTTTTAAGCTATTTAAATATATCTTTACCAAATTTCATCACAAATCTAAATCTAAAGGTTTGCGATATTATGACACAAGGTATTATTACTGTAGAAAAAAACGCACCTATAACCGATGTTTTTAAATTAATGCTAAAAAAGGATTTAAGAATCGTACCTATAGTAGACGAAGAAAATAAATTTTGCGGATCTATAGACATGCTAGATATTGCAAGAAAAAGTATATCTACTATAATACCAGACATATTTAGAAAAATAAAAACTAAAATTAGTTTAATTTCAAAGTCATTAGATGGCAAAATTTTAAATGACCCCTTTAGTGATGAAGAATTTTTAGCAAATGTAATTTTGGGTACAATGGATGCCAATAGTTTTCTAGAAGAAATACAAAACTTTGATCCTCGCAATGTCATATTAATCGTAGCAAATAGGCATGATATACAAAAGAAGGCTGTTGAAATTGGCATTAAATGTTTAATTATTTCAAACAATGCAAAACCATCAAAAGAAATTATAGATTTAGCAAAGAAAAATCAGGTTGCAATTATTTTATCTTTGTACGGTTCATTTGCAACAGCTGGGCTTGTAGAGTGGAGTGCATCCATTTTTACTATAGCGGATAAAAATCCTTCTGTTGTTCAAGAAGGAGAATTCGTAAAAGATATTACAGAAAAAGTCTATAGCTCAAAAAGTCGTGCTGTTATAGTCCTAAACCCACTTGGCAATATACTTGGTATTATTACAAGGACTGATATTATAAAATATTCAAAAAGAACGGTAATATTAATAGATCATTCTGATTCTATTAATGCACCAGAGGGTACTTTTGATTCTGAAGTATTAGAAATAATAGATCATCATAGACTTGGAGATATAAAAACTTCAAGTCTAACACGATATAGAATAGAACCCTTTGGTGCAACGGCTGCAATAATAGCGGATGAATTGTTAACGCATAATGTTACTCCGGATAAAAAAATAGCTTTGCTGCTTGCAAGCGGTATCATTGTAAATACGCTTTTTTTACAACCAGACAAAACATGCAGTTATGATATAAAAATGCTTGAGTGGTTGTGTAGTGTTGCAAATATTGATTATCAAACTTTTGCTTTGCAAATAAAAAATATCATTAATAGTTAGAGGAGGTTTTTGGATGGATGTAGCAAAAGCTATTTTGCTAATTGCTTTTGGTAGTTCTTTGGTTTCGATTATTTACGCTGTTATTAGCGCCTATTTAGTTATGTCAAAAGAAGAAGGGACGCAGCGCATGAAAGATATAGCAAAAGCTATACAAGAAGGTGCCTACGCTTTTCTAGCAAGAGAGTATAGATACATAGCAATAGTTGCGATTGTAATTTTTGCTATTTTGTGGGCATTAGGATCTGTGTCAAGTCATTTTGGCCTACTTACTGCTATGGGGTATTTGCTTGGCGCATTTTTATCAGGCCTTGCCGGGTTTATTGGCATGGTAGTTTCTGTAAAAAGCAATGTAAGAACAGCAAATATTGCTAAAGAAGGTTTAAAAAAAGCTTTAAGATTATCATTTACAGGGGCTTCTGTAACGGGTTTTTTGGTTACGGGTTTTGGGCTTTTGGCAATCGCTGGTTTTTACTATATATCAGTTTATTTATTAGGAAATTCGGTTGATCATACCATAAAGGCCTTAATTGGCTTAGCTTTTGGTACAAGTTTAATTAGTGTTTTTGCAAGGCTTGGCGGTGGTATTTACACAAAAGCAGCCGATGTTGGCGCAGACCTTGTAGGTAAAGTTGAAGCTGGAATACCAGAGGATGACCCAAGAAACCCAGCCGTTATAGCAGATAATGTGGGTGACAACGTAGGTGATTGCGCAGGTATGGCAGCAGACGTTTTTGAAACATTTACAGTTACTACAGTAGCTGCTATGATTTTGGGGCATTCTTTGTTTGATCCAAAGAATCTAATGGGTATTGCTGGCATGCTTCCACTGCTTATCGTGTCAATTGCATCAGTTGCTGGTATAATTGGTACTTTCTTTGTTAATGTAGGAAAATCTGGTAATATCATGGGGGCGTTTTACAAAGGTCTAGTGGCAACAGCCATTATTTCACTTATTGCAATATGGTTTGCAATGAATAGTTTTATACCACAAACAATTGGACAATATCCAACAATAAATATTTTTATTACAAGCGTGCTTGGTATGATACTTACTGGGCTTATTATGGTAATTACAGAATATTATACATCCTACAGTTTTAAGCCAGTAAAATCAATAGCAAAATCCTCCGTTACAGGCCATGCAACTAATATTATTCAGGGTATGTCTGTAATGTATAAAGCGCCAGCACTGCCAGCTATTGTAATTGCACTTACAACATACTTTGCATTTCAATTAGCCGGTTTGTATGGCATAGGTATTGCTGCTGCTTCAATGTTGTCTTTAACTGGTATCATAATATCCATAGACTCATATGGACCAATCACCGATAACGCTGGTGGTATAGCCGAAATGGCTGAACTAGATGAATCGGTAAGAAAAGTTACAGATCCACTAGATGCTGTGGGCAACACCACAAAGGCTGTGACAAAAGGCTTTGCAATAGGTTCTGCTGCACTTGCTGCATTGGTTTTATTTGCTGAGTATACAAGGGTTTTAAGTTCATCAAATATAGGTGGACATTTAACAAGTTTTGATTTAAGTAATCCATACGTTATAGTAGGCTTATTGCTTGGTGGTCTGCTACCATTTTATTTTGGCGCTATGTCAATGGAAGCAGTTGGACAAACGGGTGGCTTAATGGTGGAAGAAGTTAGAAGGCAATTTAGGGAAATCAAAGGTATATTAGAAGGAAAAGCAAAGCCCGATTATGCAGCTTGCGTTGATATCGTAACAAAAGCATCAATTAAAAAAATGGTAGCTCCAGGACTCATACCTTTACTTGCGCCAATAATTGTTTATTTCTTGTTTGGACCTGTTACACTGGGTGCGATGTCTATTGGCTCTATTGTTACAGGCTTCTTTTTGGCTGTATCAATGACAAGCGGTGGTGGGGCATGGGATAATGCTAAAAAATATATAGAAGATGGCAATCTTGGTGGCAAAGGTAGCGAGGCACACAAGGCCGCTGTAACTGGCGACACAGTCGGAGACCCGCTAAAAGATACGGCAGGACCTGCTATTAACCCTATGATAAAAATTATTAACATAGTAGCAATACTAATAGTATTAATTTTTGCGTAAAACGAGTAAAAAAATGAAAGCAACAATTATCGTAAAACCTAAAAAAGGCGTTTCAGATCCACAGGGCAACGCTATAAAAAAAGTTGCAAACAACTATTTTGGCGTAGAATTTAGTGAAATTAAATCAGGAAAGTATTTTGAAATAGAAATTGAACATGAAAATGTGAAAGATATCATTGAACAGCTTGCATCTAAAATACTTTCAAACGAAATAATAGAGGATTATGAGATAATTTATGAAAGTAGGGATAGTTAGATTTTTGGGCACAAACTGCGATTATGATTGCGATTTTGCAGCACAATACATGGGTGCTAAAACAAAATTTATTTGGCATGAAGAAACAAATCTAAAAGAGTTCGATTGTATTATTCTACCGGGTGGTTTTTCTTACGGGGATTATTTAAGGGCAGGCGCACTGGCAAAGTTTACAAAACTTGCTAGAGCGCTCCTTGATTTTGATAAATATGGCGGATATATATTAGGTATCTGCAATGGTTTTCAAGTGTTAACCGAAATCCACTTACTCGATGGGGCGCTTATTACAAATACAAATTTGCGATTTATACACAGACAAGTTTATATAAAATTGCTAACGTCTATATGTAAATTAACACAAAACATTGAAAAAGAAGTTTTACAAATGCCCATTGCACATAAAGAAGGCAATTTTTACTGCGATGGGTCAACATTAAAAAAACTAAACGACGAAAATAGAATTGTTTTTAAATATTGCGATAATAGTGGGAATATAAACACACATGCGAACCCAAATGGTAGTATTGAAAGTATCGCGGGTATTTGCAACAAAAAAGGTAATATATTAGGCTTAATGCCGCACCCAGAAAGAAAAGTGAGTTTTTTGGGTGAAGACGGTGAATATTTCTTTAGTTTTTTGAGGTAAAAATGTTTGACGAAAGCAAGAAATTATTCGAAGAGGCAAAAAAATACATTGTAGGTGGTGTTAATAGCCCCGTTAGGGCATTTAAAAGCGTTGGTATTGACCCAATTTTCATCAAAAACGCAAAAGGCGCATACCTATACAGTGAAGATGATAGACAATTTATCGATTATGTTTCGAGTTTTGGACCAAATATACTTGGGCATGCAAACAACACTATCGTAAATAAAGTAAAAGCAGCCTTAGAAAATGGCTTTACATACGGCGCTTGCACAAAAGCAGAAGTTGATCTTGCAAAAAGGATAGTAGAGACTTTTGACTCAGTAGAGCTAACGCGCTTTGTTAATTCAGGCACAGAAGCTGTAATGAGTGCTATTAGGCTTGCCAGAGGGTTTACGCAAAGGGAAAACTGTCTTAAATTTAAAGGCTGTTACCATGGACACTATGATGGAATGCTTGTAGGTGCTGGCTCTGGTGCTGCCACATTTGGCGTGCCAACAAGCAAGGGTGTTATAGAAGATATTGCAAAACACACGTTGATTTGCGAGTACAACGACTTTGACGCTGTTAAGAAAATCTTTCAAGACTACGGACACACCATAGCGTGCGTAATAGTTGAGCCAATTGCTGCAAATATGGGTGTAGTATTACCAAAACCTGGTTTTTTGCAATTTTTGCGAGATATTACATATCAGTATAATAGCTTGCTTATTTTTGATGAGGTTATAACAGGCTTTCGCGCGTGTTATGGTGGTATACAAACGTTAGAAAATATAAAACCCGACTTGACAATATTAGGCAAAATAATCGGCGGAGGATTTCCCCTTGCTATGTATGGAGGCAATAGAGACATCATGAGTCTTGTCAGTCCAGAAGGGCCAGTATATCAAGCTGGCACACTATCAGGAAACCCCATTGCAGTGCAAGCAGGTATTGCGACGCTTGACATGCTAAAAAATACAAATCCATACAATCAATTGAAATTAAACACACAAATTTTGGTTTCAAGAACAATGGGTCTTGCAAATACATACGATATACCATTGAGCGAAAATTCTTTTGGATCATGTTTTACATTTTTCTTTACAGAAAATAAGCCCACAAATTATCCCGAAGTATTAAAATCAAATGAACGACTATTCAAAAATTTCTTTTTAGGTATGATTAAGCGCGGTATATATTTTGCCCCTTCTCAATTTGAAGCAAACTTTTTATCAACGGCACACACAAAAAAAGATATTGAAATAACAATTAATGCTGCAGAAGAAATATTTAAAGAACTTAAAGACGCAAAATTCATAGTATGAAAAAAAACAACAAAGACTTGTATAAAAATCTATACGATGCCTCAACAATTGGAATGAGCTTTGTATTTTCTATACTTATAGGCGGTCTTATTGGTTATTTTCTTGATAAGAGATTCCCATCAACACATCCCTGGCTTTTGCTTGCCTTTTTATTTCTTGGTATTGCGGCAGCATTTAGAAACTTATACATAGGAACAAAAAAAATAAATAAAGACGAAATGAATAAAAATGAATCAGATAAAAAAACTTGAAATTATTTTAGTTATATTGTATCTTATAGCGTCTTTAGTTGCATTTTTTGTAATTAATTTTTTATTTGTTGGTGTTTTGGTGGGTGGAGCGTTAGCGGTTATAGATTGGTTTATACTAAAAAGGATGTCATTTGGGTGGGTCAAAAAGGGAAAGTTTTCTTTCTTTGGAAATATAGCTAGACTCATCGCTATTGCCGTTTTGATTATTTTAAGTTATAAATTGCTTTTGTATAGCTTTGTAGGTTTAGTAATAGGCTTTTCAATTATGCCTGTTGCAGTTTTCGTTTACTTTGTTTTATACGGAAAAAAGTTAGATAGGGAGGGTTAATGGAAGCACCTAATTTTTTGGAGTTTGTAGCAAACATGCTTCATGTGCCAAACTTTATGGTTTTTACATGGTTTATTATGCTTGTTATTATCGTTTTAGCTATAAGTGTACGTTTAACATTAAAGTTTATGCCTTCTAGTTTCCAAAATGTGGTAGAAGCATTTATATTTGGTATGTATAATTTTGTCGAAGATATACTTGGCCCAAAAGAAACAAAAAAACATTTCAAGCTTATAGCGTCGCTTGGTATATTTATATTTTTCTCAAACATAGTAGAGCTTGTGCCTTGGTTTGTCCCGCCGACTTCTAGTTGGAATACAACAATTGCTTTGGCTTTTTTGGTGTTTGTTTATTACCAGTACCTAGGTATAAAACACAATGGTTTAAAATACATAAAGCACTTTATGGGGCCTGTATGGTGGCTTACACCATTAATGATACCTGTTGAAATAATTGGTCATTTTGCAAGAATCTTATCACTATCTGTGAGGCTTTTTGGGAATATAGGTGGCGATGACTTACTTTTGGCCGTATTGTTCTTTTTGGTCCCCGCGCTTGTGCCAATTCCAGTTATGTTTTTAATATTATTTGCTGCTGTGTTGCAATCATTTATCTTTCCCTTACTTACGACACTCTATATTGCAGATGCTGTTGCAACACACCATGAAGGGTAAACAATTTTTTTATTGTGAGGAGGTTTTATGAAGGGTAAGGTTTTATTCTTAACAGCACTTTTACTACTTGCTGCTGTACCAGCATTTGCAGCAGGAGCTCCACAAGCTGCAAGCTCACTTAAAGAATACTATATGCTAGTAGCTATGGGTGGCGCTATAGGTTTAGGTTTAGCTGCAGGCGGTGGCGGTATTGGCCAAGGCCATGCAGTTAACGGTACAGTATTAGGTACAGCCAGAAACCCAAGTCTTTCTGGTAAGTTACTTACCGTTATGATGATTGGTCTTGCTATGATTGAATCACTTGTTATCTACATGCTTGTTATTGTGCTGATTATTTTCTATGCAAATCCGTTCCATATTGTATTTTAAGAAATTATCCAAAAGAAGGGTTTTTTGCCCTTCTTTTTTAAGAAAGTGTCTTTTTTAAAGTTAATTCTTCGTAGCTACTAATCCATTGTTTTTAGCTTTTGAACAATAAAGTCCCTAACTTTTTGATATATGAGTTGCGTATCTTTATTCTTTGGTAGCACATTGTAAATCTTTTCCAAGTAAAATTCTTTTTTTATTCTTTCAAATGTGTAAATAAAATTGATATCATATACCCAGCTTAGGTGCAATATTTTTAAGTCGGTTATCGTTTTTAAATCTTCGTATTTAACGCACTGTCCATTTAATATATTTTTGTAGACATTCTCAGATATGTCGACAGACGCTAATAATTCAAGATTTACTGCATCGTTGGGCTTTTCTGAAATGTAATTTTGCGTAATAATCCTATATATATCAATTTTATCGGCGTCTCTAACAACTTTTGATAAAAAAATAAGCTTATGATCGTTAAGTTTCGGTAAATATGCTTTATTATGATTTTCTATTGCTTCTATAATTATATTTTTTGTGTAATCATTAACATTTTTCAATAAATCATTTTCCATCATGATTTTTATAGAAAGTTCTGCATGATTTTTTGATACTGCATCATTAAATGTATTGTATTTTACATACTGCTCAAACCTGCCAACATCATGGAAAAGCGCAATTATATATGAGCTAAGACTGCAATTTTGATTTTTTCTGTAACGCTGCATAATTTTCAGTGATTCTTTACAAACATTATGCGTATGTATACGCTTTAACCCAAGGCTTTGTCTTTTGCTAAAATTATCTTTTATAATATTATCCGCATAATTATCAAACCAAAGCTTTAATTTTATAACGTGCCCTACACTTAAGTCTTCTAACTCTCTCATGCTACATGCATTATACTACAATTGTTGCACAAATTTAAGAGCTTCGCTTTTTAAACTTTTCTATATTAAACAAAGTAGTTGGTAAAAAAAATAACACCATAAAAAGTTGCGCTAATAAACCAGAGATAATGGCAATAGCAAGTGGCTTTAGCATGTCAGACCCATGCCCCAGATTTATAGCAATAGGCATTAGGGCAAGTATTGCAATTAAAGTGGACATAACAATGGGACGCATTCTATTTTTGCCAGCATGTATAATTGCTTCGATGTTGCTTTTATTTTCAATATACTCTTTATACTCACTTACATAAAATATTGCCGTTTCCGTATTAATACCAACACTCATAATAAGACCCATTATCGATGTTATGTTTAATTGTGTTTGAGTTATATACAAGCCAATAAAATCCGCAGCTAAAGCCAAAAGTGAGGTCAAAAGAATTATAAACGCCATAGAAAATTGCTCATATAAAAATAGCAAAACTATAAAAACTAAAACAACAGCGCTAATAAGCACAATAGACAAACCTGCAAATGCTTTCTTTTGCTGAGCATAAAGTCCGCCAAATTCGTAATACACACCCTTGGTATTTAAAATTTGAGATTTATTTAAGACCTTTTGAACCCTATTTACAGCCTGACCTAAACTTGTATTGCTAATCCTTGCACTCACTGCTATCATATTTTTTAAGTTATCATGAACAATCTCTGGCTGACCTGTTACTATATGTAAATCTGCAATGCGCTTTAGAGGGATAAGCCTGCCATCTTGTGTACGGATGGGTAAATTTTCTATATCTGTAATGTTTTGTCTAAAATCCTGCGGTGTCCAAACTCTAACGCCAATTAATTTTGGACTTTCCAATATGTAGGTAGCATCGACGCCATTTAGGTATTGATACAGCTGGTTTGTAACATACATTGGATCAACGCCCTCTATTGCTGCTTTAGAGCGATTAACTTCAATATTTAAAGCATCGCCAGCAAGCACAACACCACTTTTAACATCTACAACACCTGGGACTTTAGATATTATATTTGCGGCTTTCGGTGCAAGGGCTAGTAATTGAGCATAATTATCGGAATAAATTTTTATTTCAATTGGAGATGGTGTTCCTACTAAATCACCTATCATGTCTTCCATAAGCTGAGACATGTCTATGCGTATACCAGGTACTGTTGTTTCTATCTTATTTCTTATCTGATTCATTATATTCTCAACAGAAGGTCTGGGGAAGGGTTTAAGTTTAATAAAAAAATCTCCTGTGTTTGGTTCGTTTAACCCACCACCTAACCCCAAGCCTGTTCTTGCAGTGTAATTTTGTACGTATTTATTTGATTGTATTATCTTTTCTATTTTGCTTAAAGTATATTGCGTTTCATTTAGCGAAGTACCTGGTTTTGTAACATAATCTAAAACAAACCCGCCCTCGTCCATAGAAGGCATAAATCCACTTCCAATATTTTTGAAACTGAATATACCAAGCCCAATCAATGCTATAACAAGCAAATAAACATACAATGGTTTTCGAAAAGAAAAATTTATAGCTTTCTGATATATTTTATTTAAGTAATCAACAAGCGTATTTTTTCTTTCTTGATTAGTACCTTTAATCAACAGTTTCCTTGCAATTAAAGGTACTAAAATTACTGTCACTAAAAAAGAAATAATAAGACTCATTGCCATAGTAATGGATAAAGTTTTAAAAAAAGCACCTGTTATGCCAGATAAAAAAGCAAATGGGATAAAAATTACAGTGGTTGATAAAGATGAACCCAAAAGAGGCTTTAAAAAATCTTTAACAGCACGGGGTATAGCTTTTGAAATTTCTAAGTCTTTGTTCTCTTCAATATAGCGCATAATATACTCAATCATTACGATTACATCATCGATAACTAAACCAACTGCTGCTGCTATACCACCTAAAGTCATGATGTTGAAGCTCATTTTGAATACATAAATCAATAATATTGTGGAAAACAAAATCGTAGGTAAACTTATAAGGAGCACTGCGGTAATCTTTAAGTTTCTTAAAAAAACCAGCACCACAATTATAGCAAGTATTATGCCAATTATAATAGCGTCCCTTAGGCTATACGCTGAAGAGATAATCAATTTACTTTGGTCATACCATTTAGCAATCTTAATACCACTAGGTAGTTTACTTTCAAACTTGCGCAATTTCTTACCAACATCATGAGCAATTTTTACAGTATTACCCCCCGGGGATTGTATAATCTGCACCAAAACGGCATTTTGACCATTTGCTACAACTTTTGTCCAATTTGGTACGGTAGATTTTTTTATCGCTGCTATATCACTTAATCGCACAATTCCGTTCGTGCTTGTTTTCAAAACGGTATCTTCGATGGATTTTATATTATGTAGCTGAGATTTAGATACCACTAAATAAAGCTTATAATAATCTTCAAGCCTGCCAACTGCACTAATAATATTTGAGTTAGATAATGATTTTATTACATCATCCATTGTAAGATTATATGTATAAAGCTTCATTGGGTTAATTAAAACATGGTATTCTTCTTTATCGCCACCTACAACTTGAACATTAGCTACACCTTTGATATTTAAAAGCAAAGGTTTTATCTCGTATAAAGCAATGTTTCTTAACTCAACCAAAGAATGATTTTTTGATGTAAGACTGTATGCTATTGCAGGATAAACAGTGGGGTACATCCTGATTGCATGAAACGTACTACCTTTTGGTAATTCTGGCAGAATGCCATTTAATGTAGATTCAACATTAAGTAAATTGACATTCATATTTTGTCCCCAACCAAAGTCAAGCATAAACTCTGCAGATCCTCTACTTGTAGTTGATCTAACATGCACTACATTTGGTACTGCCCTTAAGGCTTGCTCAATTTTTTTTGTGACTTCAATAACCATAGTATTTGCAGGAATATCACCGCTATCTACCATAACTCTAATGCGTGGAAACTCTATATTTGGAAAAAGCGCAACAGGTGTTTTAAATGTTGCAAAAATACCACCAAATACAGTTACAATAATTAAAAATATAATTGCTTTTCTTTTCCTCCACAAAAGATCTTGAAATTTCATTTTTGAACCTTCACTCTCATATTATTTTTTAATTCATACGCACCCTGCGTTACAACAAGGTCTTTATCTGTAATCTCAGAAGATGTAATCAAAGCATAATTTTGATTTTTCAAAACTACATTAACAATATGCTTTTTAGCTGTGCCATTTTTTATAGTATAAATAATGTAGTGTCCATTTTCATACAAAAGAGCCAATTTTGGAACACTAAAACCTGTACTTTTAGAAACGGGAATACTTACTTCTACATAACTATTTAGCAAAAGACTTTCATTGGCATCAGGCGAAATATAAACATTAATTAGATGAGTCGCTGGATCAATAATATTGGATATAGAAACAATTTTACCTGTAATGTTTTTATTGTAATCTATAAGAAATATTGTAACTGGCATACCTAATTTTAAAAAATTAACATCTTCTGGCTCTACGCCACATTTTACAGCAATATTGTTAGTGTTTGCTACCGATAAAATTGGACTGCCTGCTACTACATTAGCGCCCTCTGTATAATTAATTTTTGTTATAACCCCGTTTGTGGGAGAGTAAACTTTATCTGTGTATACTTTTTTCAAATTCTCATATACAATTTCAGCTTGATTAAGTGCATTTTGGGCATTCAAGATATCCTGTTGTGTTAATAAATGAAGTTTAAATTTTTCTTGGGTGATTTTTAAATTTTCTTGTGATAATTTTACTGAATTTTCCGCTTGCATTAATTGAGATTGCGTAGCAGGCGATGGAATTACGCTAAAAAGCAGTTGGTCTTTGTTTATACTTTGACCATCAATAACATACATTTTGTTAATAGTAGCATCAAAATTCAGAGTAATGGTTTTGGCTGTTCCTGGTTTAGATTCAATAATGCCGTATGCTACTATATCCCTTGAAAGTGCTCTAAGTTGAATTGGGACAGCATTTACACTAGCAACAAGCACCTCTTTGGATGAATTATTTAAAGTTGATTTATTTTTATTTAATAATAAATAAGCTACAAAAAAAACGCTTGCACATATAATTATTGCTATCCAGATAACCCTTTTCATTTTGACACCTACCTCAATTAATCTTTTTTGCAGAAGCAATCTCTAAAGCTATTTGCATACTGTACAAAGATTTTTCTAAGTTTAAAATGTTTATTTTTTTATCAATCACGTCATTGGAATTTTTATAAAACTCTATTATGTTAATATAATTGTCCCTGTATGCTTGATTATAGTAGCGCAATAGATCTGTGTTATTTTCGTAATCTGCATTTAAAAATCTCAATTGGTTTTGTATATTTTCTATATCAGATTTTAGCCTTTTTATATCAAATTTGGCCGTAATAATACGAGATATATATTCGTCGTACATTTTTTTTCGAGTGGCTTTTTGTATGTCTATTTGTGCCTTATTTGTATTAAAGATAGGAAAATCTATAGAAATACCAACACCTAATGTTTGAACATTTGAAGTGTCGCGATTAAATGGAAAATTTATAGAAACCCTTGGAAATTGCTGAATAAATGCAAGACGAGTTCTTTCTTCTTGAGCCTGATATGCCAGCCTATAAGCCACTATATCTAAACGATTTTCTATATTTTTGTATAGTTCTTTCAAAGGTGGTAATTTTGAAGTGTAGCGAGGTTTAAAATTGACTTTTAGAGTTACATTTAAAGGAAGACCCAGTACTTCTTTTAACTTATCGTTTTGCTTATCTAATAAATTTTTAGTATCCAGATACGTCAATTTTGACGTTTCATACTCATTTTTTGCAAGCTGCAAATCGCTTAATAAAACCAGCTGTTTGCTGTAGGCATTTTTTACTGTGTCGTAAATTTTCTTATATAAATTTAGTTTATCTGATAATTGTTTCAATATTTGTTCTAAATAATATACATTTGCAGCTGTGATTTTTGCATCCTGCATTATCTGGTAAGCATTAAAATCGTAATTTAATTTTTTTGCTTCATACTCAAGTACAGCACTTTTTACCTTTGCGCTATGCGAAAAAATCCAATCAATGGGATAAGAAAGTCCAATCGAATAACTGTTGTATGTATTTAGAATATTGCCAGCTATAGGAAAACCCGTATCAGCTGATACGCTGGGATTTGGTATTGTTTGTGAATTCTTAATTTGTGCTTTTGCAATTTGTAAATTGTCCCTTTCAATTTTTAATGTATGGTTTAGGATTAACGCTAAGCTCGCTATATCGTTTTCATTTAATGGCTCATCATTTTCAAGCTTTGATAGTATAATTTTACCATTTGGCATACTTTCTAGCGCTTTTTTATCGATCTGGCTTGTTTTTTTATTAATCTGCGCATTATTAATTTTAAGCGGCTTATATTCAGCACAATCAGATATAAAAAATACCAAAGCCAACATTACAAAAAAAGCATACTTAAACATAGCGGTACCACACTAAGGAATTTTATTTGCAAATTCATTTCACAAATATTACACTATTTTAATGCTGGAAGATTATACAAAAAATGGTGCCACAATTCAAGATACTTCTTACTTTTACTTTTGCTTCATGCGCTTTAAGTATTGCTTTAACTAAAGATAATCCAAGGCCTAGGCCTTGTTTGGATCTGCTTTTGTCTGCCCTATAAAGCCTTTCGAAAATGTAGGGTAAATCTGTATTGCTTATGCCAATGCCTGTATCTTGTATAAAAAGAGATACCTTGCTGTTAATTAAAAAAGCTTTAATCGAAATCTTACCATTTGGTTTATTGTACTTTACAGCATTATCCATCAAATTTGATAAAGCTTGTCGCAATCTATTAAAATCACCATATACAAAAATATTCTCATCACATTTAACATTTAAATTAATACCATGTTCTTCTATAACATAATCGTACAAATCAATAACATCATCTATCAGTTTTTTTAATTGAATTTTTTCAATATTTAATCTCAACGAACCTGTTTCAATCTGAGATATATCAACAATGGCATTTAATAAAGTTAAAATTTTATCGGACTCATCCAGACAGCTTAAAAGTGCCTCTTTAGGGTTTAATTTAGACTGATCACTTAAAGCAAGCTCACTTGTAATTTTAATTCTTGTCAAAGGCGTTCTTAAGTCATGAGCTACATTGTCAATCGTTTCTTTTAGGGATTTTACAAGCACTTCTATCTTATCAAGCATTTTATTTATAATAATACTCAACTCATAAAATTCATCTTGTGTATTTTCTACTTTTATACGCTCATTTAATTTACCTGTATTTATGATATATTGAGCCGTTTGCGTTATGCTTTTTATAGGCAATAGTATCTTTCTTAGAGCAATTAGACCACCAATTATACCCAAAAGCATTGTAAATAAAATCATCCCAAAAAAAATTTCTCTAAATTTTTCAAGCAATTCTTCTGTGCCTGCAACATCTTTTCCTACAATAATCATTAAATTTTTAGTTTTATAGGGTTGAAATTTAAACGTCCTCTCGTTTGATTTGATAGTAAAAAAAGTATTTTTTAATTTGGCTTTTTCTATGATTTTGCTTTCTGGCCGTAATTTTTTGAAATTGTCATTAACATAAACGGGTTTGTTTTTTACCAATATTTCAATGAAAAAATCTTCTTTTTCTTTGTGACTAATGTGTTTGTTAACATTTGACATACCGTATTTTTGAGCATCTAAGAGAATTTTTTCCATTTCAAGACTTATTGATGTTGACTCTTTATCCCTTAGGGTTGCAGAAACTATAAAATAAGCCAAAAGAAACAAAAAAATAGCATTCGATATAAATATAGCACTATACCATAACAATATTTTGATAGAAATCTTAGAAAAGAAATTACTTTTCTTTAAGAACATAGCCTACGCCATGTACCGTATGTATAAGCTTTTTTTCAAATGGATCATCGATTTTTTTTCTCAATCTGTGAATAAGCACATCAACGACATTTGTCTGTGGATCAAAATCATACCCCCATATACTTTCTAAAATCATAGTTTTTGTAACAATACGACCTGCATTACGCATTAAATACTCAAGCAATGAGTATTCTTTCTTTTGTAACTCTATTTTTTTATCAGCTTTTGTAACTTCTCTTGTGAGTATATCCAGGCTTAAATCTGCATACTGCAAAACAGTTTCTTTAATATTATTAACTCTTCTGTAAATTGCATTGATGCGTGACAAAAGTTCACTAAATGCAAATGGTTTTGTTAAATAATCATCAGCCCCAAGTTCTAAACCTTTTACCTTATCGTCTGTAGCATTTTTTGCGCTAAGTACGATAATAGGTATCTTGTTTGATCTTTCTCTAAGCTTTTGAATTAGCTCAAAACCATTTAGTTTTGGCAACATAATGTCAATAATTGCAATATCATAATTTTCGTTCATAAGAAAGTAATAAGCATCTTCACCATTATCAAATACCTGGATAATGTAACCTAATTCTTTAAAACCCTTTGCAATAAAGCTACTGATTTTTTCATCGTCTTCTACTAAAACAATTTTCATGACTGCACCCTCTTATTTTTAGTTTGTTTTGTTCTTATAAATAATATTAAAATAAACAATGGAAGTGTAAAATAAATAATTATCTGAAATACATCTTGATAGCCAATAATAGAGCTTTGCGCTGAAAGCAAATTATTCATTATATCGATTGCAGCATGATAGCTGTCGGAAAAAGAAAAACCTCGCGTTACTAAGTATTGCCTTGTATTATCTAAAAAATTTTGAAAAATTATGCTGGATTGAGTAAAATTGTGCACTAAAGCATCCCTCTGAAATATTTCTCTGCGCTGAAGCATTGTTGCAGCAAAAGATATTCCAATAGAACCACCAATATTGCGAGCAAAATTAATTACACCGCTTGCATCACCCATATCCTCTTTTTTTAAAAACTTATAGGCAACCAAATTTATCGGAATAAACATTAAAGGCAAACCAAAACCCATCACAATACGCGCCCATGCAAATACATCAAATGAGGCCGTCAGGTTAAATTCTGACATTAAATCTAGTGAATAAGCAACAAGTAAAATACCTAAACCTGCAAGCACCTTCACATTAATTTTATTAGATACCTTACCTATTATAGGCGCAATTATTAAACTTGCAATACCTCCTGGGGCAATGACTAAGCCTGCTTTTAGTGCATCATAGCCCATTAGTGTTTGCAGAAGTATAGGCAAAAGAGCTAAAGAAGAATACAGCACAAATCCAGTCATAAACATAAGAAAAACGCCAATAGAATAATTTAAATCCTTAAACAAACTAAATTTTATTATGGGTTCATTAGAAAAAGCATTTTTTATAATAAACATAGATATAAAAAAGAATGCAGACAATGCCAATACAACTATTAAATTTGAGTTCAGCCAGTCTTTATTTTGGCCTTGGTCAAGCATAATTTGAAGTGAGGCTATGCCAATAAATATAAAACTCAGTGCTAAATAATCAATTTTTAACTTAGAATTTGCCTTAGCATATGGCGGGTCTTCTACAAGTATCATTGTTAGGATTGTAGCTAAAATCCCAACAGGCAAATTAATATAAAATACCCATCGCCAAGAATACTGATCTGTAAGCCAGCCTCCAATAACAGGACCTAGAATTGGCGCAAAAATCACGCCAATCGAGAATATACTCATAGCCATACCGCGCTTTTTTTCTGGAAAACTCTCCATCAATATAGCCTGAGACACAGGCTGGAGTCCACCACCAGCAAAACCCTGTAATGCTCTTGCGACGAGCAAAAAATAAAAATCAAAAGATAAGCCACACAAAGCAGAAGAAAGCGTAAACAGGACAATACTTCCAATAAAATAGCGCTTCCTGCCAATTTTTTGCGACAACCACCCAGTAATGGGCAAGATTATAGCATTTGCTGCCAAATATGAAGTCAAAACCCAAGTAGAGTCTGTAACGGTAACAGAAAGAGAACCCGCGATATGAGGCAAAGCCACATTCGCAACAGATGTGTCAAGCACTTCCATAAATGTGGCTAGCATCACAGTTAGTGCAATTATATACGGGTTTACTTTCTGCTGCATATTGGTCTCTTACTTAACATGCACTGTTACTTCAGAGTTTAGGCCAACCCTTAGGGGATATTTTTTGTAATCGTAGGGGTAGAGCTGTATTCTTATAGGGACCCTTTGGACTATCTTTATGTAGTTGCCAGAAGCATTCTGCGGTGGAAGCAAAGAAAACCTATCGCCTGTGCCTGCATCTATGTCTTTTACATAGCCTTTGAATTTTACACCCGGGTAAGCATCTATGGTTACTGTAGCTTTGTCACCTATTTTAATTCTGTGGATCTGGTTTTCTTTGAAGTTTGCATTAACCCAGGCAACCCTTAATGGCACTACCATAAGCATGGTTTGACCTGGCTGGACGTATTGGCCTGGTTCTATGTTTTTTTGTGTTATAATACCGTCAACTGGAGCTATTATATTTGTGTGTTTTAGGTTATTTTGGGCTATGTTTATCTGGTTCTTTAAGCTTTTTAGCTGGTTTTCATAGGATTTTATCTGCTCGTTAATCTTAGCTACTTGGTGGGTGTAGCTTGATACGGAAGCAATTTGTGATTGAAGGGATTGTATTGTTCTTTGCTGGGCTTCAAATGCAGATAAAGCTCCATGGTATTTTTGGTTTTCTATTTCAAATTCATTTGCAGATACTACCCTTTGGTTGTAGAGGTTTTGGTAGCGCTTTAAGTCAAGTTGAGCTTTGTGAAGATTTACCTTGTATGATTCAAGCTGAGCTTGCGCGGCATTGATGTTTTCTTCTAACGAGCCTATCTGGCCTGTTGAGCTTTTTTGCACTGATAGCGCTTCTTGCTTTAGGCTTGCTATGGTATCAAGTGTTGCATTGTACTGGTGAGTTAGGCTCTTTAGCTGATTTTCATAATCAATCGGATCAATTTTTACAAGGAGCTCATCCTTCTTTACATGAAAGAAGTTGTCAACATATACAGACTTTATAAGACCTCCAACCTTTGGCGATACATAGTAAATATGTGAATCTACATGGGCATCATTTGTAGAAACCTGGTTTCTTGTGTATATCCAGTAGATTATCAAAGCAATGGTAATTACTACTACGCTGGCAATAAGAATAAGCTTTTTCTTAGAGTTAGACATGGGGCAAAACCTCCAAACAAACGATTAATTAATTTTTCTTATAAAAAAATTACAAAATATACTTACTTAGATCTAAGTTCTCAACTACGTCAGCAACTTTTTGCAATACGTACTTATCATCTATGATAACATCGTTACTTTGAACATCTGGAGCTTCAAATAAAATATCTTCCAATACTTTTTCAATAAGCGTATGCAATCTTCTTGCGCCAATGTTTTCATTCTTTTCATTAAAGTATTCAGCTAACTCTGAAACCTTTTTTATTGCCTCATCTGTAAAAGTTAAATTAACACCTTCTGTTTTTAACAATTCAATGTATTGTTTTATTAGAGCATTTTTTGGTTGAGTTAGGATTTTATAAAAATCATCTTTAGTTAAAGCCTGCAGCTCAACACGGATTGGAAATCTTCCCTGAAGCTCTGGTATCAAATCGCTGGGTTTTGTTTGATGGAAAGCCCCTGCTGCTATAAATAAAATATGGTCGGTTTTAATCACACCAATTTTTGTATTTATAGCATTACCTTCAATGATTGGAAGCAAATCCCTTTGTACACCTTCTCTTGAAATATCTGGCCCACCTCCTGCAGTTTTACCAGCAATCTTATCAATTTCGTCAATAAATACTATGCCCATATTGCTTACAATATCTCGTGCTATTTCTTTCACTTTTTCTTTATCTATTAGATTATACGCTTCTTCTTCTTTGAGGATTTCTTTGGCTTCTTTAATTGCTACTTTTTTTGTCTTTTTTTTTGATGGGATCATATTTGAAAGTAAATTTTTTAGGTTTGAATCAAAATCTTCCATCATCGGTTGTGAAACTTCAATAAATGGTATCTGCATAGATAGATCTTTTTCTTCGATTGTAATTTCAATAATTTTATCGTCAAATTCGCCTTTTTCTAATTTTTCACGAAATTTTTCACGTGTTTTTTTGATTCCTTCTTCTTCCTCGCGATTTTCTTCGTAAATAGAAATCTTTTTTTTAACAGGCGGCACTAAAATATCCAATATCCTCGACATAGCAATCTTTTCGGCTTGAGCGTAAACTTTTTCCAACTCTTGGGTCTTTGCTGTCTCATAGCCTACACTTGCTAAATCTCTAACAATTGACTCAACATCCCTTCCCACATAGCCAATTTCAGTAAACTTTGTAGCTTCTAATTTAACAAATGGAGCATTGACAATTTTTGCCACGCGTTTGGCAATTTCAGTTTTTCCTACGCCTGTTGGGCCAATCATTAGTATGTTTTTAGGTATTACGTCTTCTTTAATATCATCGGGCAGCTTGCTTCTTCTATACCTTGATCTTAGTGCTATAGCAATGGCTTTTTTGGCTTGGGTTTGACCCACAATATATTTATCCAAAAACTCAACTATTTTTTTTGGCGTTAATTCATTTAAATTGTTTTTCATGTTTTCTCCAATTTATCGACTATAATATTTTCGTTTGTATAAATGCATATCGAAGAAGCTATTTTTAATGATTCAAGAGCAATCTGATCTGCCTGTAGATCGGTGTGGCCAAGCAATGCTTTTGCAGCAGCCAAAGCATAAGACCCGCCAGATCCAATAGCGCATACACTTTCATCTGGCGATAGTACATCACCATTGCCTGATATCAAATACATACTATCTAAATCGCAAGCAATAAGCATTGCTTCCAGTCGGCGCAATATTTTGTCTGTACGCCAGTCTTTTGTAAGCTCAACTGCTGATCTTGTAAGGTTTCCACTGTATTTGTTAAGTTTTTCTTCGAGGTGTTCAAAGAGTGTAAAAGCATCGGCGCTCGCACCGGCAAATCCTACTAGTATGCTATTATTATAGAGCCTCCTAATTTTTTTTGCAGTAGCCTTCATTACGGTATTGCCTAGCGTAACCTGCCCATCACCAGCTAGCGCTACCATATGATCTTTTTTTACAGCAATAATTGTTGTCGAATAAAACTGTTCCATTTTTTATTTTCCTTGAGTTGCAAGCTTAGATTTTCTAATCAAAATAGGCTCTTTCGCCTCTTCAACAGTTTCTTTTGTAATTATACACTCTTTGATCTCATGCTTGATAGACGGTATTTTATACATTATATCATTCATTACTTCTTCCATAATACTGCGCAAACCTCTTGCGCCTACCTTGCGCTCCAATGCCTTTTTTGAAATGGATCCTAAAGCTTCATCTTGTATTGTTAGTTTTACATGTTCAAGTTCAAATAATTTTTGGTATTGTTTTACAAGCGCATTTTTGGGTTCTGTAAGTATTTTAATTAACTCGTTTTCTTTTAAATCTTCCAATGTAGCTGTAACATGGAGTCTCCCCACAAGCTCGGGTATAAGACCATAATGCACTAAATCTTGTGGCGTAACTTTTTGCAATAATTCTGATATATTTAACTCTTCTTTTGACTTAATGGGGCTGTTAAACCCAATACTTTTTTGATTGAGTCTGCGTGCAACAATGTCTGCCAAACCCTCAAATGCACCACCACAAATAAACAATATATTGGTAGTATCTACTTGAATAAATTCTTGTTGAGGATGTTTCCTCCCTCCGTATGGCGGTACGTTTACTACACTTCCTTCAATAAGCTTAAGTAGGGCTTGTTGAACACCCTCACCTGAAACATCGCGCGTGATAGAGGGATTTTCACTTTTTCTTGAAATTTTATCAATTTCATCAATATACACAATTCCTTTCTGAGCAAGTGCTACGTTATAATCGGCAGATTGTAAAAGCCTAACTAGTATATTTTCTACATCTTCACCAACATATCCAGCTTCTGTAAGGCTCGTAGCATCAGCAATGGCAAATGGCAAATCTAAAATTTTTGCAAATGTTTTTGCAAATAAAGTTTTACCTGTACCCGTCGGGCCTATAAGTAAAATATTACTTTTTTCTAATTCAACCTCTGAGCTAAGTAAATTTTGATTTGAATTAATGCGTTTATAGTGATTATAAACTGCAACAGATAAAGTTTTCTTTGCTTTTTCCTGAGAAATTATGTATTCGTCTAGTTTCTTCTTAATTTCTTCTGGAGTAAGCTTATACTCTTGAGTATCCTCGCTTTCTTTTCTTATGTCTTCGGCCAGAATGTTGTTACACAGTGCAATGCATTCATCGCAAATATAAACACCTGGGCCTGCTATTAATTTTTTTACCTCATCCTGGGATCTACCACAAAACGAACATCTAAGTGGCTCTTTGGCTTTTGCCATAATTATTTTTCTCCTATTTCTCTTTTTTGAAGCACTTTATCTATAATACCATACTCGAGTGCTTCTTGCGCGCTCATAAAATAATCCCTTTCTGTATCTTTTTCAATAGTACGCAATTGCTTATTGGTGTGTTTACTTAAAATACTATTTAATTCCTTCTTGAGTCTCAATATTTCTTTAGCGTGAATTTCAATCTCGCTTGCTTGACCCTGCACACCACCTAAAGGCTGGTGTATCATTATACGACTATGAGGCAAAGCAAACCTCTTTCCCTTCACGCCTGCTGCTAAAAGGATTGCTGCCATAGAAGCACAGCTGCCAATGCAAATTGTGGACACCTCTGGCTTAATATACTGCATCGTATCGTATATGGCAAGACCACTGGTAATAATGCCACCAGGTGAATTAATATACAAATATATGTCTTTATCTGGGTCTTCCGACTCTAAAAACAACAATTGGCTAACTATTATATTTGCAAGGTAATCATCTATCTCGCCGCCAAGCATTATAATCCTATCTTTTAAGAGTCTTGAGTATATGTCATAGGCTCTTTCGCCATGAGGCGTTTTTTCAATAACTATCGGAACTAGACTCATATATTTTCCTCTTCTTCGATTTTTTCGATGCTAGCGTTTTCAAGCAAAAAGTCCAGCACCTTATCACTTAACAAATCAACCTTAATTAGTTGCAACATACCTTTTTCTTCATACTCTTTATAGAGCTGCTCGAAATTTTTCCCACTTAACTTTGCTTCATTTTCTATTGCATTTCTTATCTCTTCGCCGCTTACATCGATATTTTCTTTCTCTGCAATTTCTAATAGTAAAAATGTCGCTTTTACACGCTTAATTGCTTCTGGTTCAAAGCGCTCTCTCAATTTTGCAGGTTTATATTCGTCCTGCTTTAAGTCAACCCCCTTGTAGTATGCATCCTTGACAAAATCCATTATTAAGTTGCTCGTTTCTTTGCTTACTATAGTTTCTGGAAGTTCAAACTCATGAAAATTGAGTAAGTTATCCAATAATTCTTCTTTTTGTCTTTCTATTTCCTGTAATCTTTTATTTTCAAGTAACCTTTTCTTAATGTCTTCTATTAAATCATTTAAAGTCTTAAAATCTTTGTTTATTTTTTGTGCTAATTCATCATTTAGCTCTGGCTCGATTACCTTTTTTACGCTTTTTAGGTTTATAGTTAATTCCACTTGTTTGCCTGCAATAGGTTTTAGGGAGTGTTCCTTGGGAAACGTAATTGTAATTGTTTTTCCTTCGTTCTCTTTCATACCGACAATCTCGTTTTCAATTTCAGGGATCAGTTGGTTTGAATCAAGTTGAGAGTATAAATTTGCACCAGTCAAATCTCCAATTTCTTCGCCTGTTTGGGCATCTTTTGCTTTAATATCAAATACCACTACATCATTTTGGCCTGCAGGCTCTTTTGAATCATCTAGCGAGCTAAAGGCATTTTTTAGTTGATTAAGCGATTTATCAATATCTTCTTGTGTAACTTCATAAGGTTTTTGCGTAACCTTTACACCTTTGTATTCTTTTATCTCAATTTCTGGCTTCACCTCAACTTCCACTTCAAAGTAAAAATCATCATCACTAAAATCTTTAACATTCAAAAAAACTGGCTCTGAAACAACAGAAAGATTGTTTTCCGAAATACAAAAACGATACCCTTCCTCTAATAAATCTCTCTTAACATCCTCATCAATATCCTTGCTGTAGTTTTTAAGAATAATTTCTTTAGGCACCTTGCCTTTTCTGAAACCCTTGATATTAACGGTCCTTTTAAGGTGATTTATCAAATTCTCTTTTGCTTTTTGAACTTTTTCTATTGGAACTTTTATAAACATCTTCCTTTTAGATGGCTGAACTTTTTCAATTTTTACTTCAAACATTTGACCTCCAAAAAAATAACGCGCTTTTTTGAATATAACAAATACTATTCATTTTTTCAAATAAAAAAGCTAGCAAAAAAGCTTAGATTTATCTTGACTTTTTTTTTGAGAGCTATATACTAATTCTAGCTTGGTTTTCCCCCTCTTTTAAGGCGTGAAAAGTGTTCCCCCTCATAAACTTTTCACGCCTTTTTTTTACAAGACAATAAAACTTGAAAAATTGTATCTAAAATTGTAATATCTTTAAGTTATGAGCTTTGCATCGCTTATTGGCAAAAAAAAGTTATTAACTATAGAATTTAATCCACCCAAAAATACTGACATATCAAAATTCATTTTAGAGCTTGAACAATTTAGAGGTATAATAGATGCTATCAATGTAACAGACTCTCCTATGGCAAAACCCAGAATGAACTCTATAGTATCATCAAATTTTATTAAGCATATTAGCGAACCTATTTTCAACCTAACGTGTAGGGATAAAAACAAAATAGCACTAAAGTCTGATTTACTTGCAGCAAGCGCTTTAGGTTTAAAAAATATCCTTGCCATAACAGGTGACCCCACAAAAGACTCAAACAGCGTGTACAAGATCAATGTATTTGAGCTAATTGAATTAATACAAAGCCTAAACGAGCAATTCAATATAAATTTTTTTATTGGCTGCGCAAGCGACATACCAAAGCTAAACACTATCTTTTCAATAAAAGCAAGACTTAAAAGAAAAACTGATTTAGGTGTAAAGTTTGTTATTACACAGCCTGTCTTTTCACAGGACGACTTAGAGAGATTTCTAGAGGCAACAAGTCAAATGAGCATTTATAAAATCATTGGGATTATGCCCATTTTAAGCTACAAAAGCGCCATGTACCTTAATAACAATGTAAAAGGCGTTAATATACCTAAATCAATACTATCCAAATTTGAGAACGCATCAAAAGAAGATTCAAGGCTGATAGCTTTTGATTTACACGAAAAACTTTTAAACGATATTAGTAATTTATTGCCATATATCGAGGGCTTACATATAATGAAATTGGATTATGAGATTGTAAATTTAACAAAAAAATACTTGGAGGTTTGATGGATGTTTTTGATGAAGGCTTAGAGCCTGTAAAAGAACCAACAGAAGAAGATGTAATTGATGCTATCAACATGATATTAGATAAAGCACCAAAGTGGACAATAGTTGAAGAACTTGAAGAAATAGCCGAGTATATCCTAATTTTAGAAAAAGCTTTGCAAAAAAATGGTATAGCACTAGATAAAACTGACATGAACAAACTAAAATTTGAAGATGAAGAGGAATTTAAAAAAGAAAAAAAATGGCTATTGCTTCATTTTGTTGGAAAAATTATTAAAAAAGAGGGGCCGTAAGTTATGTCAGTTTTAAGCGATTCTGAAATTATTAAAAGGGCTTCAAAAGGTATGATTGAACCATTTAAAGCAAAACAGGTTAAAGAAGTTAACGGCAATAGGGTTATATCTTTTGGCACTTCAAGCTACGGCTACGATATGCGTATATCAGATGAGTTTAAAATTTTTACAAATGTAAACACTGCAATTGTAGACCCAAAAAACTTTGATGCAAACGCTTATGTGGACTTTAAAGGTGATGTGTGTATTATACCGCCTAACAGCTTTTGTTTAGCTAAAAGCGTAGAGTATTTTAGAATCCCAAGGGATATCCTAACTATATGCGTGGGTAAATCTACTTATGCAAGGTGCGGTATAATCGTTAATGTAACGCCGTTTGAGCCAGAGTGGGAAGGATACGTTACAATAGAAATCTCAAATACAACGCCACTGCCTGCCAAGATTTATGCCAATGAAGGCATAGCACAGGTAATATTCTTTAAGGCTGATAAGGTTTGTGCTACAAGCTACGCAGATAAGGGCGGTAAATATCAAAAGCAAATGGAATTAACATTGGCAAAATTGTAATCAATCTTTAGAAAGGAGTTTTTATGTCAGGTCATAATAAATGGAGCACAATTAAGCACAAAAAAGCAAAAGAAGATAGCAAACGCGGGGCTGTCTTCACAAAAATTATCAAAGAACTTACAATAGCAGCAAGGCTTGGCGGTAAAGACCCAGAATCCAACCCAAGATTAAGGTTAGCAATAGATCGTGCAAAAGAAGCAAACATGCCTAAGCAAAACATTGAAAAAGCTATTTTAAAAGGTGCTGGAGAGTTATCTGGCGTTTCTTACGAAGAAGTGCTCTATGAAGGCTATGGTCCGTTTGGTGTTGCAATGATAATAAAGGCTACAACAGACAACAGACAGCGCACAACTTCAAATGTACGTCACATTTTGAGTAAACACGGTGGCAGTCTTGGTGAGGTTGGGTGTGTGTCATGGATGTTTGATAATGTAGGCTTTATTTCGCTAAAGTCAGACAAAAACGAAGAAGAAATGCTTGAAATAGCACTTGAGTTTGGCGCTAAAGATGTAAAATACAATAGCGAAGATAATGTTTATGAAATAATCACAGAACCTAAAGATTTAATGAATATAAAATCACAATTAGAAAATAATGTTTCTAATATTGAGACTGCAGAATTAACACTCATGCCTCAAACAACTGTAAGACTAGATAAAGAACAGGCAAAGACTATGATAAAACTCATGGATACTTTAGAAGATGACGATGATGTATCTAACGTTTATGCAAATTTTGATATACCAAACGAGATTTTAGAAGAGCTTGAATGAGTGAAAAATACCTTGGGATTTTAAAAAGCAACGATCCGCTGTTTTTTTATTTAAACAAAATAAAAGAATTAAAACTGCATAATTTTGTGCCTGTTGATTTCTACTTGGTTCAATCGTTCTCAAACACAAAAACAAATGTTTATAAATATACAGCAAATTTTGACGGCACGTCTTTTGTTGTAAAATTTTTTGGGCAATCTGGCACGATAAACAGAAAAATTGCGGAAAAAAGACTTATGTGGGAATTTAATAGATTAAAATTTTTTCAAACTTGCTCAAGCAAAAAAACTAAAGTTATAAACCCATACTGTTATTTACCGGATGTTGATTGCGCATTAGTGGAACCTTACGTAAATGGAAAAACTCTGGATTACTACATAAAAGATGCAATATTTAACAATGGAAAAATTAGACTTTTCAAAAAACTTGACTTACTCGCCACACTACTTAGCTGCATACATAGAATCTCCATAGAAGAAAACTATAAGATGTTGGCGGAAAAAAACTATTGCTCCAAAATCCTCCATACATTATACAAAGACCATTTAATTGATAAATATAAATTAATCAATATTAAAAATATTTGCAAAAATGAATTTTCAAAAGTTAGAACAAACGCCACAAACATCCACGGAGATGCAACAACAACAAATTTTATTTTTTCAAATGGCTCTATCTACGCCATTGATACCGAAAAATCAAAAATTGCTTCGTATTTACTTGATTTAGGGTTTGTTGCAGCAGAGCTAAAACACCATTTTATGTTATTCGGACTGCAAGATGCAGATGCTTCTGAGTATATTTCGTACTTTTTATACAACTACAGTCTTTTATCTGGAAAAAATCTAAACGATATTGAAAATAATTTAAAAATTTTTATTGCATTGGGTTTGTTTAGGATAGCGCGCAATTGGTATTTAGACACCAATTATAGGCACCTGCTTGTTGAAAAAGCAATGTGGTTGTTAAAATGAAATACAAAAATATTTTTTTTGATCTATATGGCACGCTAATTGACATAAAAACTGATGATTATAGGCCAGAAATATTTTATCATCTAGTAAATTATCTTAATTATGAAGGCATAAGAATCGAGAAAGAATTTTTCCAATCAAGATTTGAAGAAAACATAAAACATCAATTGGCCGTTTCATTAGAAAAATATCCAGATGTAGACATAAAAAAAGCTTTTTTTGAGACAATTTTAAGCTTTGGGTACAATACATGTGATTATATTTTGGATACTATAATGAAAATATACAGAAGTTTAAGCTTATTAGAGTTTAAAGTTTTTGATGACGTACATAAAGTTCTCTCAAGTCTAAAAAAAGATTTTAGCTTAGGTTTAATATCAGACGCCCAAACGCTTTTTTTATCCAAAGAAATCAGCATCCTATCTTTAGATAGCTATTTTTCAAGTATTACACACTCAAGCGTGTTAGGGTTCAGAAAACCAGATGAGCGGATTTTTAAAATAGCGCTTGACAAACACAATGCAAAAGCAAACGAAAGTATCTATATAGGCGATAGTATAAAAAGGGATATAGGCTCAAAAAAAGTAGGCATGACATTTATCTTGATTAAACGCGGAGAGTCAATTTATGATGAAGAATTTAGCGAAGCGGATATTGTAGTTAATACACTTGAAGAAGCCCAACACTTTATTAGGTCAAATATATGAATTTTTCAGAATTCATAACTGAAAAATTACATCAAAAAAAAATCTTATTCGAACATCTCAGAGCGATAAATAAAAAAACAAAAAGTGGAAGGAGCGTATTAAAAATACACTCTAGGTGGGTTGATGAACTCATTCAAGAATTTTATAAGAATTTCTCACACAACCAGCAAAATTGCATAATTGGGCTTGGCGGTTATGGCAGGAATCAACTAAACCCCTACTCTGACATAGATCTAATGATATTATATACCAAACTTGATAATTCAATAGAAGAGTTATCAAAAAACCTATCTGACTTACTGTATAAATTAGGCTACGACACATCTGTTACGGTTAGAACACTGAAGGATTGTTATGAGTTTTCAAAAAAAGACGATACGATCAAAACATCATTAATGGATAGTAAATACGTATGTGGCAGTCAAAAGCTTTTTTGTCATTATGGGTGTGTGTTAAAAAAAATAATTGAGATAGATAAAACCTCTTATGTAAAAACAAAAATTGAATCTTACCAAAAACGACATACAAAGTATGGTAATACTGTGTTTGTCTTAGAGCCTAATATTAAAGAAGGTGTGGGTGGACTTAGAGATTACCACAGCGTAATATGGATTTATAAAGCTATATTTGGCACAAAAAATGCTTTGGATATGAAAAAACAAAACTTAATGACTGATTTTGATTACGAAACACTTACCTCAGCACTCTACTTTTTATGGCGATTAAGAAACGCTATGCATTTTGTATCCAACAGCAAAAACGACATACTGTATATAAATTTAAGGGAAGCCATTGCAAATGATATGCTTTTTTACCCATCTTCATATTTTAGCGCTCAAGAAAGATTAATGCGAAAATATTATTACTATGCTCGAAAAATGCAAGACATATGTGAAAAACTTATTAATAAGACTAGCGCCTACGTAAACGAAAACAAAAATCCTATAATTTTTGAAATAGATAGCAAAACAAAAGCGGTAAACAACTTTATAGAGTTTTTTGGAGAGGTAGACCTCAACAATATTTTAGTTTTGTTTTATTACAGTATTCACTACTGTATTCCGTTGTCATTTGAAACCATACACGCTATCAATACTGCAAATATAACAAGCCAAAAAAATGATAGCTTGACATTCAAATTATTTAGGATGATATTTTCTTTTCCAAAACCCATTTATAAACAGATCTATCAAATGCATAAATCAAACCTGTTAAATAAATTGATACCAGAATTCGGAAAAATATACTGCTTGAGCGAGTATAGTATGTACCATAAGTACACCGTGGATGAACACTCATTACAAGCCTTGTATTTTTTAGATGAGCTTTTTAACAAAAGAACCGATAGTGCTTTCATTATGAGGCTGCAGCATATTTTTTTATCACTCAATGAAAGAGATTTATTTCTTATCAGATTTGCAGTGCTTTTGCACGACATTGGCAAGTTAAAAAAACAAAAACACGAGATATTGGGTGCTGAAATGTCTCTGGAGATATCAGATAGGTTTGGCTTAGGAGAACAATTAAAACAAGACCTTTATTTTTTAATAAAAAACCATTTGCTTATAAATAGGGTTATTTCATATCAAGACATCGATGATTCTAAAACAGTACTAAATGTGCTAAATATAATAAAAGATAAAAGGGTGCTAAATTTGCTTGTATTGCTAACTTATGCTGATATGAATGCGGTAAATGATAATGTATGGAGCAAGTGGAAAGAGCAGCTTTTAGAAACATTGTACTTAAAACTAATAATGTCTCTTGAGAAAAAAGATCAAAATGAATTGCTTTTGATAGATGCAAAAAAGAAGAAAAAAGATATTGTAAAGCAAATTCAAGAGAACAGCATGTTGAAATTTTTAAATAGCATACCAGATAATTTAATATTTGATATGGACAAGCAAACAATACTTAGGCTTTTAAAAAAATTCTCTCAATCTCAAAAGGAGATAAATTTTTTAATCGAGCAAAAAGACGAATATGGCAGATTGTTTGTTTTTGCCAAAGAAAAAATAGGGTTTATAAATAAAATTGCAGGCGTTATGCTCTGTGCAAATGCAAGCATTATTTTGGGTAAAACTTACGCTTTAGACAAAAATAATACAATTGTTGTTTTCACAACAAGCAATAAAAATTTAGACGAAAATTACATTATGGAGTTGTTTGAAAAATCCGAACAAAATGAATCTTTTTTAGATGAATGCGCGCAAAAAAATTCAAATAAGTTCTTAAATAGATTAGAAAAAACAAAGATTGAAATGTCTATAAAGCGCATTGAAGTGGAAGTGGATAATAATCAAAGCGATATTTTCAGCGTTGTTAGAATCCATGCACCAGATAAGTTGGGACTTTTGTATGATATTACAAAAGTATTTAAAGACTTGGAAATTTTTATTGGTTCGATTATTATAGATACAAAAGGGGAAGTGGCAGTGGATACATTCTATGTTTTGTCATCTAACTTCAAAAAAATTTACGACAACAAATTCATTGATTTAATTAAAGCCAAACTTTATGAGATTCTATCGTAATTTATGGAAAAAGAAAAAGTATTTGCAAAAAACATAAAAGAAATTATTGATGTAGGTCAAAATATTAGCTTAGAAATACCAAGCGGAGACTATAGAGGTGTTTACTACTCATATGTGTATGATGAAGATGACAATCATTTTTACATACTGCTTCCCACAGATTCTTTAGGCAGAGCAGCTTTTTTAAGGGCAGGTGATTCTGTAACAATAAGCTGTATATCAAAAAAAAATATAAGGGTAGGATTTGAAACAAAGGTTTTGCAGGTAATAAAAGACGATAAAACACTCTATAAAATAAGCAAGCCAACGGAATTTTACAAATATGAATTTAGAGAAAACTTTAGAGTGGATGTTTTGATTAATGCAAAATGTTACTTTTACGATCATAACCAACAACTACAAACAAGACAAACAAGACAAACAAGCATTCTAAGCCTAAGCGCATCTGGTGCTAAAATATCACTTAATGAGTATCTTGAGCTCAACAAGCATATTATTATTGAGTTTACATTAGAAAACCAAACGTTTAATTTAGATGCCACAATAGTGCGCAGATCAGAGATTGATAAATCAACCTTTCATTATGGATTAAAATTTGAAGATATTAACCAAAAAGACAAAGACTTTTTAATAAGATTTTGTTTAAAAAAACAAATGGAATTTTTGCGCATGCAAAGGGGATAAAATGATCGAAAAAATAAACCGCTTAAAAATAGCTGTTATTGGTGATGTAATGCTTGATCACTATATATTTGGGAATGTTGATAGAATATCGCCTGAAGCGCCTGTACCAGTTTTAAATGTAAAAGATGAAAAATTTTATTTAGGCGGCGCTGCGAATGTTGCAAAAAACTTAAGAGATCTAGGTGTCAATGTATACTTAATTGGTTGTATTGGCAAGGACGAATCGGCAAACACTTTTAAAAAACTCTGCGAAAATGAAAACATTAATACAAAACTTATCGAGCTAAATCGTATTACAACGAAAAAAACCCGTATTGTAGCACACTCTCAACAAATTGTTAGGGTTGATAGAGAACTAAAACAGCCTATAGATTCCAAAGCAAAAAGCGAAATTTTAAAAACACTTGAAAAAGAACACATCGACGCAATTATTATATCTGATTATGGCAAAGGCGTAATTTCTGCTAAACTGATAGAAGACTTAAGGAATAAATTTGATAAATTCATAAGCGTAGACCCAAAAGTAAATCATACAAAAATGTATAAAAACGTGGATTTAATAACCCCAAACCTAAAAGAAACACAAGATATGAGCAAAGTAGAAATACAAAACGATAATGACTTAAAAAAAGCTGCGTATGAGATAATTAAAAATACAAAATGCAAGTATTTGCTTGTGACACAAGGTGAAAATGGTATGACACTTTTTTCAGAAAAAGGACTTGTTTGTCATGAAAAAGCTTTGGCTAAAGAAGTCTATGATGTAACAGGCGCTGGGGACACAGTCATTGCTGTTTCAACAATGTGCTTTGCTTTAGGTTTTGAACCTATAAAAGCAGTAAAGCTCTCAAGCATTGCCGCATCTATTGTTGTTGGAAAACGCGGTACATCAAGTGTTAAATTTGAAGAAATAAAGGAATATTTATGAATATAGCGGTTTTAATACCAGCAAGACTGGGTTCAACGCGTTTTCCAAAAAAACTCCTTGCCAAAGTTAAAGACAAAACTATTATTGAGTGGACGTATTTGGGCGTTAAGAATTCTAAACTAGCTAATTTTAACGCAGTTTTAACCGATTCTTTGGAAATAAAAGAAACTATAGAAAACATAGGAGGCAATGCCTACCTTGTAGAAGGAACCTTCTCAAGCGGTACAGATAGAATTGCTCACTTTATAGCAGATAAAGATTACGATATTATTGTCAATGTGCAAGGTGATGAGCCTTTAATAGATGCAAACATGATAGATGAGTTGATAAACTTTTTTACAGAAAAAAAACTACAAATGGCGACATTGGCTGTAAAATGCAACGAGTGCGCAGATAATGTAAACGATGTAAAAGTTGTTATTGATAAAAACAACTTTGCATTGTATTTTTCACGCTCTAAAATACCATATAACGCTAACTTCTACGATAATTATTTAAAACACATTGGTATTTATGTTTACGACAAAGATACCCTTCTTTTTTTACACAATCAAAAACCTACTGCTTTAGAGTTAGCCGAAAAATTGGAACAACTAAGAGCCCTGGATCATTCGATAAAAATTGGCGTACTTACCTCTTCTGGGCACTTTATTGGTATAGATACAAAAGAAGACTTGCAATTATTTGAGCAATACGTTAACTCTACGAAACCATAACCTTCTTAAATAAATCCACTTCATGTTTTGAACCTATAATAAGCGGAGTCCTATCATGAAGTGTTTGCGGAACTTTATCTAATATATCAATTGTGCCATCGCAAGATGCACCGCCAGCATGTTCAACTATGTAAGAAAGAGGGAAGGCTTCGTATAATAGCCTTAGTTTTCCTTTTTTGTTCTTTTCGTCTGCTGGATATAAAAATACACCACCTTTTAGTAGATTTCTATGAAAATCTGACACAAGTGAGCCAATATAGCGTGATGTATATCCTTCACTTTTTAAAGTTTCAATGTATTCTCGTACCTTTTTGTCCCACTTGTTTGAATTTGCTTCATTTACACTATATATATTGCCCTTTTGAGGTGTTTTGATATTAGGGTGCGATAGCAAAAACTCACCCACACTAGGATCTAGCGTAAAACCATTGACAGTGCTGCCTGCACAATACACAAACATAGTAGAAGAACCATACACAACATAGCCAGCAGCAATTAAATCTCTCCCTTTTTGTAATAGATTATCCACCAACAAACATTCTTCTTCTTTTTTTCTAAAAATACCAAAAATTGTACCAATGCTGACATTCACATCTATATTGGAAGATCCATCAAGTGGGTCAAATACCACAACATATTTGCCTTTTTGATACTTACTAGGTATTTCTATGGCAGTTTCAACTTCTTCAGAAGCCATAGCACACACTTTGCCTATGTGCTCTAGAGCCTCAATCATTTTTTGATTGGCAAATACATCGAGTTTTTGTTGGGTTTCACCAAACACATTTTGGGTTTCTAGACTGCCTAAAATATTTACCAAACCAGCTTTATTTACCTCTCTTGCTATGATTTTTGAAGCAAAGGCAATTTGCTCCAAAATGATTGTAAAATCACCTGTTGCTTCCTTGAATCGCCTTTGTTCTTCTAATATAAACCTACTTAAGTTCATCAAAGCCATAATTCACCTCCTAATTTTACAAATATAAGAATATCATAGACAAAATCCCAACTAGTAAACACATAAAAAGTACTGGCAAAATTGTTGCCTTGATAAATTGAGCTTCTTCTTTGCCACCAACGCCAATTGTAGCTGCGGCGTTTGTAATTTTTGATGGCGTAATAGCTGATGCTATACCACCTCCTACAGCATGGGCCGCATAAATCCACATAAATGAATTTATCCCTACAGTTGATATTGTAGCCTCCCATTGAATTTTTGCAAATAAAACATTAGATGCAGTGGCACTACCACCTACAACCGCTTCAATTAAACCCAAGAATGGCGCTATTAATGGGTAAAATGAGCCAAAACTATGCGCAAAGCTTTGTGCGATAATAATATCCATATTGTTGTGTGCAAAACTTGCTGTTGGTAACAATTTTCCACCTATAACACCCATACCATACCACGCCATAATATAGGCAACGCTAAAAAAAGCAAATAAGCTAAAAATGGCCCCCAAATCCTTTTCAACCACAACTTAACAACATTATTAAGTTGATTTACTGTAGGTTTTAGAATAAAAATTGACGATATCGAAACTACCATTATTAAAAACCACACACTTGATAAAATATTTAAATCTTCTTTGCGGTTTTATACCAAAGCTCATAGCAACTTTTGCAGGCAGCGTAATAGGTATAGAAAACAAGGCAAATGAAGTAAGCGGATCATAACAAAGGATACTTATTGCAATAGCAGCTACTATGGCTAAACCCTAGTAACCTAAATATTAGCGGAAATATAGCAGGTGTAACCATACCAAGTGCTTTAGACAAACTACCAAAACCCATACCCAAAAATATAGTTTGTTCTTCTTTATTGGATGTTATATCTTTAATGTAATCAATAATCCTTAATAAAGCCTTTGTTTCGCTCACTAAAAAGATTAAAAACATTGTAAAAATCACTGCCAAAGATATGCCCAAGGCTTTTACAATGCCCATTAATGTTGCTCCTATTGCCACACTAAATGGTGTTTTAAAATAATAAATGGCAATAACTACGCAAAATAGCCAGCCAAGAATGGATACAAAAGTTCCATAGCGATTGAACACAAACATTCCAACTAAAACTATCAATATAGGCGAAATTGCAATAAAAAAATCCATAACTCCCACATTGTAGTGTTTTGCCTATGTTAATTAAAAATAAAAATTATGTCAAGAAAATATTAAAATATGCTAATTGCGGCTTGCAAAATTGTTAATTTTATAGATTTATAAGCTTTTATTTAGTAACTATTTTAAACGCCTTCGTACTTTTCTACAATTTTATTATCTTTGTCAACTATTACTACTTTTGGCACAATAGCATCTGCTTGCCTATCATCCACTAAACCAAATGCGGCTATAATTATTTTGTCACCTACCGCTACTTTACGCGCTGCTGCACCATTTAAGCAGATCACGCCAGAGCCCCTTTTGCCTTTTATCGTGTAGGTTTGAAACCTCTCACCGTTATCTATATTCCATATGTGCACATACTCGTACTCCTTCATGTTTGCAGCTTCCATTAAGTCTTCATCTATTGTAATACTACCTATATAGTGCAAATCCGCCTGAGTAACTGTAGCTCTATGAATTTTACCAATAAGCATATTTCTAAGCATAATTCCTCCTAAATCCATATGTTATCTATTAGCCTTGTTTTCCCAAAAAAAACAGCCAGCGATATTAAAGTTTTACCCAAAACAACCTCATTTAACTCAGACAAACAATCTATAGAATTTATACTGATGTAGTCAATACTAGCTAAATCATTAGAGTTTATTACATCCCTCATGCTTTGAATAATAGTTTTAGAATCAAGTATTTTTGCGTCAATCAATTCTTTAGCCTTATCAAGCGCTTTTTTTAAGCAAATTGCTTGAGCGCGTTCTTTGGCGTTTAAATAGACATTCCTTGAACTTAAGGCCAAACCGTCAACACCCCTTTTAATTTCACAAGGTACAATTTCTACATCTAGGTTTAAATCTTCAACCATCTTTTTTATAATAATGAGCTGTTGAGCATCTTTCTTGCCAAAGTAAGCCCTTGTGGGCTTTACGATATTAAACAACTTTAAAACAATTGTTGTTACACCTTTAAAATGCGTTGGTCTTGATGTGCCCTCAAGCGGTTTGCTTAAAAAAGAAACTTCTGTGAATGTTTGATAATCTTGAGGATACATGTCTTCATAACCTGGATAAAATATTACATCTACACCATTTTGGTCACACGAAAGCCTATCTTTCTCAAAATCTCTCGGGTACGCGTTGAAATCTTCGCTTGGTGCAAATTGCAAAGGATTTACAAAAATGCTTACTATAATAATATCATTTTCATTGCGCGCTTTTTTGATTAAAGACAAATGACCATCATGAAGATAGCCCATAGTAGGAATAAAACCTATGCTTTTTTGGGATAAAACGGCCTTTTTGGAAAATTCTTTCATTTGATTAATCGAAGTTATTACTTCACTCATAAGAATACTCCAGTGTGGGAAATTCACTATTTTTTACTTCTTTTATATAATCTTTAATACTACTTATTGCATCCTGCTTCAAATGGGCATATCTTTTTACAAACTTTGGCTTAAAATCATCAAAAAGCCCAAGCATATCATGAAACACAAGTACCTGCCCATCACAGTGCAAACCTGCTCCAATACCAATTGTAGGTATTTTGAGTCTCTGTGTAATTTCACGTGCAATCCCTAAAGGTATTGCTTCCAAAACGACTGCAAATGCACCTGCTTGCTCTAACGAAAGCGCATCTTGAATAAGTTTTTCCGCTTGCTCCTTAGTCTTTGCTCTAACAGCATATGAACCAAAAATATTTATTGATTGAGGTGTTAGACCTAAATGGCCAACCACCGGTATGCCGCTTGTAACCAATTTGTTAACGGTTTGAGCAAATTCTTGCCCCCCTTCAAGTTTGACTGCATCGCAAAGCGTTTCTTTCAGAATTCTGCCAGCACTTACTAAAGCTTGCTCAAGTGAAGCTTGGTAGCTCATAAAAGGCATATCTACTATCAATAAAGCATTATTTATACCTTTTTTTACAATCTTGCCATGGTATATCATCTCTTCCAAACTCACAGGGAGCGTAGAATTGTTTCCCTGCATTACCATACTTAGTGAATCGCCAACTAATATAGAATCAACACCAGCTTCGTCTGCAATTTTTGCCTGCGTGTAGTCATAGGCAGTAATCATAGTTATTTTTTCTTTTGATTTCATCCCAACAAATTTAGGTACTGTCATTTTCATTAAAAATCCCTCCTTAAATAAAAAAAGCTCAAATGTCAAAATTAACATTTGAGCTTTTGATTTCTTTTTTTAGTTCGCTTAAAGCTCCTTTTGGAGTCTTTGTGCTATTTAGCAAAAAACTTACCTCTTAACACACAATTTTTATTAAGTCGCGATCTTGTTCGCGCTCAAGCAATGCCCACACATTCTTACCTGAGATGTTTAGCTGCTCGTTTATCTCATTTAACCCTACAAGCCAAAAACATCTATTTAACAAAAACCTATGCGGTATATTTAAAAAATCACCTTTGATTATGATATCCGAAAATATCAAAATGTCAATATCTATATTTCTTGGACCCCATTTTATAGCCGTTTGCCTGCCCATTTTTTTTTCTATTGATTTTACAAATACCAGTAACTCGTATGGCTCTAAATTAGTCTCAATTTCTATAACCTGATTGTAAAAATTCTCCTGGTTCTTGTAGCCCCATGGAGGGCTTTCATAAATACTCGATAGTTTTAAAATGCTTATTTTATTGTTTTGCTTAATAAACTCAAACGCTGTTTCTATATTTTTCTTTTTGCCTGAGATATTTGAACCCAAACTTAAAAAGACATTATTGTATTTCATAGTGATCTTATTGCATCAACGGCTTTTTGAATGTTTGGGTTTGTTATACTTATTCTAAAGTAACCCTCCCCGTACTCGCCAAACCCTACACCGGGTGTTACAACAATACCTTTTTCTTCAAGCAATTTTTTGGCAAAGTCTTTAGAAGTGTAGCCATTTGGCACTTTCACCCAAAAATAGAATGTTGCAAGCGGCTCCTCAAAATCAAAATTTGCTTTCTTTAGGGCTTGGGTCATTTGATTTTTGCGCTCTTGAAAAATTTTTCTTATTGGCTCATTTAGCGTTTTATAGTTATTGAGTGCAAAAATACCCGCTTGCTGTAATGCTGTAAATACACCAGAATCCACATTTGTCTTTATTTTTCCAAGCCCATAAATACCTTCTTTGTTCCCAACTGCAAAACCTATTCTCCAGCCTGTCATATTGAATGTTTTTGAAAATGAATGTAGCTCTATAGCAACTTCTTTAGCTCCATCCACTTCTAAAAAACTCATTGGTTTGTAATTATCATAATAAATTTCCGAATACGCATTATCCGATGCCACCAAAAAGCCGTACTTTAGCGCAAGCTCAACAACCCTATTGTAAAAGTCTTTTGTTGCAATAGCACTTGTGGGGTTATTTGGATAATTGACAAACATTATTTTTGTTTTATTTAGAACGCTTTTATCAATTGCATCAAGATCTGGCAAGAAACCATTTTTTTTCAATAGCGGCATCTTATATACCATACCACCTGCAAACATCGTGGATGTTGTGTAAACTGGATAGCCTGGATCTGGCACAAGCGTGTAGTCGCCTTCATCTACAAATGCAAACGGAAGATGCGCAATACCTTCTTTTGAGCCAATCAATGCAAGACATTCACTGCTTGGATCCAAATCCACATCAAATCTATCTTTGTACCAGTGGGCTACAGCCTCTCTAAACTCAAAACTGCCTTCATAAGAGGGGTACTGATGGTTTGCGGGGTTTTCTAAAGCTTTTTGAGCAACTTCAATTATTTGTTTTGGTGTGGGTATGTCAGGGTCTCCTATGCCTAAATCTATAATTTCAATGCCTCTTTGCTTTACCTCCTGCTTAAGCCTATCAATTTCAGCAAATAGGTAAGGTGGTAATTTTTCAATCCTCTCTGATAATTTAAACATCAACTACTCCTTCACGGGATTTATCAATTTTCCTATATTTTCAATTTCGATTTCTACAATATCACCAGGTACAACGGGCCCTACACCGCTTGGCGTGCCAGATGCTATCAAATCGCCAGGATATAATGTCATGATTTGAGAAATAAACGAAACAAGTTCATAAACATTGAATATCATATGGGATGTTGTAGAATCTTGCTTAACTACACCATTTAGCTTAGTAGTAATTTTTAAATTCATATGATCAACTTGGGTTTCTATAAAAGGACCTATCGGGGCAAATGTATCAAAACCTTTTGCTCTAGTCCACTGACCATCGATTGACTGCAAATCTCTGGCTGTTACATCGTTTATTATTGTATAGCCAAATATGTAATCTTTTGCCTGCAAAGCTGATATATTCTTGCATACTTTGCCAATTACCACACCCAATTCACCTTCATAATCTACCCTCTTTGACATATGTTTTGGATAAATTATAGGCTCTTTGGTAGCAATTACCGTGCTTGAAGGCTTTATAAACATTTTTGGCACATTGGGTTTTTCGTCTTTCATTTCTTGAATATGATCGTTATAATTTAAACCAATCCCAATGATTTTTGATGGCAAAACTGGTGGCAAGATTTTTACATTACTTATGTTAACTTCTTTTAAGATTTTATAATCGCCTTCTAAAAAACTATTCGACAAAAGCTTGACACTTTTGTTTTCAAGTAAACCATGATAATCTTTTCCCTCATAAAAACATCTTAAAAATTTCATACTACCCCCAAAAATTTTTTAATAGCTTCAGCATTATAGCCTTCTCTTAATATAACTTTATTTTCAAAATCTACAATACTAGATGCTACATTTCTAGTTTTGCCTATTATTATAATATCAACAATTCCAAAATAGCGTTGTAATATTTTCTTAGTAGAATTTATAGACTGTTTTGCTGATACATTTACACTTGTTGAAGTTAGAGGAATTTTTTTTACAATTTTTACCATAAAAGGATTAACTGCAAGACGGTACGCAGTTTTTCCATTTTTTGAAACATAAAAAGGCAATGTTGTTTTATTTTTTAAAATTACTGTAGCACCCAGATTTAGTAAATTAAGCGCAGTTTCATCCACAAAAACATTTTTTAAAACAAAGTCCATATCACACAGTACAATGAATGGGTTTTGTATAGAACGCTTCTTTATTTCAAATATTCGTTTATTTGCAAAAGCATTATATATATAAGCACCAAGGCCGTATATGGTATCTGCTGGGTAAATAATCATGCCATTTTTTATGTAAGGTAAGTAATTAAATGAACCTTTATCTCTACAAATAATTGTTTTCATAAAAAATATGGGGTGAGTAGTGGGACTTGAACCCACGGCCCCCAGGGCCACAACCTGGTGCTCTAACCAAACTGAGCTATACCCACCACAAATGGTGAGCCGCGAAGGGATCGAACCTTCGACCGACGGATTAAGAGTCCGTTGCTCTACCAGCTGAGCTAGCGGCCCACGATTTACAAGTACTACTTACTATATTTTCCCAATTTTGTCAATATATAAAATAAAATCTTTAGAAAATAGGATTTTAGGAAATCATTTTTTTTAAATAAATCTATGGGGTGATTTATGATTTACCTGGTGTGTCCTTTTTGCAAAACTGAGCAAGATGCAAAGAATAAAACTTGCAAGGAAATGCAGTCAATCAATGCCAAAAGTCTGCCTATAAGGTGGTGGTGGGGTACAAAATGAACGTATCGTTAAAAGAATACCCGATTTAAATACGGCAAAAAAGATAGAAGTAAAAATTAAATCTGAACTGATAAGTGGAGATTACTTTGACAAAAGACAAAAGAAATTTGTCGTTACCCATAGTTATTATACTATTGCTATTTAGGAGAGCAGCTCAGATCATTATTGGATGAAAAAGGTTATTTTTGGCTTGTTAAAATATATGAAAAACTCGCTTTTTTCTGTTCTTTTAATCTCAATATTAAAATAATCAGATACCTCTGTGTTTTTTCTGGTTTCAATTTCTATGTCTTTTGTTGTCCTTTTTGATAAATTCTCGTGCAATATTGCTAATTACTTTATCTATGCTTATCTCATACTATTCCGCTGCTATAAACGCACCAAAGGTAGGAAATTTAAGTTAACTCTAAAATATATACAACAAACCCAGTCAATCTTACTTTCCTATAAGCAAAAGTTTATCTTCTGCACTTAATTTGAAGTCTTTTTCGGTAGGATTAATAATAATATTTTCTTTGTCTCTTTTAACTCCTACCAAAAGTTCGCCCGTTTCATTCTTTAGCTTGTACATGGCCTCATCAAAAGTTGAATTTATTAAACTATCAGGAGTTATTTTCTCTACCAGTGATTCTTTAAACTCTTCATCTAATAGTTGGCTAAAGAATTTAGAAATTCCAGTTATAAAAGTAGTCTTAACCAATAATTTACTAGAAAACGTTCCTGATGAAAATACCTCATTAATTCCAAAATTTCTCAATACTTTTGCTAGTTCTTTTTTGAACACTAAAGCTACTATATATAAATCTTTGTAAAGATTTTTTACAGTCATAGCAGCTATGAGAGTTTTGGAATCATCGCTATCAGAGACAATACATAGTTTTGCGTTGGCAAGTTTTGTTTTGTAAATGTCATTCTCTATAGTTATATCTCCTTTTATAAATATTAAGTTATAATTGCTAAAAGGATTATTATCAATATCTGCCATCAAAACAACGTTTTTATTATTGTCCTTTAGAATTTCCTCCAAAGAATTTTTTACGTAATCGCTAAAACCCAAAATTACAATATGATCTTTTACAAAATGGCTTTCCATTGTTCCAAAAAACCTCCCTAATTTAAAGTCCAGCACAATAGAAGATAAATTGGCAAGAAAAACACCAATCATGCTTACACCAATTATCATTAATCCCATAGCGATAACTTTGCCAGTATTGTTTTTTGGAACAATATCGCCATACCCAACCGTTGAAGCGGTTGTTAAAGCCCAGTAAATTGAATTAAAAAATGAAATCTTTTCATAATAGCTAAAAAGATATGCAAACAAAGCTAAAACTATAACTAAAATTACAAAGATTTGAAAAAATTGCTTTTTATTTCGTGATGCTACAATATTTAACTTGTGATAAATAACAAGTAAATAACTAAACATTTTATTGACATATTCTCTACATTATGAATACAAGTATGTGTCATAGAATACTTATAACTTTTTATCAAAATACCCAAAATTCTACTAATCAAAACATACAGATGTCTTAGATTTTTAGTACATTTTAATGTGGAAACAGCTAAAAAATACTATTTATAAGATCATCACCTAATCCAAACCCTAGCCCCATCTCCATTGCTTGACCTATTCCGCTACCAAATAAGTTACTAAACAAGCCTTTTTTAGTTGGTTTTTGAGAATTTTCTGGGTTTGGATTTTGCACGTTAGATGCATTTTCATGAATTGATAAAAGCAAAGAAAACATCTGATTTTGCTCTGATTGAATTGCTAAAGCAATTTCCTTAAAATCTAAGATCCATTCTTTAGCATCTGATGATCCGGATTCCTTTGATTGTTGTAATTTGTTAGCAAAAGCTTGAATTTTTTGAGCTAAATTGTTTGATTCATCCTGCAACTTCTGATACTCCTGATCAATTAAAGATCTATCCATTATGAGCCTCCTTTTCTCTAAATCATAAACTACAAACTCTTTTAAACTCTTTGTATTAAAAAATATTTGCATATTTATGTAAATAATATAAAAATCTTTTTTCTCGTATCTGCTATTTAAGGTTGAATTGTATATTTTGTGTAAAAAGTTAACCCATCTTTATCATCTATAGTTCGATAATGTTATTATTACAACATTATTTTTTTTCTATGGGGAGTAGAACATTTTTTGTTAAATTTGTAGTAGGTGGTTTATTTTATTATGCTTTTTCTTTCTATTGGCACTAGTTTTAATTTCAGTGCTTCATAGATTTGTTTCTCATCTTTTGCCTTTAGGGATCCTGTACGGGTTGTCTTTAAAAAGTTCAGAATTTAAGTTAAACTTTTTAAGCATAATAATACCATACGGTGCTTTGAATCTCAATGCCTTCAATTTCTTCTGATGGTTGTAGTAAAGCAAGTAAATCATCAAATGTTTTTTGAGCTAATAAAAACTCTTGTAATGGTAGTTTTTTGTTTTAGCAAGCAAAAAAATTGGAGTAAACAGTTAAAATAAAACCAAACTATTAAAATAATATTACAAACAAGATTTTAGTGGATTTTTTTTATTTTTTGACTAAAATAGCACATGAATGATATAGATGATGCGAGATGGAAAAAAGGAGGTTGTATGCAAATTAAAAGAAGAACCTTTCTGAAGGGCGCTTTAGCTGGGTCGGCACTGTTGTCTTTGCCTTTAGTTTTTGATTCAAAAGCTGACGCAAGGGAAGAACTAAAGCCTTACAAGCCTGATAAAGTAACCTTTAACTTTTGTGAAATGTGCTTTTGGAATTGCACAGAGAAAGTTTTTGTAAACGATGGCAAGGTTAGAAAACTTGAAGGTAATGATAAAAGCCCTCTGAATTTTGGTAAATTATGCGCAAAAGGTCAAGCGGGTATTAAAACTCTATACGATGATAATAGACTAAAAACCCCCTTGATCAGAGTTGGTGAAAGGGGCGAAGGTAAATGGAAGAAGGTTTCATGGGAAGAGGCATTTGAGTTCGCTGCAAAAAAATTCAAAGAAGTAATAGATAAATACGGTCCAGAAACAATTGGGCTTGAAATGCACGGCACAGGTGAGCCTGGAATCCACAGGCTATTTGAAGTTTTGGGCGGTACGACAAACTTTGCTATACCTGCATACTCTCAGTGCACAGGCTCACGAGATGTAGGCTTTTATTATACATTTGGTGCAGCTCTTGGTGGACATGAGCCATTTGATTTATCAAACAGCAGATACATTATAATGCTTGGTAGAAATGAGACGGAGTCGCTTCATGTGAGCGAGCTTTATCACTTTTCAAAAGCCATTGGTAATAAGGCAAAAATAGTCTATGTTGATCCAAGGTATACTCATACTGCAGCAAAAGCTGATAAATATTTACAGATTAAACCAGGCACAGATGCTGCTTTTGTTTTGGCTCTTATAAATGTTATGGTAACAGAAGATCTAATTAACCACGATTTTGTAGATAAATATACAACGGGCTATGATAAACTGAAGCCACACATAGCAAAATACACCCCACAGTGGGCTCAAGAGCAAACTGGCATCAAAGCAGAAGAAATCATCCAGATTGCAAGAGAGATTTCTTCTTTTGCGCCAAACTGTATCATAGTTCCCCCAAGAAGGTCCACAAGGTATGGTGATGATACGCAATTTGCAAGAGCTATTGCCATAGCAAACGTACTGCTTGGTAACTGGTTTCAGCCAGGTGGCTTTTTCAAACCAAATAAGATTAAAGTTCCAAATGCCGATATGCCAGATGTAGAAGAATCAAAATATGCCCAGCTAGCCCAGCAAAAAAATGCAGCAAATGCCGTTTTATCGCTCACAAACCTTCCAACTACTACACAAGAGATTGTAGGCGTGCTTGGGCTTGATAATATCTTATGGGAAGCAATTAGAACCCAAAAACCATACCCAATCAAGGCAATGATAAGCTATGCTACAAATCCATTATTCCATACTGGTGACTCTAACAAAGTAAAAGAAGCGATTAGCAAACTTGATTTCTATATGGTTGTAGATATTTTACCATGGGAACATACGCTTTATGCTGATATAGTATTTCCCGAATCTACGTATCTTGAAATGTATGCTGCGCTCAAATCTATAGGTTGGAAGTATCCATATGTTAACTTTAGAGAACCAGCAGTAGATACGATTTATGACACACGAGATATTTGGGCAATAGCACACGGTATTGCAAAACATATGGGGCTTGGTGAATTTTTTCCATTCAGTGATGCAAAAGGTGTACTATACAGTTCACTCAACCAAATGCCAAAAGATCAAAGAGATAAACTGCTCAAAGACGGTGTGATCTCACTTGGGCCTATACCAGAAGATGCTGATTTAAGCGGTGATATCGATCCAAAGGTAGCTTATCAAAAAATGCTCGATGCATACAAAAAAGCACCATTCAATCCATACCCGATTGCTTTAGGTGAAGATGTAAGCTTCAACACTGGCAGTGGGAAAATTGATATTTACAGCGATTCTCTTGCTGGAAATAGTTTTGATCCACTACCAAACTATACACCACCAAACAAACCAAAAAAACAAAATGAGTTTAGGCTTATTTTTGGCAGAGTAGCAGTACATACTCATGCAAGAACGCAGGATAACGAATGGCTGCTTGAGCATTATGATGACAACAACGTGTGGATTAACCCCCAAGATGCAAAATCAATAAATATAAAAGATGGTGATAAGGTAGTATTGGTTAAAGGTAACCTCAAATCACTCTACCCCGTCAAAGCTAAAGTCACTGATAAAATAATACAAGGCACGGTATTTATAGTACACGGATGGGGAAGATTTTCTCCATATACAACAAGATGCTACGAAAAAGGTGTTTCAGATGCTGAATTTTGCTCAAACGACACTGATCCTTTGAGTGGCGCCGCAGCTTTTCTGAATTCATTTGTTAGCATTGAGAAGGTATAATAGGAGGTTAAAATGGCTTTATTTGAAAGACCAAAAAAAGAAAAAAATTACGCAATGGTTATTGTTCAAGATAGATGCGTCGATTGCAAAGCTTGTGAAGTTGCATGCAAAGCAATGTGGGAAGTGCCAGATGGAAAGCTAAACTACCGTACAAAAGTTTTAGATATTGATAAGGTAGAAAATAGTGAGCGCAAAATGATATTTATGCCCATTTTGTGCAATCAATGCGATAATCCACCATGCGTTTGGGTATGCCCAACTGGTGCAAGCTATAAGCGAAAAAGCGATGGTATAGTATTAGTTACACCAAATATGTGTATTGGCTGTAAAGCCTGTATGGAAGCATGTCCATATGATGCAAGATACTATAATGAAGAATTAGGCGCAGTGGATAAATGTACATTCTGCCTACCAAGGCTTGAAAGTGGTCTTGAGCCTGCCTGCGTTCAAACATGCGTTGGTGGCTCTCGAAATTTTGGCGATTTAAATGATCCAAACTCCGTAGTATCAAAACTATTAAAAGAAGCTACAAACTACTGGGTCTTAAAGCCTGAAGACGGTACTTTCCCTAACGATTTCTACATTAGTAACTCTGCAAAAGTTGAATAAAAAAAAGGGGCTAATTAGCCCCTTTTTTTACATTTCTTTTCCTAAAACTTGCGCTATTTTTTTAAGATCTTTCATTAAGTTTTCAAATTCGGGTATTGTTAGCTGCTGCGAAGCATCTGAAATTGCAATTTCCGGCTTATAGTGTACTTCAATAATAAGACCATCTGCGCCAACTGCAATAGCCGCTTTTGATAGCGCTGGAACATAGTCTCGTTTTCCTGCCGCATGCGAGGGGTCAATGATAACAGGCAGGTGTGTCAATTTTTTCAAAACCGGCACTGCAGATATATCAAGTGTATTTCGCGTAGCTGTTTCAAATGTTCTAATGCCTCTTTCGCACAGTATAACATTTGCATTGCCTTCACTCATTACATACTCAGCACTCATCAATAGCTCTTCTATGGTCGTTGACATGCCTCTTTTTAGTAAAACTGGCTTTGTAGTTTGACCTACAAGTTTAAGTAGGGCGAAATTTTGTATACTTCTTGCTCCAATTTGCAACACATCAGCATACTCTAAAACTAAATCTAGATCTTTTGGGTTCATAACTTCTGTCACAATGGGCAAACCAGTTAATTCTTTAGATTCTTTTAAAAGCTTTAAACCTTCCTCTCCAAGACCCTGAAAAGTATATGGGTTTGTTCGAGGCTTATACGCACCGCCCCTTAATAATTTTGCGCCAGCTGATTTTACACCTTTTGTTGTAGTTATCATTTGATGATGGTTTTCCACAGAACACGGACCTGCGATAACCGTAAACTTCCCCTCACCAATAGCAACACCATCTACATACACTGTCGTAGGCTCGGGTCTGTTTTCTATGCTTGCTAATTTGTATGGTTTTGAAACTCTATAAACTGTCTCTACGCCGTTTTCCATAGATAATAACGATAAAGGATCTATTTTGAGTTTATCTTTTGAAAATTCCCCAACAACGCCTATTACAGTGCGCTCACTGCCTTTACTTACATGACTCACAAAGCCTAGTTCACTAATCTTTTTAACAACACCCTCAATCTGCTCGTCCCTTGCAAATTTTTTCATTATCACTATCATAAAACCTCCTCGTAAATTTTGTGCAAAAAAAAAGCCGGTTGGAGTAGTCCACCCCAACCGGCCAATTAAAGCCTAAAAAAAAGGATAGACTACTCCTGCCAGCTATTAAAGTAATACCACCAATAAGATACATTTATAATCGGCGAAAACACAGTTAGTTTTTCCATAAGCTTTCTTATATCATAAAATTTTTCGTATTTCAAGAAAAAAATCCCAAAAAACATTAAGCTTAAACAATAAGCTTTTTACAAATTTTTAACAAACTTCTTGATATTAGAATAAATTTAGTTTATATTTAAAAATAAGGATGAATTTATGGAAATATCTGAGCTAACAACCTACATTCAAAAATATGGTTTACTCTTTGTATTTATTTTTACCTTTTTAGAAACTGTCGCATTTGCAAGCCTTATAATACCAGGCGAAACTGTGATTGTAATAGCAGGCATGATGGCTTCAAAAGGATACATAAAAATTGATTATCTTTTTGTTGTTGTTATAATTTCAGCATTTCTAGGCTATTTAACAAGCTATCTTTTGGGAAGCTACTTTGGTGATATTATCATAAGAAAAAAACTGTTAAAAGATAAATACTATAAGCCTACACAATACTTTTTTGACAAATATGGTGGTATATCTGTTTTATTTAGCAGATTCTTGTCACTTCTGAGAAGTTTTACTGCTCTTGTCGCCGGTATGTCAAAAATGAATTTTATTACATTTCTCATTTTCGATGCAATAGGTGCTGTCTTGTGGAGTATTTTTTATGTGTATCTGGGCTATTTTCTAGGTTTGCAGTTTCAAGAAGTTGAAAAATACCTTGGTATAATTGGCATAATTATGCTTATTGGTGGAATTTTGGTTTTGTACATTTTTTATAAATACAAATCAAAAAGGAGGTAATCATGGAAAAGCTTATCTTGAGCATCCCTTTTTTTGCTGCAAACTCACACGACGAATTTGCAGCAAGAATTACCAAGTCAAATGGTTTCGAATATGGTCCCTACCCTGAAGGTTTTAATCTAGATGGCAAATTAGATTGTATTGTTGGTTTTAAAGAGTTCGAAAAATTACAAAGAGTATCTAAAAACGAACATAGTCCTATAATTATTCTATTTAGGGCAATTATGCGCAATGAGCAAATTAAGCACTTAATTATTGGTTTTTACGAAGCAGATACTTTAGACATCAAAGAAATTGCGCCAGGCAAGTATCAAATAACTACTCAAAAAGCACATTTTGTATCAACAAATGATGCCATAGATGTCTCAGATAAAATAATAGCATACAATCTGCAAAACAAGATTTTGCGTTCCAATAGTCAAAACCATCCAGAATATGCTGAATGGCTTAAAGATTGGTATGAGGCAATTTCTTCAAAAGAAAACAATTTTTCGCAATACAAAGACTACTGCTTGCAGCTAAGACAAAAATCACTTTCTTAAAAAGGGGAGGAAGTTATGGCAGAGGTAGATAAAAAGGTCATTGCAATATGCGGAGCAGGTGGTTGTGGTAAAAGCACATTAGTAGAAGATATATTATTTGTAAATAAGAAAATCACAAGAAAAGGCTCAACGGAAAAAGGCAACCTCACGATGGATTTTGACAGTGAAGAGATTGAGCGCAAAGTTTCAATACAGCTTTCTATAGCAAATATATCGCAAAACAACTCAACAATTTATTTAATTGACACACCAGGCTATCACAATTTTATAGGCGATGCTCTATGTGGTATTAGGGCATCTGATAGTGCTATTTTGGTAGTTGACATACAAGAAGGTGTTAAAGCCCAAACAGAGCGTTTTTATTATGATATTGAAAGAGAAAATAAACCCTTTATTGTTTTTGTTAATGCAATAGACAAAGAAAATAGCCAGTTTGCAAATGCTTTTAAATCTATAAATGAATTGTTTAAAGCTGTCGCTTTCCAAATACCCATTAAAGAAAATGATAAAGTTGTTGGTTATATCGATACATTAAATTTAAAAGCTTATGATTTTAACCAAAAAGAGATTAATTTACCAAGCGAGCTTACAGAAGAGGCTAATAATTACCATTCCCAGATAATAGAAGAAGTGTCATCTCTAAATGATGAGCTGTTGGAGAATTATCTATCAGGCGAAGAACTTAACAACAAGCTTTTCAATGCTATATTAAAAGAAGCCATATCTTCACAAAAAATTATCCCTATACTTGTTGGCAGCGCACTATCTGGGTACAATACACAAAAATTAATAGAATTTGCAAATGCTTATCTGCCGTCAGCAAAAAATGAAGAAAACACTTCAAAGGCTCTTGTTTTTAAAACCTACAATGATCCTCAATCAGGCAAATTAAGCCTTCTTAGAATCTTAAGTGGTAAATTTACACCCGATACTATATATTACAATCTCAATAAAGACCAGGAAGAACGCATTGGCTCTATTCAAACGCTAATTGGAAAAAACCCAACCAATATGACATCTGCTGAGGCAGGTGATATTATTGCTGTAGCTAAATTAAAATACACTCAAACTGCAGATACGTTATCAAACGACAAAAAAGATACGCCTATTGAATTTGTAAAGATGCCGCTGCCTTTTATCTCTTATGCAGTCTATGGCTCATCCAAAAATGATGATGAAAAAATCTCTACATACATGAGTAAAATCCTTGAATCAGATTTAACACTTTCATTTAAAAAAAATACGGAAACAAACGAATTTATATTAACTGGAATGGGTACTAATCACTTGGAAGTAGTAGTTTCTCGTCTGAAAAAATTTGGTCTTGATATAAAGTTAAAGTTACCAAAAGTGGCTTACAAAGAAACGATAAAAGATAAAACAACGTACAAAGCAAGATTCAAAAAGCAAACGGGTGGCCATGGCCAATTTGGAGATGTTACCATTGAAATTGAACCTCTTCCAAGGGGGGCTGGCTTTGAGTTTGTTGATATGATTGTAGGTGGTGCTATACCGCGTCAATTTATACCCTCTGTCGAAAAAGGCGTCAAATCTGCTATGGAAAAAGGAGCTTTGGTAGGATATCCCATGACAGACATTAAAGTTAAGCTCATTGATGGTATGTATCACCCCGTGGATTCAAGTGATTTTTCATTTCAAATGGCAGGATCCATAGCTTTTAAAGAAGGTGTTTTAAAATGCAGACCCACTCTCTTAGAACCAATTCTTGAAATGGAAGTTTTTGTACCAGAAGAAAATGTAGGTGACATAATAGGCGATATTAATGCAAGAAGAGGTAAAATGCTAAAAATGGAAACTTATGGGAAAAGGCATAACTTCAAGCAAGTAATAGTTTTGATACCAGAGGCTGAAATCTTAGAATACGCTCCAACGCTGCGCTCTTTAACAGCGGGAAGGGGCTTTTTTAGAGCAAAATTTTTTGGGTACGAAGAAGTACCAGCTCAAAAAGCTCAAAAAATTATAGAAAGCTTTAAAGCTCAAGAATAACTCAAGGGGGCTCTACTTTAGCCTCCTTATTCATTTGATTTTTTAAATTAAATGATTATAATTAAAACTTGTGAGTAAAAAAGAACTAATTGAGTTTATAAACAATGCAAAACAGGAAGAACTAGATTTCTTAAGTGAATTAATAAAAAGCTTAGATGGCTCAAATTTGCGCTGCTTTGATAAACTAATTGGAATAAAAAGAGAAAATAGCGTAACTTTAAAGCCAGGTATTAACAATAAAAACATATACGGCGTGGTGCATGGTGGAGCCATTTGCAGCCTTATCGATATAGCACTTGGCGCTGAAATTTCTAAAACCATTGGTGAAGATAAAAAATTTTACACACTTGAATTAAAAGTAAACTTTATTAAAGCAACAAATCACAGTACACTTATTACTCAAACTAAAATCCTCCATCTGGGATTTACAACAATTGTAGCCCAATGTTATGTAAAAGATGATCAAGATGATATCGTAGCAGTAGGGATTGGTACATTCTATATTGTCCAATGAATTTAGATATTTTTGATTATGCTCTTCCAAAAGAACTAATTGCTCAAAGCCCACATATACCACCTGATGAATGCAAGCTTTTTATTTATAACAAAAAAACAAAAAAAATATCGCATAAGATTTTTAGAGATATAATAGACTACTTGTCACCAAACGATTTAATTGTTTTAAACAATACCAAAGTTATACCAGCAAAACTATCTGCAACTAAAGAAAGCGGTGGTTCACTTCAAATATTGCTAATTGAGCAAATCGAAAAAAATATTTATTATTGTTTTGTTAAAGGCAAAATTAAGCACGATACAAAAGTCATTTTACCAAAAAGCCTAAAAGCTACGATTTTACAAACAAATGAGCAAAAAAAAATTATAAAGTTTGAGATAAACTCTGATATCAAAGATTATTTATATGATATTGGTTCAATGCCCTTGCCGCCTTACATTAAAAGAAAAGACAATCAGCTTGATGCGCTTGATAAACAGTACTATCAAACAGTTTTTGCTGAAATTGAAGGCTCAATTGCTGCACCAACTGCAAGCTTACACTTCACAAGTAAGTTGCTCGAAAAAATAAAGCAAAAAGGTATTAAAATAGCCTACATCACACTCCATGTGGGTCTTGGCACATTTAAAAGCGTAGAAACACAAAACATAAAAGAACACAAAATGCACGAAGAATATTTTGAAATATCGCCAAAAACAGCACAAATATACAATAAAGCACTATTAGAAAATCGAACTATTCTGCCTGTGGGCACGACGGTAGTAAGAGCGCTTGAAAGCGCTTCAAATACTCAAGGATTTTTAAAACCAATCTCAACAAAAACAGATATATTTATCTATCCTGGCTATCAGTTTAAAACAGTAAAAAATATTTTAACTAATTTCCATCTGCCAAAATCGACACTGATTATGCTCATTTGTGCCCTAATAGGTGTAGAAAACACACATTTTTGCTACCAAAAAGCCATTGAAGAAAGGTACAGATTTTTTAGCTATGGAGATGCATTTTTAGTTATTTAAACAGTATTTGTCTTAGAGCTTCATATAAAACAATTGCAACTGAATTGGCAAGGTTAAGCGATCTTACAGTCGATTTCATGGGTATATTTATACATCTATCAAAATACCTATCAACATACTTAAGCGCAAAACCGCTGGTTTCTGACCCAAAAATTAAATAATCATTCTGAGTGTATTTAACTTCATAATAGAAGTTTTTTGCTTTTGTAGTAGCTATGTAAAAATTGACATTGTTATTTTTTTCAAAAAAATCTTCTACTGAATCATAAACTACAAGATCAAGATTATCCCAATAGTCAAGGCCTGCGCGTTTTAGTTTTTTATCTGTAAGAGTAAAGCCAAAAGGCTTGATTAAGTGAAGTCTTGCTCCAGTTCCTACGCATAGTCTGGCAATATTTCCGGTATTTTGAGGGATATCCGGACAGCACAATACTATATTTAAAAAAATATTTTTGAAGTTATCTAAAACGAATGTCCTTTGCATGATTTTTTTATCCCCCTGGCAGTACCTACTCTTGCCTGGGCGCTCCCAGACTACCATCGGCGCATAGCGGCTTAACTGCCGAGTTCGGGATGGGATCGGGTGTTTCCCGCTATACTATCGCCACCAGAGGGATTGTTTTGCATCTAACTATTAAAGAGCAAAAAAGTTTAAGCCACACGGTCTATTAGTACGCATCAGCTTAATGCATTACTGCACTTACACCTTGCGCCTATCAACCTCGTAGTCTCCAAGGGACCTTTAGAAGCCTAACGGCTTGGGAGATCTCATCTTGGGATTGGCTTCCCGCTTAGATGCTTTCAGCGGTTATCCATATCCGCACATAGCTACGCAGCGCCTGCGGCTGGTGCCACAACTGCTACACCAGAGGTGCGTCCATCCCGGTCCTCTCGTACTAAGGACAGATTCCCTCAAATCTCCTACGCCCACGGCAGATAAGGACCGAACTGTCTCACGACGTTCTGAACCCAGCTCGCGTACCACTTTAATCGGCGAACAGCCGAACCCTTGGGACCTTCTCCAGCCCCAGGATGTGATGAGCCGACATCGAGGTGCCAAACACCGCCGTCGATATGAACTCTTGGGCGGTATCAGCCTGTTATCCCCAGAGTACCTTTTATCCGTTGAGCGATGGCCCTTCCATACGGAAACCACCGGATCACTAAGGCCCACTTTCGTGTCTGATCGAGGTGTCCCTCTCACAGT